>DASYXA010000038.1:0-32549 GCA_035935465.1 Candidatus Limnocylindria bacterium | reverse complement strand
CGTGATCGACACGTACGCGACCGCGGGCAACGACGCGCGCGCGTTCCTCCTGGCGCAAGCCGAGGGGCACACCGCGACCGGCCAGACCTTCGGGCTGCGGATCTTCCCGACGCGCGGCGCGGCCGGACCCAATGTCGGCTGCGGTGTCGCGGGCTTCCACCTCACGAACACGCCGAACGATCCGTTCATCCGCCTGTTCAGCAACGCGCTGTCGTTCAAGCCAGGCCTCGCGTCGGTGACCGATCAGACGTCGAGCATCATCCGGCACGAAGGGCTGCACTGGCTGCAGGATCAGTTCATCCCCGGCATCACGGCGCGCATGCCGTTCTGGCTCGTCGAAGGATGGCCGGATTACGTCGCACGATCGCGCAGCCTCACGACGAAGAAGACCGTGATCTGCACCACCACGACGCCCAGCTACAAGCAGCTCGAGGACGGCGTGCTGCAGACGCCGGAGACGCCACCGGAGCTGCCGGGCCAGTACTACTCGTTCGCGAACACGATGGTCGAGTACGTCTACAAGACCGGCGGCGCGAACGCGTACTGGGACCTCATGACCGCTTACCGGGCCGGCGTGGACGCGAAGGTGAATCTCCCCCGGGTCCTCCAGGTAGGTCCGGACGCGTTCTATGCGGCCTGGCTCAGCTGGGCGAAGCAGACGTACTGCTGAAGCTGATGTAGCGGCCGACCGAGCCCTTCCGCCCCGGCCGTACGGAATGCGGTACGGATGCCCCGTTCGCTGACCCGCATTTGGTACCTCTAGGCGGTTGTCGGTACCGCGGCGCGCTCGGTAAGGTCCTCTCAGCACCCAGTGGGAAACGGGAAGGGGACGCCGCACGTGAGCCTGACCCTGGAACGCGTCGACAGCGTCGCGGTCGCTCCGGCGATCGTCCTCGACGCATTCGGGCCGGTCCCCGACGTCATCGACCGTGCGCGCCATGGCGATCGCGCGGCATTCGCGGAGCTCTACGACACCCATGTGGACAGCGTCTACCGCTATCTCCTCTACCGCGTCCGCGAGTCTTCCGACGCCGAGGACCTGTGCAGCGAGGTGTTCACGCGCGCGTTCGCGAACATCCACCGCTACCGCTGGCAGGGCAAGTCGTTCCTCGCGTGGCTCTACACGATCGCGCGCAACGCGGTCACCGACCGCCGCCGCCGCGAGCGGCCCACCGTCGAGATCGACAACGCCTTCGGCCTCTCCGACGACGCTCCCACGGCCCACGAGCGCGCGGTCCACGGCGAGGCCGTCGACGCGCTGCGTGGCGCGGTGCGCCACCTCACGACCGAGCAGCAGGAGGTCCTGGTCCTGCGATTCGTCGAGAACCGCTCGAGCCGCGAGGTCGCGAAGATCCTCGGCAAGAACGAGGGCGCGATCCGCGCGCTCCAATTCCGAGCGCTCGGTCGCCTGCGGAAGCTGATGCGCGAGGATCCGGTCTAGCTTCCTAAGACCTGCCTAAGAGCCGTCGTCCGCGCCGGTGCCCCGCCCGTACACTCGAACGACGATGCTCCGCTTCCGCCCCGCGCTGTTCCTGATCCTCGCCCTCGTCATCTCCTCTTGCTCGGCCATCCAGGAGCTGCCCGTCGCGCGGCCGTCGACGAGCTTCCCGACCGCCGAAGCGGCGTTCAACATCCTCATCGAGCGGCATGTCGACAAGCCGAGCTCGAGCCAGCTCCTCAATGCGGCGATCGACGCGGTCGCAGCATTGCTCGTGAAGATGAACGACCCGTCACCGCAGGTGACGAAGCCGACGTTCACGAACAATCCGCAGTCCGACTTCGCGAAGTTCGCCGAGTCGCTCAACGCGGTGCTCGCCGCGAACCCGAAGGAGGACCCGAAGCTCGTCGAGCAGCAGGCCACCGACGGCATGGCCCGGTCGATGAACGAGTGCCACACGTACTACCTCGACCCGACGCGGGCCAAGGGCTTCAACGCCCCGCCGCAGGAGTACTCCGGCATCGGCGCGTCGATCACATCGCCCGGACCGAACGAGCTCGTCGAGGTCGCTCAGGTCTTCCCGAACAGCCCGGCCGAGAAGGCCGGCGTGAAGATGGGCGACAAGATCAAGACCGTGAACGGCGCGGACATGCTCGGGCTGACCTCCGAAGAGGTCGCGAACAAGATCAAGGGCCCCGAGGGCACGACGGTGGCGATCGTGTTCGTGCGCAGCGGGGTCGACACGCCGATCTCGATCGTCCGTGCCAAGCTCACGCCGCCACGGGTGATCGATCAGACCGACCAGGGCAATGTCGGCTACATCTCGGTATCGCAGCTGAACGGCGACGTGTCGAACCAGGTCGCGGACGCGGTGAAGCGGCAGAATGCCGCCGGGGTCGTCGGGCGCGTGCTCGACCTGCGCAATGACCCGGGCGGCGACCTCTCCGCGGCCGTCGACATCGCGAGCATCTTCATGAAGAACGCGACGATCGTCTATCAGGTCACCCGCGACGGGAACCGCTCGCCGCTCAAGACGAACGACCGCTTCTACATCGACGACCCGAAGCCGCTCGTCGTGCTGGTGAACAAGAACTCCGCGTCAGGGGCCGAGATCATCGCCGCCGGCGTGCGCGCGAACGGCGTCGGCACGGTCATGGGCGAGCGGACCGCGGGCTGCGTCGGGATCGGGCAGCCGCGCGAGCTCCCCGACGGCGGCCTGTTGCTCGTGACCATCGCGCGGATGGAGGACGCGAAGACCGGTGAGCCCCTGAACGGGCCGGGCAGGGGCGTCGTGCCGGACAAGCCGGTGGCCGCGGATCCCAACGGCGCGACCGACACTCAGCGCATCGCCGCCGACAGCTTCATCCGGAGCGGGGGCACGAGCTAGGAGCCGGCGGCTCCGAGCGCGACCAGCCCGGCGAGCAGCACGACCACTCCGGCGTACTGATTCGGCGCGAGCCGCTCGCCCAGCACCGTGATCGCAAGGAGCGCGGGGATGATCGGGTAGACGCCGCTCCCGGTGGCGACGATCGAGGCGTAGCCGCCCTGAACGCCGAGCACATACAAGACGTTCGCGAGCGTGTCGAAGAGTCCCGAGCCCACGACGATCCCGAGCGTTGCCGCGCTGATCCGGCCTGGCGCCGGCCGCCGCAGCGCGATCAGGATCGCGATCGACGCGGCCACGCTCACGATGCGCTGCATCAGGATCATCGCGAGGCCGTCGTGCTCGCGCGTCGCGTAGGCCATGAGCGCGGCCCAGCCGCCGAACGCGAGCATCGCGCCGATCGCGAGCCACACTCCCGGCTTCGGCCGGCTGAGCGCCGCGCGGAGGCTGCGGCCGTCGGTGCCGGTGGCGATGATGCCGATGGTCGTCACGCCGATCGCGACCGTCTGCGCGCTGGAGAGGCGCTCGCCGAGGAACACGACGACCAGGAGCACGGTGACCATCACGTACGCCGCGCCGATCGGGCTCACGATCGCGATCGGCCCGAGGGCCAGCGCCTTGTAGAACAGGAGCAGCCCGGTGAGGCCGAGTGTCGCGAGCGCGAGGGCGAGCGGGAGCTGCTCGAGGCCGAGGTGCGGGAATCGGCCGACCGCGGCGAGCGCCGCCGCGTACAGAAGGGTGCCGGTGAGCTGCATGCCGAGCATCGCCTGGAACACGCCGAGCCGGCGGGTCGAGAGCGCTCCGGCGTAGTCCGCGAGGCCCCAGCCGACCGCGGCGCCGACGCCGTAGAGGAGCGGGCTCAGACGACGAGCTGACGCGGCGCGCGCGTCAGGTTCCGGGACCCCTTCGCGGTGATGACCAGCATGTCCTCGAGCCGCACGCCGCCCAAGGCCGGGTCGTAGATGCCCGGCTCGACGGTCACGACGTCACCGATCGCCAGCGGCGAGGACCCGGCGCGGCCGATGCTCGGCGCTTCGTGGATCTCGAGGCCCACGCCGTGTCCGGTCCCGTGGATGAACCCCCGGGTCACCGGATCGTTCGGATCGTGCTTCTGCCCTTCGCGCAGCGTGTCGTAGCCGGCGGCGAAGATGAGGTCCTCGACGAGCTCGTGCACCTCGCGGCCCGTGATGCCCGGCCGCAGCGCCTTGATGCCGGCGTCCTGCGCGCGCATCACGACCTCGTACATCTTCACGAGCTCGGCGGACGGAGCGCCCTTCGAGATCGTGCGGGTCATGTCGGCGAAGTACCGGGTCTCCTTGTGCTGCGGGAAGATGTCCATCACGACGGCCTCGCGCGCCCGAATGGGTCCGCTCCCGGTCTGGTGCGGGTCCGCGGCCTGGGTCCCCGGCGCGATGATCGTCGACTCGGCCAGGCAGCCGCGCTCGAGCAGCGCGCCTTCCACGATCGACCGCACGCGCTCCGCGGTGAGCGGCGCGCCGTCGAGGGCGAGCGTGCCGTCCGGGCGCACGTCGGCCGTCGCGATCGCGTCGACGCCGAGCTGCCAGGCTTCCTCCGTCGCCCGCTGCGTCGCTGCGAGCGCGGCGATCTCGTCGTCGCGCTTCGCTCGCCGGCGCAGCTCGAGGCCTTCGACGACCGCGAGGTCGATCCCCTTCGCGCGCAGCCGGTCGGCGAGGCCGACCGGGAAGTACTGGGGCACCGAGATCCGCGTCGCTGCGTGCGCGAGAAGGAACCGCTCGATGACCGCCGCGGTCGCCTCCGTGATCGGGTTCATGGTCGCGCGTAGCTCGCGGGCGCCGTAGTCGTCGACATTCTCGATCTTCGTCGCGCGCGACTGCTTGCGCGCGCGGGCCTCTTCGAGCGCGTTCGTGAGCATGACGATCTCGCCGTCCTGCTCGAGGACGATCTGCGGATCGGGCGCCAGGAACCGGATCGAGTGGTAGATGTCCGGGAAGCGGTACGAGTCGCCGAAGAGCAGGAGCGGCGCGCCGTTCTTCATCGCGATAGACGCTAGCGCGGATCTTGGGAGCGCGGGACCTGCCGCTCTTGTAGCGTTTCGTCGTGCCCTCCGGACGGTATGCCCCACTCCTGGACCGGCTTGCCCGGAGCGAGGGCCGGATCGCGCTCGGCCTCGTGGCCGCGTACGGGCTGGTCTTCGGCGCGCTGTCCCTCGTCCGTCAGTGGTCGTTCCACTCGACCGGCCTCGACCTCGGCGTGTTCGATCAGGTCGTGTGGAACACCTCGCAGGGCCGCTTCATGGAATCGACCCTGAGCCTCGACCGGTGCACGGCCCACTCGTTCCTCGGCGACCACTTCTCGCCGATCCTCATCGCGCTCGTCCCGCTCTACTGGTTCGCCCCGCATCCGGAGACGCTGCTCGTCGCGCAGACGGTCGCGCTCGCCTCCGGCGCCTGGCCGGTCTACCTCCTCGCCAAGCGGCTGCTCCCGCCGGGGATCGAGCGCCTGATCTGGGTCCTCGCGTACGTGTTCAGCGCGCCGCTCGCGTTCGTGACGCTGTACGACTTCCACGAGGTCGCGCTCGCGGTCCTCCCCCTCGGGCTCGCGATGTACTTCCTGGTCACGCGCCGGACGCTGCCGTTGATCCTCGCGCTGCTCGTCGCGTTCACGGTCAAGGAGGAGGTCGCGCTCATCGGCGTCGGCTTCGGCGTCGCGCTCGCGTTCCAGGGGCGCTGGCGGAGTGCGGCCCTGGTCGGGCTCGGCAGCGCCGCGGTGTTCGTCGTCACCATGACGGTGCTCATTCCGGCGTTCGCCGGCGCGGCCTACCAGTACCTGGATCGGTACGCGAGCCTCGGCGGCTCCGTCGGCGAGATCGCGCGGACCCTCGCGTTCGATCCGCTGCGCGCGATCTCGGTCCTGCTCGAGGGCGAGATCGGTTCGAAGATCGTGTTCGTGCTGAGCCTGTTCGGCCCGGGGGCCCTGCTGGCCTTCCGGTCGCGCTGGGCGGTCATCCCGTCGCTCGTGCCGCTCGGGTACCTGCTGCTCTCGGACTACGGCGGCGAGCACACCCTGCACAACCAGTACGGCGCCCCGATCATCCCGCTCGCGCTCGGCGCATCCATCGTCGGCTTCGCGCGCCTCGGGCCGGTGTGGCGGCCGCGCTTCACGGTCGCCGCGCTGATGGTCACGGTGTTCTTCTGCCTCGTGTTCGGTGGCTGGCCGTTCTCGCGCGAGTTCCAGGACGCGTACCTGCGTGGCAACCCCGACCGCGCGCCGTCCGGCGCCTCGATGTTCGCCCGCGAGCCGCGCTACGACGCGCTGCTGGCCCAGGTCCACGCGCTCGCGCCGGACGCGGCGATCGCCTCGACCGACTTCTGGATCACCCAGGTCGGCGAGCGCCGGTTCAACTACCACCTCGCCGGTCTCGAGCCCTGCGACGCCGGCTACGTCATCCTCGACTGGGCCGACCCGGACCTGAACCGTGACCCGGCGCGCTTCGCCGCCGCGCGCGCGGCCATGCTCGCGAAGGGCTTCGACGAGATCGCGAGCGGGGTCGGCCTGTCGCTCCTTCGCCGCCGCTGACCCACGACAATGACGCCGTGCAACGGACGCCGGCCGGACCGACGGCCACCGAGACCGAGCGGATCAGGCGGATCTACGAGCGGATGGCCCCGGGGTACGACCGGCAGCTCGGCTTCGTCGAGGGCCTGCTGTTCGGCGATGGCCGCGCCTGGGTCTGCGAACGCGCGCGGGGCGCGGTCCTCGAGGTCGCGATCGGCACGGGCCGGAACCTGCCCTTCTACCCGGCCGGCGTCAGCCTCACCGGGATCGACCTGAGCCCGGCCATGCTCGAGCTCGCGCGTCGGCGCGCCGACGCGCTCGGAATGATCGTGGAGCTCCGGCTCGCCGACGCGACCCGGCTGCCGTTCGATGACGCGTCGTTCGACACCGTCGTGAGCACCCTCGCGCTCTGCACGATCCCCGACCCATCCGCGGCGGTCGCCGAAGCTCGACGCGTCCTCCGTCCGGGCGGGCGGTTCCTCGTGCTCGATCACGTCCGCAGCCCCGCCTGGCCGGTGCGCCTCGTGCAGCACATCCTCGATCCGGTCCTCGTGCGCTTCGCGGGCGACCATCTGCTCCGGGAGCCGCTCGCGTGGATGCGCGCGGCCGGCTTGCAGGTCGAGGAGCTCGAGCGGTCCCGGTGGGGTCTGGTCGAGCGGGCCGCGGCGCGCCGGGCCGAGGTCGTCGGCTGATGCGTCGGATGGGCCACCGCGGCGCGATGGGTCACGCCCCGGAGAACACGATCGCGTCGTTCGAGAAGGCGGTCGAGCTCGGCTGCGACGAGGTCGAGACGGACGTGTGGCTCGGGCCCGACGGCCGGCTGCTCATCTCGCACGATCTGCCGGGGGACGACGCGTCATTGACGCTCGATGCGGTCCTCGACCTCTGCCGCGGACGCGTCGGCGTGAACGTCGAGCTCAAATGCGAGCGCGACGAAGCGCGCGCCGCGGCGACCGGGACCGCGGTCGCCCGCCGCCTCGCGGCGCGGGCAGATCCGGACGCGTACGTGTCGAGCTTCTGGTGGGCCGCGCTCGCGGCGGCGCGCGACGCGGCGCCGCCGGTGCGCCGGGCGTTCATCTTCGCGGACTCGCCCGATCGCCCCGCGCTTCTCGCGAGCGCCCGCGCCCTCGATCTCTGGGCGCTCCATCCGAACCGCGCGTACGTGACGCGCGAGCTCGTGGACGCGGCTCACGCCGCGGGGCTGCGGGTGCACCCCTGGACCGTCAACGACGAGGCCGAGATCGCCGCGTTCGCGGCGCTCGGCGTGGACGGCATCATGTCGAACTGGCCGGAGCGGGTCCCGAAGGGCTGACCCAGCCGCGCGAGCGCTCCACCGCGCGCAGCCATCCGGCGTAGCGGCTGTCGCGCTCGTCCGTCCCCATCGCGGGCTCGAAGCGCGCCGCGACGCCGCGACGCGTCGCGAGCTCCGCGGTCGACCGCCACACGCCGGTGCCGAGCCCGGCCAGGAACGCGGCGCCGAGCGCGGTCGTCTCGCGCACCGCGGCGACCTCGACCGGCACCCCGAGCACGTCGGCCTGGAGCTGCATGAGGAACGCGTTCGCGGTCCCGCCGCCGTCCGCCCGCAGGACCTCGATCGGCTGGCCGGACAGGCGCATCGCCTCGACGAGATCGCGCGTCTGGTACGCGATGCTCTCGAGCGTCGCGCGCGCGATGTGCGCCCGCGTCGTGCCGCGCTCGATGCCGATCAGCAGGCCGCGCGCGTACATGTCCCAGTGCGGCGCGCCCAGGCCGGTGAACGCGGGCACGAGGTACAGGCCGTCACCGGACGGGACGGACCGCGCCAGGGCCTCGCTCTCGGCGGCATCGCGGATGATCCCGAGGCCGTCGCGCAGCCATTGGACCGCGGCGCCGGTGACGAAGGCGCTCCCTTCCATGGCGTAGCGAAGCCCCGCGCCGGTATCCCACGCGATCGTCGCGAGCAGCCCGCCTGCCGTCGGGCGTGGCCGGTCTCCGGTGTTCGCGAGCAGGAAGCATCCGGTCCCGTAGGTGTTCTTGGCCTGACCGGCGTCGAAGCACGCCTGCCCGAACAGCGCGGCCTGCTGGTCGCCGGCGAGCCCCGCGATCGGGATCGCGGCGCCGAAGTGCGTCGCGTCCGCCTCGGCGACCACGCCGCTGCAGCGCACCGGCGACGGCAGCAGCGCGCGCGGCAGGTCCAGGGCCGCGAGCAGCTCGTCGTCCCAGGCGGCGCGATGGATGTCGAAGACCAGCGTGCGCGAGGCGTTCGACACGTCGGTCACGTGCGCTCGTCCGCCGGTGAGCTTCCAGACGAGCCAGGTCTCCACGGTGCCGCAGAGGAGCTCACCTGCTCGTGCGCGGGCCTGCGCACCGGGGACCTGATCGAGGATCCAGCGCACCTTCGGGCCCGAGAAGTACGCGTCGATCACGAGACCGGTGCGCTGCCGGATCTTCGTCTCCCACCCCGCGGCGCGCAGCTGCTCGCAGATCGCGGCGCTCGCGCGGCTCTGCCACACCACGGCGCGGTGGATCGGCCTTCCGGTGGCACGCTCCCACACGACCGTGGTCTCGCGCTGGTTCGCGACCCCGATGGCCGTCACCTCTCCGGCGGCGACGGCGGCCCTGGCGAGCGCCTCCCGCCCGGCGGCCACGACGCTCGCGAAGAGCTCGTCGGGGTCCTGCTCGACGTGGCCAGATGCGGGGTAGTGCTGCGCGATCTCGCGGTCCGCCGAGCCGCGGACGCGCCCCTGCTCGTCGAACACGAGCGCCGCCGATCCGGTGGTGCCCTGATCGAGCG
Source organism: Candidatus Limnocylindria bacterium (assembly GCA_035935465.1). Lineage (GTDB taxonomy): Bacteria > Chloroflexota > Limnocylindria > P2-11E > P2-11E > UBA4735. The sequence goes on along the minus strand of DASYXA010000038.1, from coordinate 23,417 downwards.
CGAGGATCGCGCTCACGGGGTGGAGAACCGGCGCATCGGCTCGATCTCGCGCCGGTACGCGGCCACCTCGGCCTCGCGGCGGCCGGCGTCCCAGCCCAGGAGGCCGCCCACGAGCTCCGCGATCGCCTCGAGGTGGTCCAGGCCCTGGCACGCGGCCAGCCCGATCGCGGTGCGCCGCAACAGCACGTCGGCGAGGGTCATCGCCCACTCCGACCGCACCGCGCGCTCGATGTCCGCGCGCGTGGTCGGAGCATGCGCGCACAGCGCCTCGCCGCCGGTGGCGTCGGCGGTCACGCCGGGTAACGGCAGCTCCGCGGTCCGGCAGCGCGCGGTCACCCCGAGCCGCCGCGCGACGAGGTCGGTCACCTCCTCCGCGATCGAGCGGTACGCGGTGATCTTTCCGCCGATCACCGACACGGCGCCGTCGATACCGTCGCGGCGCCGGTGGTCGTACAGCTTGTGCTTGCGGGACACCTCGCCCTCGGCGACGCCCTCCTCGCGAACGAGCGCCCGGACGCCGGCCCAGGTGAAGTGGATGCGGTCGAATGCGGCCCGCGGAAACGCGTGACTCGCCTCCGCGCGAAGGTACTCGACGTCCGCGGCGCTCGCCGCGGCGGCCGCCGGGTCGCCCTCGTAGTCGGTGTCGGTCGTCCCGACCATCGTGTAGCCGTTCCACGGAAGCACGAAGAACAGCCGGCCATCGCGCTTGGCGAACAGCACGTGGGCCTGCTCGGTCACCCGCGGGACGACCAGGTGCGTCCCCTTGGTGAGCCGAAGCAGCGGCCGGGCCGCAGGCCGCAGCGATCGGAGCGTGGCGTCGAGCCACGGCCCGGTCGCGTTCACGGTGAGTCGGGCGCGGATGGCGAGCGTCGAGCCGCCGATCAGATCGTGCACCGACGCGCCGGTGACGGCAGCCCCATCGCGCAGGTAGGCGATCGCGCGCGCGTGATTCAGCATGAGCGCACCGTGGCCGGCGGCATCGATCGCGTTCTCGACCACGAGCCGCTCGACGAACGGCACCTGCGCGTCATAGAACCGCCACGCACCGCCGAGGCCGTCCGGATCGAGGTTCGGCTCCGCGGCCAGCGCGCCGGCGCGGCCGAGGCGCTCGCGCTTCGGGAGGCTCTTGTCGAGCGACAGCAGGTCGTAGAGGAACATCCCGATTCGCAGCTTCAGCCGGTAGAACGGGCTGCGCCGGTAGAGCGGCATGAGGAACGGGAGCGGGAACACCAGGTGCGGCGCGATGCGGAGGAGCGTCTCGCGCTCACGCATGTCGCTGCGGACGAGGCCGAAGTCGAACAGCTCGAGGTAGCGAAGCCCGCCGTGGATCAGGCGGGTCGGTCGCGAGCTCGTGCCCGAGGCGAGGTCGTCCTGCTCGACGAGAGCCACGGACATGCCGCGGAGGGCGGCGTCGCGCGCGATGCCCGCCCCGACGATCCCCCCGCCGATGACGAGGAGATCGACGGTGCGGTCGCCGAGCGACCGCACCGTCTCCTCTCGTGTAGCTACTTGTTCGCCTTGTTGTACTTGTCGATCGCGTCGTTCACCTCGCTGACGGCCGCGTCGAGCGCAACCTGGCTCGTGGCCTGACCCAGGAGGACCGATTCGATCATCTTCTGCGTGCGGGCGCGGGCCTGCGGCATGACGCCGAGGACGCACCCGTTGGTCGCCCGGTTCTGCGGTGAGTCACGGATCTCGTTGATCGCCGTGAGGAACTGCGGGTACTTCGTGGACCACTCCTTGCTCGGACCCTCGTTGTAGGCCTTCTTGACGATCGGGTAGTACCCGGTGTCGGCCTGCCACTGGGCCTGGACCGCCGGGGACATCGCGTACTTCACGAACTCCCAAGCGGCCTGCTGCTCCTCGGCGGGACGGCTCTTCATGATGTAGAGCGACGCGCCGCCGATGATGTTCCCGCCCTCCTTGGGCTTGCTGTCGGGACGCGGGTACAGGCCCGTGCCGATCTGGAATTTGCCCGCGACCGCGTTGATCGAACCGCGCAGGGTGGCGGTGCTCTCGATGTACATCGCCGTCTTGCCGGCGTTGAACGCGTTCGTCGCACCGGCGTTGTCGATACCCGGGTTGAGGAAGTAGCCGCCGTCGACGCCGGCCTTCCACCAGTCGAGGATCGCCTTGCCGGCGGCGGAGTTGTAGACGACCTTGTTCGGACGGTTGTCCCGGCCGTTGCCGTTGTCGCAGTACAGGGCACCCGACGTCGCCATGAGCTGCTCGAACAGCCAGCCGTAGATCGACGGGCCGAAGCCGTACTGCGTGGTCTTGCCGCTCGCGTCCTTCTTCGTCAGCTTCTTCGCGGCGTCCGCGATCTCGGTGAACGTGACCGGCGGCTTCTCCGGATCGAGGCCGGCCGTCTTGAACGCGTCCTTGTTGTAGAGGAGGATCGCCGAAGACGCGTTGAACGGCATGCTCTGCAGCTGGTCCTGGTACTTGTAGTAGTTGATGACCGCGGGCTCGAAGTCCGACGTGTCGAACTTGTCGCGGTCGATGAACGCCTGCATCGGCACCACCGCGCCGGAGTCCCGCATGTAGGCCTGCCCGATGTCGTAGATCTGGACCAGGGCCGGCGCCGCGTTCGACGCGAGCGCGGTGTTCAGCTTCGAAAGCAGATCGTCGTAGTTCCCCTGGAAGACGGCCTCGACCTTGATGTTGTTCTGGCTCTTGTTGAAGCCGTCGACGATCTTGTTGAGCGCGTCGGCGTTCACGCCGGTCATCGCGTGCCACCAGGTGATCTTCGCCGCGGGCTTGACGTCCTTGCCCGGCGCGAGCGCGGACTGATCCGACCCACCTCCACTCGAGCCGCCACAGGCCGCCGCGATGAACGAGACGATGAGCGCGAGCGCCAGGAATCTGCGCATGTTCCCTCCTACGCGAATTACCCCTTCACCGCCCCTGCGGTGAGACCGCGGATGAGCTGCCGCTGACCGGCCACCAGGAGCGCGAGCGTCGGTACCGCGATCATGATGACACCAGCCATGATGACACCCCAGCGGGCCGACTCCTCGAAGCGTAGCTGCGCGACCCCGACCTGGGTCGTGCGCATGAGCGTCTGGTTCGTGATGAGCAGGGGCCAGAAGTACTGGTTGTAGGTCGACAGGAATCCGTAGATCGCGACGGTGGCGAGCGCGGGACGCGAGAGCGGGATCACCATCGTGCGCAGGAACCGGAACGAGCTCGCTCCGTCCATGCGCGCGGAGTCCCAGAGCTCACGCGGGATCTGCAGGAACGCCTGCCGCAGCAGGAACGTGCCGAAGGCGGTCGCCATGAACGGCACCGCGAGGCCCTGGTACGTGTCGAGCCAGCCGAGCTGCAGGATGGTCATGTAGTTCGGGATGATCGTGGCCTCCCACGGGATCATCAGGGTGCTGAGGAACACGAAGAACAGGACGGCGCGGCCGCGGAAGACCAGGAACGAGAAGGCGTACGCGGCCAGGCTCGCGGTGACGAGCTGCCCGATCACCACGGCCGTCGACACGATGAAGCTGTTGAGCAGGTACCGGCCGATCTGGATGGATCGCAGGACGGTCTCGTAGTTGCCGAGCGTCGGAGCGGCGGGGAAGACGGGTGGCGGGAAGGTCGCGATCTCGGACTCGCTCATGAGGGAGTACGAGAGCGCCAGCAGCAGGGGGAAGGCGACCGCGACCGCCGCGGCCACAAGCAGCACGTAGTTACCGATCAGCCGCAGGCGGAGTGGACGCCTGCGCGTCGCGGTGGTCCCGCTCACTGGTAATGGACCCGGCGCTCGACCACCTGGAATTGGATGAGGGTCAACACGAGCACGAGCCCGAAGAGCACGACGGCCTGCGCGCTCGCGTAGCCGAACTGGAAATTCTGGAACGCGTCCAGGTAGATGCTGTACACGAGTGCGCGCGTCGCATCGACCGGACCGCCGCGGGTGAGCAGGTGGATCTGCGTGAACGTCTGCAGGACGCCGATCGTGTCGACGACGAACAGGAAGAACAGGGACGGCGACACCATCGGGATCGTGATCCGCGTGAACAGCCGGATGCCTCGCGCGCCGTCGAGCGCGGCGGCCTCGTAGATCTCCTGGGGAACGCCGTGCAGCCCGGCGAGGATGACGATGATGTTCGTCCCGAGGGTCAGCCAGATGGTCGTGATGGAGACCGCGACGATCGCGACCGCCGGCTCGATGAGCCATTGCGGCCCGGCGACCCCGACGAGCGACAGCACGAAGTTCAGCAGCCCGAGGCTCGGGTTGAACAGCAGCAGCCAGATGAGCGAGCCGACGGCGGCGGAGATGGCGATCGAGCTCGCCATCATCGTGCGGAACACGTTGATGCCGCGGAGCCGCTGGTTGAGCAGCACGGCGAGCACGAGGCCGAGGCCGATCCCGACCGGGACCGTGTAGAGGACGAACAGCGCGGTCGCCACAAGACCGGAGTGGAAGATCGGCGACGTGACGAGCTCGAGGTAGTGGTCGAGCCCGGCGAACGTGGTGATCGCGCCGGTCACGCGGGTGTTGAACAGGCTGAGGTAGATGGTCTTGAGCAGCGGCAGGAAGACGAACGCCGCGAACAGGACGAACGACGGCGCGAGGTACGCAAGACCGATCCCCAGCGAACGCCTGTCGCGCGCGGTCCAGCGCATCACGTTCGCGGCATCCTAGACGCGCGCATCGTGACCCGCGGGGTCCAGCCCTTCGGCACCGGGAGCACGCCGCGCACCTTCGTGAAGCCGGCCTTCTCGAACAGCGCCTCGGTCCCGTAGAACGCCCACTCGTCGTGCACCCGCTTGCCGTCGGCGCGCGGGTACGCCTCGACGGCGGGGGCACCGCGCTCCAGCGCATGGTCGACCGCCGCGCGGATGAGCGCCGTCGCGACACCGGTACCGCGCGCCTCCCGGCGCACGGCCATGCACGGGATCACCCAGACCGGCAGCTCGTCGACCGCGGGCGTCGCCTTCGAGCTCGCGGTGCGGTGGTAGGTGCTTCGCGGTCCGACGGAGATCCAGCCCACGGCCTCGCGCCCGCGGTACGCGAGAAGACCCGGCGCGTGGCGGCGTTTCGCGAGCGCCGTCAGCTTCGCGCGCCGCCTCGCGCCCGGACCGTCGAGGCCCGCGGCGCGCTGTTCCACTCCGGTGAGCCGCGGGAAGATGTCCCAGCACGACGAGCCGGAGCCGCTCGACCTCAGCACGTGCGCGAAGTCGTCGATCCGTGACGGGGTCAGCGACCTGATCACAAGCTCGTCCGTAGGATGCGGATTGTGAAGCCACTTCCGTCCTCGCGCGCGCTCGCGCGCGCCTGGTTCGACATCGGCACACAATCGGTCGGCGGCGGGACGAGCACGCTGTTCCTGATCAGGCGCATCCTCGTCGAGCGGAAGAGCTGGATCAGCCCGCGCGAGTTCAACGAGGCGTGGGCCCTGTCCCAGCTGAGTCCCGGCATCCACCTGGTCGCGCTCGCCGGGCTCCTCGGCCGCCGGATCGCCGGCGCCCGCGGCGTGATCGTGTCGGTCGCGGGGATGATGGTGCCGGCGGCGATCATCACGGCGATCGCGACCGCGTTCCTCGGCGAGGTCGCGCAGCAGCCGCTCACCATCGCGGCGCTGGCGGGCATCGGACCCGTCGCGGGCGGGATGACCATCGGCCTCGCGCTCACGCTCGCGCGCCCGGTGCTGCAGCGCGGGCGTCTCGCGCTCCTCGACGTCGCCGTCATCGCCGCCGCGTTCGCCGTCCTGCTGGGCGGCCTGGCGCAGACCATCGTCGTGATCTTCGTCGCGGGCCTGTTCGGCGCCGCCGCACTGGGCCGCGAGCGGCCGACGTCGAGCGACGCTCCGCTGAGCTGATGCCGGAACAGCTGTCGCTCTTCCTCATCTTCCTCAAGTCCTCGGCGCTCGCCATCGGCGGGCTGGCGTCGCTGCCGCTGCTGCGCGCGGACCTCGTACCCCGGTACGTGACCGACGCCGGCATCATCCAGGCCCTGGCGGTCGGCCGGCTCGCGCCGGGACCGAATGGCCTGTACATCGTGAGCCTCGGGTACATCGTCGCGGGATGGGCGGGCGCGCTCTACGCGCTCATCGGCGCGAGCCTCGCCCCGCTCGCGATGCTGCCCGCGACCGCGCTCGCGCGCCGGTGGCTGCTCTCCCGGTGGTTCGGCGGGCTCGTGCGCGGCGTGTCGCTCGCGACCGCGGGCCTGCTGCTGGCGACGGGCGTGACGATCGTGGGGGGCAGCGGCACCGCGGTGTGGCAGCTCGCGCTCGTGGTCGTGACCGTCGTCGTCACGATCCACGGCAAGCTCCACCCGGCCACGATGATCGTGGTCGGCGGCGCGGTCGGGATCGCGCTCGGCCGCTAGGAGACCGCCGACTCCACGGTCCCAAGATGGGCCGCGAGGCCCGCGGCCGCCGCGAGCGGCGCGGCCTCGCAGGCCCGCCACTCGTGGTGCTCGTGCGCGTCCAGCGACGCGTCGGGGCACCACCCCAGGCCGCCGTCCTTCGCGTGCACCCGGCCGGCGTCGGCCGTGCCCCACTGGTGGTCGGCACGGACGCAGACGAAGGACACGAGGTCGGCCATGCCGGGTGACGGAGCAACCGTTGTGCCAGGATCGCCCGGCGTGACGGGCTGTAACAGGGGGGCTACTGTGGGCCGTACACGCGTCCCAAGTAAGAACGGAGTCGAAAGTGAACGGCACCATCAAGACCCTCACGGATCGCGGCTATGGCTTCATCGCGCAGGCGGACGGCACGGACCTCTTCTTCCACCGCTCCCAGGTGGCGGGCGGCGGATTCGACCGGCTTCAGGTCGGTCAGGCGGTCACCTACGAGAAGGGTGTGAGCTCGCGCAACAACAAGGAAGAGGCGCAGAACGTCACGCCGGCCTAGATCGCGCTCGATCGGCATTCGTCGCGGATCCCGGGCCTCAACGCCCGGGATCCGTGTTTTCCGGAGGTCCGTCGATCCTGGCGCGGTCCGAGCGTCGTACGAGCAAGAATGCGCGTCGACGGAGGATCGCACGTGAAATACATGCTCATGTTCATCAGCGACGACTCGAGCTGGGATCCGAGCAAGCCGGAGATCCAGGCGGCCTACGCCCGGATCGGCGCGTGGTTCGAGGAGCACCGGTCGAGCGGGAAGATCATCGGCGGCGAGGAGCTCAAAGGCACGAACACCGCCACGACCATCCGCCGGCGGAACGGGAAGATCACCGTGACCGACGGCCCGTTCAGCGAGTCCAAGGAGGCGATCGGCGGGTACGCGCTCGTCGACGTCACGGACCTCGATGAGGCGATCGCGATGGCGAAGACCTGGCCGGTGCTGAGCGCGATCGAGATCCGGCCCTTGGTGGAGCGCTAAGAGCGGAAGCGCTCGAGCGCGTCTTCCGCGAGGAGCACGGACGGCTGCTGTCCGCGCTCGTGCGCTCGCTCGGCGACTGGGATCTCGCCGAGGAGCTCGTGCAGGACGCGCTCGTCGCGGCGCTCGAGCACTGGCCGCGCGACGGGATCCCGGACACGCCGGGCGCGTGGCTCATGACGACCGCGCGGCGCAAGGGCATCGACCGCCTCCGTCGCGAGGCCCGCTACCGCGACAAGCTGGCGCAGCTGCAGGAGGAGCCGATGCACCATGGGTCTGCGCTCGGCGACGAGCGGCTCGAGCTGATCTTCGCCTGCTGCCACCCCGCCCTGCCGCGCGAGTCGCAGATCGCGCTCACGCTGCGGAGCGTCGTGGGCCTGACGACCGCGGAGATCGCACGCGCCTTCCTCGCGCCCGAAGCGACGATCGCGCAGCGGCTCGTGCGCGCGAAGCGGAAGATCGCCGAAGCGGCGATCCCGATGCGCGTGCCGGACGCGGAGGAGCTCCCCGACCGGGTCGCCGAGATCCTCGGCGTGCTCTACCTGATGTTCAACGAGGGCTACGTGGCAAGCGCGGCGGGCGAGCGTCGCGATCTCGCCGACGACGCGCGCTGGCTCGCGCAGCTCATCGTCCGTCTCATGCCCGACGAGCCGGAGGCCATCGGTCTGCTCGCGCTCATGACGCTTCAGCTCGCCCGCGCCGCAGCGCGGTTCTCGCCCGACGGCCGGCTCGTCCTGCTCGCGGACCAAGATCGATCGCGCTGGGATCCGCGCGCGGTCGCCGAGGGCACGGCGCTCCTCGGGCGCGCCGGGCGCATGCGCCGCACCGGTCCGTACCAGGTACAGGCCGCGATCGCCGCGTGTCACGCCGAGGCGCGCTCGTGGAACGAGACCGATTGGACGCAGATCCTCATGCTCTACGAGGGTCTCGTCCGGATGACCGGCTCGCCCGTGGTGCGGTTGAATCGGGCGATCGCGCTGTCGCACGTCGCTGGACCCGCGCGCGCATTGGAGGAGGTCGAGGCGCTGGACGGCGAGCTCGCCCGCTATCACCTGTATCACGCGACCCGCGCCGCCCTGCTCCGCGACCTCGGCCGCGCGGCCGACGCCCGCGCGGCCGACCGCCGCGCGCTCGCGCTCACCGACAACCCGGCCGAGCGGGCGCTCCTCTCCGAGCGCATCGGCGCATGACCGGCTGCGTCTTCTGCCGCATCGCGTCCGGCGACCTGCCCGGCAACATCGTCCATCGCGACGATCGCGTCGCCGCGTTCCTGGATCGGAGCCCGCTGTTCCTCGGGCACACGCTCGTCGTCCCACGGGCGCACGTGGCAACGCTCGACGACCTTCCGCCGGAGCTCGTCGGGCCGCTGTTCGAGGTCGTCCGTCGCGCGTCGATCGCGGTGCAGCGCGCGCTGGGCGCGGACGGGTCGTTCATCGCCGCCAACACCCGCGTGAGTCAGAGCGTCCCGCACGTCCACGTCCACGTCGTGCCCCGTACCGAGGGGGACGGGTTCTTCTCTCCCCGCCCGATCTGGCGGCGCCGGTCGTACGCCGACGACGCGGAGGCCGCCGGCTACGCCGACCGGATCCGAGCGTCTTTCGAGGCGATCGAGACCTAGCCGGACGTCCCGGGGGCCGATTTCACACCGTCTTTACCGACTGGAGACCGGTTCCCGCAACCGGGGGGTGGCCGCTTGCGATAGGACATACAGCAATGGACGAGCCGAAGCGGGCCTCCCAGCGTCCGGGCCGGATCAGCCGCCGGACCGTCGTGCTCGGCGCGGGCGCGGCAGCCGGCGGGCTCGCCGTCTCGCGAGTCCTCGGGCTGCACAAGATCGGTCCCGATCCGCTCGCGCTGGTGGACCCGACCTCCGCGCCGATCGTCAACACGAAGGACTGGGTCAGCCCGCTCGACAAGCCCGAAGCCCAGGTCGCGCAGCTCCTCCGGCGCACGACGTTCGGCATGACGAAGGCGCAGCTCGATGCCGCGACGAGCGACGGCTTCAAGCGGACGGTCGACAAGCTCATCGAGACCCCGACCGCGATGCCGAAGGAGCTCGCCGGTGCCCAGACCGCGTCGCAGGACAAGCCGCTCAACGTGGTCGCGCTCCAGGCGTGGTGGCTCGATCACATGCTGACGACGCCGACGCCGTTCGCGGAACGGATGACCTACTTCTGGCACGGTCACTTCACCAGCGACTTCCGCAAGGTCACGACGCAGTCGCCGTACATCTACTGGCAGAACCTCACCTGGCGCAAGAACGCCCTCGGCAATTTCCGCGACATGCTCTATCAAGTCACCGTCGATCCGGGCATGCTGCGCTACCTCGACCTCGGGCAGAGCACCGGCAGAGCACCGAACGAGAACTACTCGCGCGAGGTCATGGAGCTGTTCACGATGGGCGTCGGCACCTTCACCGAGGACGACGTCCGGGCAGGCGCCAAGGCGCTCGCGGGGTGGCGCGAGCCGCTGACCCAGGCGATGGTCGACGCGCAGATCGCGCGCGCCAAGCAGCAGGGCCGGCCGGCACCGCGGAACCTCGTCGCCGACACCGTCCAGACCGGCGTGTTCGAACAGGCGCGCGCGTATCGCGGCAGCGTCGCGTTCCTCGGCGTCACGAAGCAGTGGGACACGAACGCGGTCCTCGACCGGATCGCGCAGCAGGATTCGGTCGCGCCGTACATCACGCGCAAGGTGCTCCGCGAGTTCGTCATGCAGGATCCGCCGGACGCCTACGTCGCCCGCATCGCGGCCGGCTGGAAGAAGAGCGGCTTCGACATCAAGACGCTCATGCGCGACGTGTTCATGAGCGCCGAGTTCACGCAGCCCGCCGCGTACCGGTCGCTGGTGAAGTCGCCGACCGAGGTGATGGTCCACATCGCGCGCGCGCTCGAAGCGCCGCAGCTTTCGCGCGCGATCGCGCAGTCGGGTTCCGCCATGGGCCAGGCGCTGTTCGATCCACCGGAGGTCGGCGGCTGGCCGAGCAACGCCTCCTGGGTCTCGAGCAACAACGTCCTCACGCGCGTGAACTTCGTCGTGACCACGCTCGGCGGCCTGCAGAAGCTGCCGGCGTTCGGCAACGCGCACCAGACCCACCTCGACGGCATCGTCAGCGAGCAGACCGCGCAGCTCCTGAACTCGGCGTCGGATGACCCGACCCGCTGGCTCATCCTGCTCGCCTCGCCCGAGTTCCAGCTCAAGTGAACGAGCGACGAGCGGCGTTGCCGCGACGAAGCGAGTACCTGATCGGCGTCTCGCGACGCACGGGCGAGACCGAGCGGATGAGGAGATCGACATGAGCATGCAGAACGTCGGCATCGACAAGATCTCGCGCCGCGACTTCATGAGGCAAGGCCTCATCTTCGGCGCCGGCGCGCGCGGCCTCGCGGCCGGGTACGCCGCCGTGCCGGATGTGTTCGCGAAGGCCGTCTACAGCGCGAAGGGCGCGGGCGTCACGAACGACCGCGTGCTCGTCATGATCCAGCTCGGCGGCGGGAACGACGGGCTCCAGACCGTGATCCCGATCGGCGACCCGAAGTACCGCGACCTCCGCCCCAGCCTCGGCAAAGAGGCCGACGCCGCGCTGCCGATCGACAAGGACCACGGCCTGCACCAGAACCTCAAGGGCATCAAGGCGCTCTACGACCAGGGGAAGGTCGCGATCGTCCAGGGCGTCGGCTACCCCACGCCGAGCTTCTCGCACTTCGACTCGATCCGCGTGTGGGAGACCGGCGACCCGACGCGCCGGCAGCAGGACGGCTGGCTCGGCAAGACCATCGAGAAGAACTACGACTCCGCGGGCCACCCCCTCGTCGGCTGCGCGGCCGGCACGACGTCGACGCCGGGCATGCTGCGCGACCTGCAGGCGACGCTCACGGTGATCAACGACCAGGCGTCGTTCAAGTTCCAGGGCAACGGCGACAACGTCGACAAGGTCATGGGCACCCTCTACACCGGCACGCCGGGGATCTACGGCGCGCTCTTCGATGTGGCGATGTCGACGGTGCGCGACACGGTCGCCCAGCTGAAGACGTCGGCCGCGAAGTATGTGCCGAAGGCCGCGTACTCCGACAACCAGAAGCTGGTGTTCAGCTCGAAGAACCAGCTCGCCGCGGCGCTCCAGCTCGCGGCCGAGCTCATCGTCACCGGCACCGGCGTGAAGGTGCTGCACGTCACGCTCGGCGGCTTCGACACGCATTACACCGAGCAGACCCGCCACGCCGATCTCATGGCGTATCTCGACAGCGCGGTGTCGGCGTTCCACCAGGACCTTTCCGCCTACGGAATGGCCGACCGGGTGCTCATCGCGACGTGGTCCGAGTTCGGCCGCCGGCCGCAGGAGAACGCGAGCGGAGGCACGGATCACGGGACCGCCGCGCCCGTGTTCCTCATCGGCGATCCGGTGAAGGGCGGCCTGTACGGCCAGGGCCCGAGCCTCACGAAGCTGGACAGCTCGCAGAACGTGAGCTTCAACGTGGACTTCCGCTCCGTCTATCAGGAGATCCTGGGCTCGCACCTCGGGCTCGACGGGAAGGACGTGCTCGGCGCGAGCTTCGACCGGCTGCCGTTCATCCGGCCAGCGGCGGGCTAGATGCCGGCCTGGTCGCTGAAGCTCTCCGCGTTCTGCATCAGCCTGTTCGTGCTGGTCGGCTCGTTCGGCTACGCCCGCGACCACGTGAAGAACCCGAACGCCCCGCTCCAGCCGCCGGTCGCCGACAAGCCGACGGCGACCGGTGCCGCGCCGACCGCGAGCCCGGCGCCGACCATCGGCCCGCTCATCCCGACCCGGCCGGGACGACGCCCGCCAACACCGACCCCGGGACCACGCCTGACCCTCGCGCCAGGCGTGCAGAGCGCGAGCCTCGCGCCGATCACGTTCACGCACACTTCATAGCGGTGGACCCGCAGCTCTTCGTCTGGATCGTGGCCCGGGCCACCGGGCTCGCCGCCTACATCGCGCTGTGCCTCTCGATCCTCTCGGGGATCGCGCTGCGGACGTCGGTGCTGGACTTCCTCGCGAAGAACCGCGCCCTCCGCTCACTGCACGACTTCATGACCTGGATCTGGATCCCGATCGGCTTCGCGCACGTCGCGACGCTCCTGTTCGATCGGACCGCGCAGATCGCGCTCGTCGACCTCGTCGTGCCCTTCCAGGTGCGCTACGCGCCGCTCGCGGTCGGCCTCGGGACCGTCTCGCTCGATCTCGTGGTCCTCATCACGGTCACGAGCTGGCTGCGCCGGCGGATGGACGACCGGCTGTGGCGGTGGATCCACCGAACGAGCTACGTCGCGTTCGTGACGCTGTTCCTTCACGCGCTCTGGTCGGGGACGGACTTCAGCGCGCCGCTCATCTCGTCGATCTCGTGGTCGGTCGCGCTCGGGATCGGGCTCCTTGCGGCATCGCGGATCGTCTTCGGCCGGCTCCCGGAATAGCCGGCCGGCCGGCTGCTAGCCGGCCTCCTCGAGCAGCGATCCCATGGTCACGCCGCCCGTCGGCTCCCACTCGTGGTCGCCCGCACGTACGTCGAATGGGCAGTACGCCCAGAGTCCCTCGACGAGCGTCAGTGTGTCGCTCCGTTCGTTCGCCGGGCGGGCGTGGGCGGGCGTCGTACACCGGAAGTGCACGAGGGTGCCTTTCGCGCCGGATCGCTCCATCCACCCGTCCTTTCTCCGGTCGGTCGCCGACCGGTCGTGGACGGTTTCGGCAACCGGCATGCCGCCCCTCCGTTGTCCTGTGGACAAGCAACTAGAGTCACGAAAGCAGCCGCTACCTGTCATGGAACCGTCACATTCCGCGGCTCGGCGGTGCTCCAGAGATGAACGCATGGAAGCGGAAGCCATTCGGTTGATCGAACGACGCCGGAGCGGGGCGAACGCGATCCCGGCCGCCTTCGAGCAGCTCTTCCGGGCCGAGTACGCCACGGTGGTGCGGATCGCCTATCGCGTGGTCGGCGATCAGGGCGAAGCCGAGGACGTGGCCCAGGACGCATTCATCGCGTTCTATCGCGCGCATCCGGCCGACGCGCCGTACGCGGCGCCGTGGCTGCATCGCGCGGCGGCGCACACGGCGCTCAACGTGGTGCGCTCGAGGACCCGGCGCAGGGCGCGTGAAGAGCGCGACGTGGCGGCAGGCGCTGTCGTCGCGGATCCAGAGGGCGCGGCGCTCGAGCGGGAACGCGCACGCGAGGTCCGCGGGGCTCTCGCCCGGATGCCGCGCGCCACCGCGGCGCTCCTCGCGCTCCGCTACAGCGGGCTCAGCTACGCCGAGGTCGCCGCGGCGACCGGCACGAAGCTCGATCAGGTCGGCACGCGCCTGCGGCGCGCGCACGACGCATTCCGCAAGGAGGTCTTGAGTGGACCACATCGATAGCAACGAGAAGCTCTTGGCGATGCCACCGCTGGCGGTGGACGCCGACCGGGGCCTCGCGCGATTCGCGGCGGCGGTCCAGCGCACGGACGCGACGCCAGGCGACCGCGCGACGCCCGCGTTCCTGGCCGCGCGGCCCGCGAAGTGGCTCGCGGCCGCCGCGGCCGTCGTGATCGTGGCGACGACGCTCACGATGACCGGCGTCGCCGACTCGATCCTCCAGATCTTCGAGGCCAAGCAGTTCGCCGCGGTGACGGTCACGCCAGTGGACCTGCAGACCCTGGGGCAGCTCTCGCAGTTCGGGAAGCTCACGTGGTCCGCGCAGCCCAAGCCGCACGCCGTCGCGAGCCTCGCGGCCGCGACCGCCGAGACCGGCCTTCCGGCGATCTCGGTGAACGTGCCGGCGTCCATGGCCGGGGCCGCGACATACCAGGCCCTCGCGCGCACGACCGCGACCTTCGTCTTCGACGCCGCGCTCGCCCGCGCGAGCGCGGCGACGGTCGGCCGCACGGCGCCGCCGATGCCGGCGAAGCTCGACGGCAGCACGCTCGTGCTGATCGGCGGTCCGGCGATCCTCGTGACCTACCGCTCGGGCGGACAGACCGGCAGCTCGCTCGTCGTCGGCGTCGCGAAGGCGCCCACGGTCGGTTCGGATGGCGCGTCGGTCGCAGAGATCCAGGGCTATCTGTTGTCGCAGCCGAGCGTGACACCGGAGCTTGCCGCGCAGATCCGCGCGATCGGCGACCCCGCCTCGACGCTCCCGATCCCCATCCCGGTCGGCCAGGCCGCCGCGAAGAACGTGCGGGTGCATGGCACCACGGGACTCTTCGTCGGTGACTCGACCGGCCTCGGCAGCGGCGTCATCTGGCAGCAGAACGGGCTCGTGTACGTGGTCGGCGGCACGCTGACCGAAGCGGAGGTCCTCGCGGTCGCGAATAGCCTGAACTGATGCAGTCGATCGCCATCCGCACCGACGAGCTCGCGAAGCGATACGGCAAGATCACGGCGCTGGCGGGATTGACGATGTCGATCCCGGCCGGCGACGTCTATGGCTTCCTCGGCCCGAACGGCGCGGGCAAGACGACGGCCGTCAAGCTGCTCCTCGGACTCGCGCGGCCGACCTCGGGTGAGGCCTGGGTCCTGGGTGCGCCGCTGTCCGATCGCGCGGCGCACCGGCGGGCGCGGCGCAGCGTGGGCTACCTGCCCGAGCTGTTCCGCTACCAGCAGTGGCTCAGCGCGCGCGAGGTGCTGCGGGTGCACTGCGCGCTCATCGGCCTCGACCGCGCGACCTGGGACGCGGAGATCAGGGACGCGCTCGGCATCGTGGGGCTGGCCGAGCGGGCCGACGATCGGGTCGGCGGCTACTCGAAGGGCATGCAGCAGCGCCTCGGCCTCGGCGTCGCGCTGCTCGGCCGGCCCGCGCTCGTGCTCCTGGACGAGCCGACGAGCGCGCTCGACCCGGTCGGCCGCCACGACGTGCGCGAGGTCATCCGGGCGCTCAAGGAGCGCGGCACGACCGTGTTCCTCAACTCGCACCTGCTCACCGAGGTCGAACAGGTCTGCGACCGCGTCGCCATCGTCGACCAGGGCCGCGTCCTGGTGGCCGGGACGTTCGACGAGCTCCTGGTGACCGACTCGGTGCGCGTGCGTGCGACGGGACTGAGCAACGGCGCGCGCAACTCGATCACGACGTTCGGCGAGCTCCAGCCCGATGGCGAATGGATCGTCGTCCGCGGGATCGCGGCCGACCGGGTGCCGGACCTCGTGCGCGCGATCGTCGAGCAGGGTGGCCGGGTGTACGCGGTCGAGCCCCGGCACGAGTCGCTCGAGGACCGGTTCCTCAGCCTGCTCGAGCCGCGGAAGTGAGAGGGCTCGTGATCGCGCGCCTGGTCATCCGCGAAGCCGCGCGGCGGCGGCTGCTGCTCGCGCTGCTGGTGCTCACGCTCATCGTCATCGCCCTCACCGGCTGGGGGTTCTCGCGGATCCCGACGATCACCCAGCACGGCGCGGCGCTTCCGGACGTGCAGGTCAAGGTCATCGCGTCGCAGTTCCTCATCCTCACGATGTTCATGTTCAGCTTCGTCCTCGCGATGGCCGCGGTGTTCGTCGCGGCGCCGCAGATCAGCGGCGACGTCGAGTCGGGGACCGCGCTCGCGATCCTCTCGCGGCCGATCGGTCGCGCGGAGTTCGTCGCGGGTAAGTGGATCGGCCTCGCCGCGCTCGTCGCGGTCTACGCCGGCGGCGCGGCGGCCATCGAGCTCGGCGTCGTGAACGCGGTGGTCGGCTACATCCCGCCGGAGCCGCTCTCGTTCATCGGGTTCGTCATCGCGGAGGGCATCGTCATCATGACGCTCGCGCTCCTGCTCTCCACGCGTCTCTCCGGCATGGTCGGCGGTGTCATCGCGCTCGTCCTGTTCGGGATCGCGTGGATCGGCGGCATCGTGGGCGGCATCGGGGCGGCGTTCGACAACGCCGGGATCACCCACGTCGGCACGGCCACGAAGCTCATCCTCCCGACCGATGGCCTCTGGCGGGGCGCCGTGTACGCGCTCGAGCCGCAGGCCCTCGTCGCCGCGCAGGGCGGCCCGGTCGCCGCCGCGAACCCGTTCTACGCGTCGACCGCCGCGCCGCTCTCGTTCGAGCTCTACGTCGTCGGCTGGATCGCGCTCGTGTTCGCGCTCGCCGTGTATTCGTTTCACACCCGCGAGCCGTGAGCAGCCTCGTCCTGGTCAAGCACTCCGCTCCGACGGTGGTGGCGGCCGTCCCACCGCCGGCGTGGCACCTATCCCCCACCGGTGCCGCGCGCTGCGCCGCGCTGGCCGAGCGACTGCGTCGGTTCGACACGCGCTCGATCGCGTCGAGCGTCGAGCCGAAGGCCGTCGAGACCGCGACGCTGGTCGGGAGGGAGCTGGGCCGCACGGTCGAGCTCGTCCCGGATCTGCACGAGCACGATCGGCGGGACGCGAAGCTGCTCGGCGATGCCGAGTTCGCACTGGCCATCGCCGCGCTGTTCGCGCGCCCACGGGAGCTCGTGTTCGGACGGGAGACGGCCGCCGGCGCGCTCGAGCGGTTCGAGCGGGCGATCGGCGCCGTCCTGGCGGCCGCGCCGCCGGATGACGATGTGATCGTGGTGACTCACGGCACGGTCATCTCGCTGTTCGTCGCCGCCCACGCCGGCATCGACGGGCTGGGCCTCTGGAAGCGTCTGGGCCTGCCGTCGTTCGTCGTGCTGGGCCGCACCGGGCTCGGCATCGAGCGCGTCGAGATCGCGGTCACGTAGCTGGGCTACGATGCCGCGCGTGACGCTGCCCGGCGCCGCCGCATTCGGGATCGCCGTCCTCTCGATCCTCTACGCCATCGTGTTCCTTGGGTTCGTGCGCGGGCATCCGGACGCCCACGTGGCCGCCGCGATCGCGAACGCCTGCATCGCCAGCTCGGGTCTGCTCGTGACGGTCGCCGCTTCGGCGATCGCCTCGCGGATCGGCACCGGGTCTCCGGGGAGCTGGATCGGCCTGTTCGGGGTCGGCTACGGCCTCCTGTCGGCGACGCATGGCGCGTTCGCCGCGATCTCGGAGCTCGCCGGCACCACCGCACCCGGGATCTCGCCCACCGATCCGCGGGGCTTCGCCACCTTCGGGCTCGCGGGCCTGTGGATGCTCACGCTCGGCATCGTCGCTCCGGGAGCGGTCAGCGGGTGGCCGGGCTGGCTCACGCCGGTATCGATCGCCGGCGGCCTCGACCTCGTCGCGCTGTTCGTGGCGACCGTCGCCGGCGCGGAGCTTCCGATCCTGCTCACCGGCGGCCTTGCGTCGGTGATCCTCGGTCCGGCGTTCTGGATCGGTATCGGGACCATCCTCTCGCTCACCTCGCGCACGACCTGACCGGGAGGGTCAATCGGCCGGGCGATCGTCCGCGACGATGAACGTCTTCCCCGAGCCGAGGATCGCGAGGTGGGTCATGTCCATACCCGGCTTCGCGCCGTGCCAATGACGTTCGCCGGCCGGGATGTACGCGACATCGCCGGCGCGGACGGTCTGCTCCTCGTGCTCCGTCGCGACGATCCCCTCGCCCGCGGTCACGATGAGGAGCTGGTCGGTCGTGTGGGTGTGCAGCTTGTTCCGGGCGCCGTCCCGGAAGGTGTGCTCGTTCAACCGCAGATCGCGAGCTTCGTCGCCGACGATCCGCTGTGACTCGACAACGCCGACGAAGATGTCGTCGGCGTTCGGCCGGCGCTTGTCGGGTGACGGCCGCTCGATGCGCACGAGCCAAAACTAGCAAACGCCGCCCGGCGCTCGAGCGCCGGGCGGCGGCAACGCTACCGGCGTTGACTAGGCGGCGATCGCCTGGAGCAGGTCGAGGAACGACTTCGTGTTGGTCGGGGTCACGAAGATCTTCGGGCCCGCGTACACGATGAGCACGAGGACGATGAGGATGAGCAGGATGATCCCGATGATCATGCCCGCACCGAAGCCGCCATCGCCCGACGTGCCGGGGGTGTTGACGTTGGTCTGTCCCATGAGCGCTTGTACTCCTCTCCACTAGGCGGATGCGCTACGGGTGATCTCCGTGCGCTCGAGGGCGGGAGAAGCAGGGTGTGTGCCAGCCAGGCCGGGTCCCGACTAGAACGGCCCGGCAAGCTCCGGCGGCGCGAAGAGATCGGTCGGATCCTGCCACCACTGGTCGACCAAGCTGCCGCCTGCCCGGGAGAGCAGCGCCGCGAGCGTGTCCGCGGGCTGCCCGCCGGCTGCGGCGATGATGACCGCCCGGCCCGCGCCGAGCTCCGTGCGATAGCGCTGCCGCACGTCCTTCGGGACCCGGTGCGTGATGCGATGGAGGATCCTCGCCGGGCCGCGCTCGTCCTTGCCCGGGTACCAGGCCCGCGTCCCGGCGATGCGCGCGGCTCGTGCCGGGTCGCGCGTGATGACCGAGATCTCCTGCGGCCGGACGTCCGACTCGGCGAGGACCGCGATCGCCCGCTCGGCCGAGGCGTCGTCCGCGAACGACGCGGCCGCGACCATGCCGCCGGCGACATCGGGAAGATACGACGAGACGGCCACTACGCGCGCCAGAGTAGGACAGGGATGCGCATCTCGTCCGCGGTCATGCCGCCGTGCGAGCCGCGATGGCGCACGACCTGACCGTCGACGCGCACCACCGACGCGCCGCGGTCGTCGCCGATCAGGGCGAGCACCTCGCCGACGCGCGCCCGGACCAGCGCCGGATCGCCGCGGCCGAACAGGCCGGCGGCGATCGCCTCCTCGCGATCGATGAGGAAGAACGTCCCGGGGTACGTGTGCTCGAGGTACGCCCTCACCTCGGCGGCGTGGTCGGTGTGCAGGAACACGACCCGCGGCTCACCCGCGATCGGATTCCGCAGCAGCGCGCGCAGCTCGACATCCGCCTCGAGGTCGATCAACCGCTCGGGGTCGACGCTCGCGTGACCGTGGTCGGCGGTGACGATCACGAGCGTGTCGCCCGACGGGCGATCGCCGAGCGCGCGCTCGAGGTCACGATCGAAGAGCGCCGCCTCGACCGCATGCTCCGGCCCGCGCGGCCCATACCAGTGCGCGACGGTGTCCACGCCCGACCAGTACGCATAGATGTACATCGGCGAGTCGTCCTCGGCCCGGCCGTCGAGCAGCTGGCGCACGCGGACGCCCATCGTCGACGGGAGCAGGTAGCCGACGTACGTGGCCTCCGCGCCGTGCATCCGGGTCATCGCCTCGGTGCGGAAGATCTCCGGCTCGACGATGTACGAGCGCCCGCCGTGGTCGCGGATCGCCCTGTGGATCGATGGCACCTTCGCGTAGCTCCGCGGATCGAGCGCGCGGTCGTCGAAGAACGAGCCGCGCTTCTGTGCCGCGGGCCCCCACCGCAGCATCTGGGCGACCACCCCGAACTCCTCGAGCCAGAGGAAGTACGCGATGTTGCCGTGCTCCTGCGGCGTGCGTGCGGTCTGGAGCGTCGTGATCGCGGCGGCCGTGGTCGAGGGGAAGATCGTCGACGCGTCGATCAGCTGCGCGGCATCGTGCGCTGCCGCGCGATCGAGGATCCGCGACAGGAACGGCACGTCGCCGGCCTTCGCGAGCCGCTGAAGCTGATCGCTGCCGAGGCCGTCGCACAGGACGAGGACCACGTTGCGGACGCCCTCCAGGAGCGCCGGCTCGATCCCGCGGAGCGGCCGCGGATCGGCGGCACTGCGCGCGCCGCAGAGCTCGAGGACGGTCGAGGCCACGTTGACCAATCCCCCGCCGTCGTAGTCGGGCGGCCGGAAGCCGTGCGCGCGGAGCCGCTCGCTGAGCGCATCGGACATCGGCGGACGATACGCGCACGCGGGCTATACGGCTTCGGGCCCCGCCTCATCGCGTACGTCGCGCGCGCCGGCGCCGTCGAGGACCTGTGCCGCGAGATCGCACTCCTCGTCGGCGCATTGCACCGAGACGATCGCGCCGCCGCTCTGCACGACGCGCGCGAAGAGGTGCGCATCCGGTGAATGCCGGCCCAGCGTCCGGCCGATCACGAAGCCGATCGCGGTGAGTCCGCCGATGACCCCGATCGCGCCGATGACCAGGCCGACCGGGTTCGTCGCGAGGTTCCCCCAGACGGTGAAGCCCGCGGCGACGATGACGCCGGCGATGAGGCCGGCGATGCCGCCCTCGAGCGCGAAGGTCTTGCCTCCGGCCTCGGCGGCCCGCGACGGATCGTCCGCGGTCAGCTGCACGCGGTCGGCGTTGAAGCCGGCCGCGTCGAGGGAGCGCATCGCGTCGACCGCCTTCCGATCGCTGGGAAAGATGCCGACGATCGTCTTGAGCGGGGTGGTGCGACTGACCGTTGCCTGCGCCATGCGGCCGTCCGTCGCATGGCGCGTGCCTAATCCGCGACGAATCGCCGCCGGACGCGGGCCAGCTCGGCCGCCAGGTCGGCGGCGGCGGTGATCGGCGCGGAACAGACCGTTCCGACGCACACATATGCGGCGACGCGCTCGGCGGGATAGCCGCGGGCGGCCAGGCGCTCGTCGTCCTGCCCGGGCACCAGCCACTGGCGCGCAGCATTCGGATCGTCGCTCCGCAGGGCGACCTGCCACAGCGCCGTCGCGACGGGGTCGTCGGCCGGCCCGACGATGACCACGACCCGCGGCTCGCCGAGCGCGCGGGCGACCGCCGATCCGAAGGCCGCGGCGAATTGGCCCCACTGGCGGTACTCGCCGACGAACCCGCGGAGCGCACGCAGCGCGCTCTCGCGCCACCCCGCATCACCGGTGAGCGCCGCGAGGCGCAGGAGCAGCTCGGCCGCGGCGGCGCCGTCCTCGATCGGCTTCTCGCGCAGCGCGAGCCGGCCCGGCGCGTCGCGCTGCGGCGCGTCCCAGAAGCCGCCGTTCACCGGATCCTCGAGCGCTCGGCGCATCGCACCGGCCATCTCGGCCGCGGCCGCGAGCGCGTTCGGCTGCTGCCCGGACTCGTACTCGTCGAGGACCGCCGTGATCGCCGCGGTGTGGTCCGCAAGCAGGCCGCGCAGCTCGGGACCGTCGCCGCGATCGACGTGCGCGAGCGCCGTCCCGTCCCACATCCGCTGGCCGAGCGAGCGCATCACCGATACCGCGCGGTCGTGTGCGCCCTGATCGCCGAGCGCCGTGGACGCCGCGAGGTAGGCCGAGGCGGCGAGCGCGTTCCAGCCCGAGTACACCCGGCGGTCCACGAACGGCGCGCCGTGCGCCGCGCGGCCGGCGGCGTCGAGGGTGTAGTAGCGCTCGTCGGCGTCCTGCGATCCCGAGAACGCCTGCGCGTCCTCGCGCCACAGCACCGCGTCCATCCAGCGCATCACGTCGCGCGCGATCCGGTCGTAGCCGGCCGACGGGAAGGTGCGGTGCGCCTCGCTGTAGATCCAGAGGAGCTCGGCGTTGTCCTCGAGCATCTTCTCGAAGTGCGGGATCCCCCACGCGCGCGTCGTCGAGTAGCGGAAGAACCCGCCCTCGAGCGGGTCGTACATCCCGCCCGAGGCCATCGCGGCGAGCGTCTGGTGCAGCATCGTCGCGACGTCGTCGCTCATCGTCCGGCGGTACTCGTCAATGAGGAACCGGAGCAGCTTGGGCTGCGGGAACTTCGGCTCGCGACCGAACCCGCCGAATTCGGGGTCGTACTGGCCGCGGATGAGGGCGCCGATCGCGCCGACGATCCCCGGCTCGAGGTCGCCCGGCCGCTGGGCATGGGCGTCCGCTTCGTGGTCGCGCAGCTCCTTGATCCGCGAGGCGAGCTCGCCGCGCTTGTCGCGCCAGACGTCCGCGACCTGCTCGACGTAGCGGCGCATCGCGTCCGGCGGGATGTACGTCGCGCCGTTCAGGATCTCCCCGTCGGGCGTGAGGAACGCCGTCGTCGGCCAGCCGCCCATGTTGTACCGGCGGTTCACGTCCGGACGCTCGTCGTTGTCCACGCGGATCGGGATGTAGCGCTCGTTGATCCCGCGGATCACGTCGGCGTCGCTGTACGAGGTCTCGTCCATGACGTGACACCAGTGGCACCACACCGCGCTGATCGCGAGCAGCACCGGCTTGTCCGCGGCCTTCGCCTCGGCGAACGCCGCGTCGCCCCAGGTCCGCCAGGCGATCTCGCTCGCGCGGTTGGGCCGGGGGGAGAAGTGGAAGTCCGTCACTCCGTCTGATCGAGCTCGATCTTGTTGCCGAACGGGTCGAACACGTAGCACCGCTGCCAGCCGGCGATCTCGGTGGCGTCTTCGGAGCGCACGCCGTCGCGCTCGAGGGCCGCGCGCATCCGGCCAAGGTCGTCCACCCGCAGCGCGAAATGCCGGCGCGGGTGGAGGGCCAGGTCTGGTTCGACGGCCAGGTGCACGTGCGCGCCGCCGGGCACCTCGAACCACAGCCCGGGCTGGGACTGCAGTGACCGCGGCCGCGGGATCTCCCGCAGGCCCAGCTGATCCGCATAAAACCGGCGGGCGCGGGCTTCCTCGCCCGCCGGGTAGAACACCTGGGCGTGATGGAGTCCCAAAACGGGCATAAACCGAGTGTATGGACGGTTCCGATGGCGTCCGAGGACGCTGGAATCGGACCTGCAACAGGCTAGAATGAGCGTCGGAACACCCGCAGGAGGACCGTCTTGGCCATCGACACGACCACGGAGACCGGCACCAGCGACGCCATCGTCAGCCTCACGGCCAAGGCGTCGGAAAAGCTGAAGGAGATCATCGCGAAGCAGGGTCGCGCGGACCTCGCGCTTCGCGTCTACGTCACGCCCGGCGGGTGCTCGGGCTTCTCGTACGGCATGACCTTCGCCGAAGGTGCGGAGGAGGGCGACGCGATCGTCGACCTCGACGGCGTGAAGGTCGTGGTCGACCCGATGAGCGCGATGTACGTGAAGGGCAGCGAGATCGACTTCGTCGACGCCCTGATGGGCGGCGGCTTCGCGCTCCGCAACCCGAACGCCGTGTCGAGCTGCGGCTGCGGTCAGTCGTTCAAGACCGCGGGCGACTCGGGCACCGCGAAGGCCTGCGCGCACTGACCATCGCAGGGGGCAAGCCCCCTGCCACCCCCGAGGACGTGAGTGTTGGAGAGCGCGGCGCAAAAGCCGCGCTCTTTTCTTTTCCGGCGAAACATCGACGCTCGCCGAACGTCTAACTGGTGATGCGATCGGTCCGCGCGGTCCTCGTGCTCGCGCTGGCCGTCGCGACGATCGCCGCCGGCTTCGCGCTTGCCGAGCGGCGGAGCGAGGTCGCTGCGC
>DASYXA010000037.1:0-2302 GCA_035935465.1 Candidatus Limnocylindria bacterium | reverse complement strand
AGCCAGGCTGCACGTCGTGCACCTATCGGCGGCCGGGGTGCTCGGCGCGATCGGGCTCGCGCGCCAGGCCGGCACGGACGTCAGCATCGAGACCTGCGCCCACTACCTGACGTTCGACGATGCGGACGTGGACCGCCTCGGGCCGCTCCTCAAGTGCGCCCCGCCGATCCGCGATGCGGCGAACCGCGCCGCCCTCTGGGAGGCGCTGCTCGGCGGGCGCATCGACCTCGTCGCGTCCGATCACTCGCCCTGCCCCGCCGCGGACAAGGAGAACGGACGCGACGACATCTTCGCCGCGTGGGGCGGCGTGTCGGGCGTGCAATCCCTGCTGCCGGCCGTGTTCAGCGAGGCGCGCCGCCGCGCCGTGGGTATGGACGTGCGCAAGCTCGCGGGGTTCGTGGCCTGGCGGCTCGCGACGCGGCCCGCGGACCGGTTCGGCCTGGCGAGGAAGGGCCGCATCAGGGTCGGCGCCGACGCGGACATCGTCCTGTTCGATCCCGACCGCGAGTGGACGCTCGAGCCACGCGCGGTGCTCACGCGGAGCGGCATGACGCCCTACGCCGGCCGGCGGTTCACCGGCGCGGTCGTGCGTACGCTCGTGCGGGGCCGTACCGTCCACCCGAACGCCGACCCCGGCGCGCACGGGCGATTCGTCCCGGCGGGGCGCGCGGCGTGAGGATCACCGGTGGCACCGTGCTGTCGATGCGGCCGGGTGACGCGCCCGCGGTGCGGGACGTGCTCGTCGACGGCGATCGCATCGTGACGAGGTCCTCCGGCGGCGAGACCATCGATGCCTCGGGCTGCTACGTGATGCCCGGCCTCGTGCAGACGCACATCCATCTCGTGCAGACGATCTTCCGCGGCCTTGCCGAGGAGCTCTCGCTCCTCGAGTGGCTGCGCGACCGGATCTGGCCGCTCGAGGCGGCGCACGACGAGCGGTCGCTGCGCGCGACGGCGCGCCTCGGGCTCCTCGATCTGCTGCTGACGGGCACGACGACGATCCTCGACATGGGGACGACCCACGGCGGGGAGATCATCGGGGAGGAGCTGGTCGCGTCGGGCATCCGCGCGCGATTCGGCCAGGCGATGATGGACGGCGGCGACGGCGTGCCGAAGGAGCTACGCGAGACGACGAACGACTCGCTCCACGCGAGCGCGCGGCTCGCGATGGCCTGGATGGAGGCGGTCGGCGGGCGGGTCGGGTACGCGTACGCGCCGCGGTTCGCGCTCTCGTGCACGCGCGAGCTGCTGGAAGCGGTGGGCGAGATCACGAAGCGTCTCGGTCTCCTCATCCACACGCATTCGAACGAGAACACCGGCGAGCGGGCGCTCATCGAGGGCGCGACCGGCCAGGCCCCGACCGCGTACCTCGACAGCGTCGGCCTGGTGAACGAACGGAGCGTGATCGCGCACGGGGTGAACCTCGACGACGCCGAGATCGCGATCCTCGCCGCCCGCGGTGCCTCGATCACCCACTGCCCGTCCTCGAATCTCAAGCTGGGCAGCGGGATCGCCGACGTGCGCGCGCTCCGCGACCGCGGCATCACGGTCGGCATCGGTGCCGACGGCGCGGCGTGCAACAACCGGCTCGACGGCTTCGACGAGCTGCGGCTCGCGGCGCTGCTCGCCGCGTCGCTCCATGGTCCGGGTGCGCTCACCGCGTGGGACGTCCTCGCCCTGGGCACCCGGGACGGTGCGCGCGCGCTGCGGCTGGACGCCGAGATCGGCACGATCGACGTGGGGAAGAAGGCCGACCTCATCGTGCTCGATCCGGCGAAGCTCGCCGGCCCGGGGGGCGATCCCGCGACGCGGATCGTCTACGGCGGCGGCTCGCGTGCGGTGCGTGATGTGATCGTCGACGGCCGGATACTCGTGCGCGATTCCGTGCCGCTGACCCTCGACGCGGCCGAGGTCCGGGCGCGCGCGGCGGAAGCGCTCCCCGCGCTCGCGGGCCGGGCCGGCATCTGACCGTGGACGAAGCGATCGTCGCCGCCGTCGACAGCGAGCCGACCGCCGAGCTCGTCGCGGGCCGGCTGCGCGCGGAAGGGATCGCCGCTCGCGTCCGCTACGACTCGCAGGCCGGCATCCCGCGCCAGATCGCGCCAGCGGGTCTGGGCTTCGGGCCGGGCGCGTTCCGGGTCGCCGTCGCAGCGGGCGACGCCGATCGCGCGCGCGAGCTGCTTGCCGATGCGGAGCCGCACCAGCGCGGCCGCAGCCCGATGTTCCGCCTGGTCGCGCTGCTCGTGCTGATCGCGTTCGTCGTCGTGTGGATCCCCGGGATCATCGATGGGCTGCGGGCCTT
>DASYXA010000036.1:0-37603 GCA_035935465.1 Candidatus Limnocylindria bacterium | reverse complement strand
CATCGACTGGCTCAGGAACTTTCCAGACGCCAGTATCGATCTCGCGGTAACGTCGCCGCCATTCCCGCTGCTACGGCAGAAGGCATACGGCAATAAGACCGAAGATGACTACCTCGAATGGCTATTGGGGTTCAGTCGAGGTCTTAAAGCCAAGCTGAAGCCGACCGGCTCTTTTGTGGTTGATCTTGGTGGCGCGTATCAACGCGGCACGCCGACACGAAGCCTCGTCCAATGGAAATTCGTCATTCGCATGGTTGAAGACCTGGGTTATTCGTTGGCCCAAGAATGCTATTGGAACAATCCGTCGAAGCTCCCAAGCCCCTTCGAGTGGGTGAACAAGAGAAAACTGAGACTCAAAGACCCAGTGAACACCGTCTGGTGGTTCGGACAGACCGCTTGGCCGAAAGCCGACACGAGGCGCGTGCTCGTTCCATACAGCGATCGCATGCAGAAGCTACTACTGAACCCCGAGGCGTATTACACCGCTGCCGACAGGCCGTCGCAACATTACGTTTCATGGAACTTCAAGGACAACGGCGGCGCACTGCCTTCGCACCTACTTACGATCCCGAATTCCGAGTCGAACGGTACCTACCTCAGAGCGTGCAAGGTAGCGGGAGCGAAACCGCATCCGGCGCGATTCCCCGAAGGCCTGCCGGAGTTCTTTATCAAGTTGCTCACCGACCCGGGTGATCTCGTCGTGGACTTGTTCGCGGGCTCCAACACTACTGGCGCAGTTGCAGAAAAACTCGGCCGACGATGGATGGCGTGTGACCTGGATCGTTCGTACGTGGCTGCCTCAGCACTCCGATTCGTGCAAGACCTCAGCCGTTGCACCTATATCTACGAGCGGCTGATGTCCGGAGACTCGTTCGATCTGATGGAGCCGACAGCGCGTCAGGCTGGGTAGACGCGCGCCCCGTTCTTCGTGACGAAGTCGAGCGGGATTTTCGGATTGTTGATATGGGCCCCGGGAACTCCTGCCTGCGCGTTGAGAGTGCGTTCCCATTTGGAGAAGTACGGTTCCAACCTCGCAGGCGCGATCTCGTAGATCGCTTCCGGACGCGCTTGGTTGAACACCGCGACAACCCACAAGAAGACCGCACGGTAACGAGCGATGTTCGCGAGTGTGAGTGTGTGTTCCGTGGTGACTCCGAGCTGCTTCTTCTCCTCTCCGCGCCAATTGATCCGCGCGACGGTCTTGATCTCGTACCGGCGGCCGATGGAATCCTCGGCATCGTCGCCCTCGCGGTTCAGCTTCGTCAGACCGAACAAGCTGAGGACGACCAAGTCCATATATCCGTTGTCGCTGAAGACGTTGTGAATGTTGAGTTTCGTGGCCTCGCGCTGAAGCTCCAGACCCTTCTCGACGAACTGAGCAATGTTGCCTGTGGCACGCAAGATGGGCTGCGGTACTCCTGCAGGCGCCTGAACCATCGGTTCGATGGGAGCTTCTGGCTCCAGCGGTAACGGTTGTTGTCCGCGTTCACTCATCTCGTCCATCCGCGCTACTCATCAGCGGACCCGGCGCACCACGAAGTCCGCGATCTCGCGGAGCGAGTCGCGCTCGGGACGGTCGGGCAGCGCAGCCAGCGCCGCCACCGCGTCGTCGTGGAACGAGAGCGCCTTCGCGCGCGCGCGCTCGACCCCGCCCGAGGCGCGGATGACCCGGAGGAGCTCGCGCAGCTCGCCGGGGCTCTTGCCGGGGGCGACGATGCGCGCCGCGAGCCCGGTATCGCCCCGCTCGTCGACGGCGTAGATCATCGGCAGGGTCGGCATGCCCTCGGCGAGATCGCGGCCCACGATCTTCCCGAAATCGGTCTCGTCGCCGGCCACGTCGAGCACGTCGTCGGTGATCTGGAAGGCGAGCCCCAGGCTCGTGCCGTACGCGCCGAGCGCGGCGACGTGCTCGGGCTCGGCGTCGGCGAGCAGCGCGGCGCCCTGGCAGCACGCCGCGTAGAGCGACGCGGTCTTCAGCTCGATGCGTTCCATGTACTTCGATTCGCTCGGCAAGGCACGGGTGGCGGTCACTTCGTTGAGCTCACCGTCGCAGAGCGCGAACACGGTCTGCGCGACGATCGCGATGACCTCGGGCTTCGGGAGCACGGCCGCGAGCGCGTAGGCCTTCGCGAAGAGGTAGTCGCCGACGATGAGCGCGACGTCGTCATCCCACGTCGCGTTCACGGTCGGGACGTTCCGGCGGAGCTCGGCCTTGTCGACGATGTCGTCGTGCACGAGCGAGGCGGTGTGCACGAGCTCCAGTGACTGCGCGAGGTTCAGGACCACCTCGTGGTCGTGCGCCGGACCGAACCGCGCCGCGAGGAACACGAGCGTCGGCCGGAGGAGCTTGCCGGGTGAGCCGAACAGGTGCTGCACCGCGGCCGCGAACGTCGGATGGCCGCCCTGTCCCACCTCGAGCAGCCGCCGCTGGAGCTCGCGCAGCTCCGCGTCCACAGGCGCATAGAAGGAACGCTCCGCCCCCCTCGTGACCACGCGTGAAGTCTAGATTCGGTCTAGTCGGGCGCGAGCGCGGGATCGTGCCACGCGTCGTGCGCTTCGCCGACCGCGGTCTCGAACTTCAGGCCCATGAGCACGATCCCCGCGAAGCCGGCGCGCCGGCCCTCCGCCGCGACCGCACGCGCGATCCGCCAGCCATTCTTCCGCTGCTCGCCGGCCGGCGTGGCCTCGAGCTTCGTGCGGAAGGCGTTGGTCACGCGCAGCGCACCCACATCCTCCAGCCGCTTCACCCAGGCCGGGCTGAACGGCGGGATGATCTCGAGATAGACCGGCGGATCGCCCTCGCGCAGCTCGAGGCGATCGGCGGTCGGCTTGACCGTCAGCGGATCCATCGCCGGACCGGTGGTGAAGAACTGCGAGCCGACCTTGACCCGCCGGCGGAAGGTCCACGCCCGCGACCGAGTGCTCATGCCGACCTCGAACGCGAGCGGCGCGACCGAGCCCTGGAGCGTGCGCAGGTGCTCCACGATCTCGTAGCTGTTGCTCCAGTGCTCGACCTCGGGAAGCATGTCGCCCTGCACCACCAGGAACGACCCGACGCCGTTCACCAGCGCGCCGCGCACCTCGCTCTCGATGGCCAGGATGTTCCGGTCGCGGGTCGAGCACACGACGGTCGGGCGCACCTCGGGCACGTCGTGCGCGATCCGCGCGGCGAACGCGTATGGCGAGACGCGGACCTGCTTGAACGGGTTGTCGGTGATGAGGACGTGGTCCCAGCGGCCCTTGAGCCCGAGGTGGGTCATGCTCGGCAGGCGCGGGGGATTGACCTCGACCATCTCGATCCAGGTACCTGGCGCGGAGAGCATCGTGTCGCGTGTCGTGCCCGGAGGCTACGGCTTCTTCGTGGGGCGCGGCGTCGGCGGCAGCGTCGGGTTCGGGGTCGGCGCGGGCGGCTGGGTCTGGCCGGGCGGCGGTGGCGTCGGCGAGGGGCCGCCCGGGCTCCCCGACGCGCCCGGCGAGCCGCTCGGCTTCGCCGCGCCGTAGCCGCAGATGTTCCAGTTGAACCGGCCGTAGTTGTAGGCGCCGGCGTTCGCGGCACTCGCCCACCGCGCGATGTCGCCGGCCCAGTCGGAGAACGGGATCGCGATCTTGTAGCAGCCACCCGGCAGGTAGACGTTGCGGTCGTCGATCTTCGGCTCGGTGCCCTGGACGTACTGCTCCGTCCAGCGGAAGCTCGGCGGGCAGTTCGGGCCGGGCAGCAGGCCCGAGCCGTTGCCGCCGGTGAGCGCCGGGTTCACGCACACGACCCGGTCGACGATCCCCGCGGGCCGCGGGAACCCATCCGGCGGCAGCGAGCCGGTGACGATCTTCATGTAGTCGCGCCACAGGATGCCCGGGCCGAGCGCCGAGCTGATCCCGTACATCTGGCTGTTGTCCGCGTTGCCCATCCAGATCGCGGTCAGCCGGGTCGGCGTGTAGCCGATCGCGAGCACATCCTGCAGGTTGTCGGTCGTGCCGGTCTTGAGGGCGGCCGGGCGGCCGATCGACGTGAACGGCCCGAACACGAACGACCCGTGCACCGGGTCGGTGTTGTCCTTGAGGATGTTCGTCATGACCCAGGCGTAGCGCTCGTCGATGACCTGCTTGGTCTCGGGCTTCGTGGTGTAGTCCTTCACGACCGTGCCGTTGCTGTCGACGATCTTGGAGATGAACGTCGGCTCGATCCGGCGGCCGTAGTTCGCCACCACCTGGTAGGCGCTCGCCATGTCGATGAGCCGCATCTCGGCGGCGCCGATGCCGAAGCTCAGGCCGAGTCGCGACCGATCGAACTCGCGGTTGATGCCGAGCTGGTGGATCGTGTCGATGATCGCGTCGACCCCGACCATGCGCGTGACGTTCAACGCCGGCAGGTTCAGCGACTCGCGGAGCGCCTGCCGGATCGTCGTCGGGCCATGCTGCTGCAACGTCGCGTCCTTCGGCGCGTACGTCGACCCACTGCCGTCGGGCATGCGGAACTCGATGTCGTTCAGCACCGTGGAGGCGGTCATCCCGCCCTTCAGCATCCCGGTGAGGTACGTGAACAGCTTGAACGTCGAGCCCGGCTGGCGCAGGGCGATGCCCGCGGCGTCGTAGTTGCCCTGGACCTTGGGCGAGCGGTCGTAGTAGTCCTTGCTGCCGACGTACGCGAGGATCTCGCCGGTCGTCGGGTCCATCGTGATGAGCGCGGCGTTGTTCACGTTCGCGAACTTCAGACCGTCGACGTGGTCCTTGACCTCCTTCTCGGCGAGCTGCTGCATGTTGAAGTCGAGCGTCGTGTACACGCGGTAGCCGCCGCGGTACGCGGCCTTCTCGCCGAGGAGGTTGATCAGCTGCTCGCGGGCGCGGAACGTGAAGTGCGGCGCGTACAGCGACGTCTCCGCCGGGGTGACCTTGATCGGCTCGATCTTCGCCGCCTCCGCCTGGCCCGCCGTGATGTAGCCGTAGTCGACCATCGCGTCGAGCACCTGCGCGCGGCGCGCCGCGGCCGCGGTGGGGTTCTGCACCGGGTCGTACTCCGACGGCGCCTGGGGCAGGCCCGCCAGCAGGGCCATCTGACCGAGCGTCAGCTGGTTCAGATCGGCGACCCCGAAGTAGGTCTTCGCGGCCGCCTTCACCCCGTACGCCTGGTTGCCGTAGAAGATCTGATCGAAGTACATCTCGAGGATCTGCTGCTTGCTGAACGTCCGCGTCGCCTCGATGGCCAGCATCGCCTCCTTGATCTTGCGGGTGAGCGTGGGCTCGTCGCCCAGGAGGCGGGTCTTGATGAGCTGCTGGGTGATCGTCGAGCCGCCCTGGGTGATGCCCCCGGCGACCACGTTCGCCTGGAACGCGCGGAGGATGCCGCTCGGGTCGATCCCCGGGTTGGTCCAAAACGTGTGATCTTCGATCGCGATCGTCGCGTCCTGCATGAGGACCGGGACCTCGCTCAGCTTCACCAGCTCGCGGCGCTGGTCGGCGAGCGTGTACAGCAGGTGCTCGCCGGTCCGGTCGTAGATGAACGTGGACAGCGGCACCGGCACGGTCGCGAGCTCGTGCGCCGCCGGGAGGTCCGCGGCGAAGTAGCCGAAGAACGCGGCCGCGGCGCTGCCGGCGAAGATGCCGAAGGTGATGAGGATCGCCGTGAGCACGCCCGCCGTCGCGCCGATCCTGCCCGCGGCGCCCGGGCGGCGCGACATGCGGCCACGCCGATGGGGCATCCGGTAGGCGCGATAGGCGCGAAAGCCCGGTCCGTTCCCGTTCCTCTGGGGCATCGGCGCGTTCCGATGCACGGACCGTGCCGAGGCTGTCCTAGGTGCGCACTGACCGGCCGAGCAGCCGAGCGATGAGCCGCCGGAGGAACGACGGCTCCGGATGGGCGAGGTCCGCGCGCAGGCGCCGCTGCGCCTCGCGCGCATCGCCCTCCCACCGTTCGACGATCTCGCGATCGGCGTCCTTCAGCGAGTTCGCCGGGCCGCGCCGCTCCATCGCGGACTCCGCGTCGGGCATCCGGTCGTACAGCTCGGCGGTGAAGGCGTGCGCCGCCGGGAGCTCGCGCGCGATGGTCGCCGCGTGCCGCTCCCACTGCCCGTTCTCGAGGACGAACGCCTGCTTCGTCTGATCGAACATGCTCGTCAGCTCGAGGTTCGCGGCGAGCTCGCGGTCGACCGCGGCGACCGCGCGCTCGAGCCTGTCCCGAGCCTCGGGTGAGCGTCCCATCGCGCCAGCCTAGGGTGTATACGCCGGATGAATCCACTGTATACGTCCAATGTATGCTGGCGCGATGCCGCGGCCGTTCGCGAAGGGTCCCCTCCCGGCGGCGTACTTCCCGCTCGGCGGGCCGGTGCCGTCCGCGGACCTGGTCGGACGCGAGGGCTACATCCGCCGGGCGGTCGCGCGCCTGGCCGATGGGAACCACATCCTCATCGCCGGGCCGCGGCGCATCGGCAAGACCTCGGTGATGCTCGAGATCCTCCGCCGGCTCCGGCGGAAGGGCCTGCCCACCGCCTACATCGACTGCATGGGCGCGACCGATCTCCGGGGGCTCGGCGAGCGGCTCGCCGATGCCGTGCTCGAGAACGTGTCCGGCGTCGAGCGCAGCTTCGAGCACGCGAAGTCCATCGCCGCCGGGATGCGGCCGACCGCGAAGGTGCGCTACGAGCACCTCGAGGTCGCGCTCGAGCTGGCGCGCGAGAAGAA
The DNA here is from genome assembly GCA_035935465.1 of Candidatus Limnocylindria bacterium. GTDB lineage: Bacteria > Chloroflexota > Limnocylindria > P2-11E > P2-11E > UBA4735. Next base: position 30,931 of record DASYXA010000036.1, on the reverse strand, counting down.
CGCCCAGCGGTTCTTCGACGGCGCGCTCGACCTGCCGCGCGCGCTGGCGGCCAAGACCGGCAGGCGCGTCATCGTCGCGTTCGACGAGTTCCAGGCCGCCGGGCAGCTGGGGCCGCGGGTTTTCGACGTCATGCGGGCCCGCTTCCAGGCCCAGAAGGCCGTCTCGTACGCGTTCCTCGGGTCGGAGGAGGGCATCCTCGAGCAGCTGTTCAGCGGCAAGGGCCGCGCGTTCTACCGCTTCGCGCTCCCGCTCGACCTCGCCGACGCCGCCGGCCACCGCTTCGGCATCGACCCTGACGACTGGCTCGCGTACATCGAGGAGAAGCTGAGCGGGCGCAAGCTCACCATCGCCGACGCCGCCGTCGACCGGATCCTCGACGCGACCGGCGGCCATCCGCAGGACACGATGCAGGTCTGCGCGGCGCTCTACTACCTCATGCGCGACGCGGGCCTTCGGGTCGTGAGCGCCGAGGCGATCGGCGTCGCGATCGAGCAGGCCCTCCGGGAGCTCGAGCGCCCCTTCGCGCTGCACTGGTCGGACCTCGGCAAGGGCAAGTACCTGCAACCGGTGGCGAAGCGGATCGCGCACGGGGCGGTCCTCTATGCCAGCGACGGCGCCGGGGCGGTCCCGCGGGCCGAGGTCCTGCGTGCGCTCGCCGCGCTGCGGGCCCGCGGCCTGGTCGCGCACCTGTCGCGCGGGCGCTATGAGTTCGTCGAGCCGCTGTTCGGCGAGTACGTGCGCCGCCTGGACGACGCTATCGTGACGGCGAAGTGATCGGGCCGACCCTCGAGCTCCGTCCCGGCGTGACCGTGCGGTACCGCGCGGCCGACAGCGGCGAGTGGCGCGAAGGCACGCTCGTCAAAGGCTCCCCGAACGGCGAGGAGTGGCTGGTGAAGAACCGCTTCGGGAAGTACTGGCTCCAGGTGAGCCGGCTGCGCCCGGCGCTGGAGCTTCAGGAACCGTAGCCGGTACCCCCGCGCGGACTCGAACCGCGGCTTCAGGCTTCGGAGGCCTGCGCTCTATCCACTGAGCTACGGGGGCGCGGAGCGTGTGGCGAAATGCCCTGCTCCGAGGGTGATTCTACCCTTGCGTCGTGACCGCGAACCTGCCGGAGCGCGACAAGGAGCTGTCGTTGATGCAGCACCTCGCGGAGCTGCGCAACCGCCTGATGGTCGCGTCCGCGGCGGTCCTCATCGCGACGGTCGTCGGCTTCTTCTTCGCGAAGGACATCATCCTGGCGCTCGAGGCGCCCGCGCACCTCGGGAAGCCGCTGCAGATCATCAGCCCGACCGAGGGCTTCACGACCTACATGCGGGTCGCGCTGTTCAGCGGCATCGCCCTCGCGATGCCGGTCATCCTGTACGAGATCTACGCCTACGTGGACCCGGCGCTCCGGCCCGGCGAGCGCCGGTTCATCCTGCTGCTCGGCCCGTTCATCCTCGCGTTGTTCATCGGCGGCATGGCGTTCTGCTATTTCCTCCTGCTGCCGCAGGCGATCGGGTTCCTGTTCACGTTCGGCTCGGATGTCTTCGAGGCGTCGCCGCGGGCGAGCGAGTACATCTCGTTCGTCACGACGTTCATCCTGGGCGTGGGTCTCGTCGCCGAGATGCCGGTGATCATCTTCGCGCTCACCCGGATCGGCATCGTCTCGCGCGACTGGCTGGCGAAGCGCCGCGGCTACGTCCTGATCATCTGCTTCGTGATCGGGGCGGTCATCACGCCGACGCCCGACCCGTTCAATCAGACCCTGGTGTCGGTCCCGATGTATCTCCTGTTCGAGCTCGGGCTGCTGCTGTCACGCTTCGGCGGAGGTCGTCGACGCGCCGCCTGAGCGCCGCCTCGGCGCCCAGGTCCGTCGGCTCGTAGTACCGGCGCCCCCTGAGCGACTCCGGGAGGAACCGCTCCTCGGGGTCGAAGTGCCCGGGCGTGTCGTGCGCGTACCGGTAGCCCTTGCCGTAGCCGAGTCCGCGCATGAGCCCGGTCACGGCGTTGCGCAGGTGCAGCGGCACCGGATCCGCGCGGGTGCCCTCCAGGTCGGCGGTCAGCAGACCGGCGGCGCGCTTGATCGAGTCCGACTTCGGCGCGAGCGCGAGGTAGACGGCGGCTTCCGCGAGCGGGAAGTAGCCCTCGGGCAGCCCGATGAGGTGGACGGCCTGCTGCGCCGCGGACGCGATCACGAGCGCCTGCGGGTCCGCCAGTCCGACGTCCTCGGCCGCGAGGATCACCAGCCGGCGGGCGATGAACATCGGATCCTCACCCGCGTCGATCATCCGCACGAGCCAGTACAGCGAGGCGTCCGGGTCCGAGCCGCGGAGGCTCTTGATGAACGCCGAGATCGTGTCGTAGTGGCTGTCGCCGGCCCGGTCGTACACGAGCGAGCGGCGCTGGAGCGCATCCTTCACCGCGGGGAGATCGACGTGACGCACGCCGTTCGGGTCGGGAGCCGCGGCGTCCGACGCGAGCTCGAGCGTGTTCAGCGCGACGCGCGCGTCGCCGTTCGCCACCACGACGAGCGAGTCCAGCGCGTCCGGCGCGACCGTCACGCCGCCGTGCAGGCCGCGGGGGTCGGCGAGCGCGCGCTCGACGATGAGCCGGACATCGTCGTCGCTCAGCGGCTGGAGGACGAACACGCGCGTGCGCGACAGGAGCGCCGAGATGACCTCGAACGACGGGTTCTCCGTCGTCGCGCCGATGAGCGTGACGTCGCCCTCCTCGACGAACGGCAGCACGACGTCCTGCTGGGCCTTGTTGAACCGGTGGATCTCGTCGACGAACAGCACGGTCCGCTGGGCTGTGGCGCGCCGGAGCTCGCGGGCCTCCTCGATGACCCGGCGCAGATCGGCGACGCCGGCGGACACCGCGGAGAGCGAGACCAGGCGCGCCGTCGAGCGGCTCGCGGCGATCGCGGCGAGCGTCGTCTTGCCGGTGCCCGGCGGGCCCCAGAGGATCATCGACGGCACCTGGCCCGCGTCGATGGCCTTCCGCAGCACGCGGCCGGGACCGACGAGGTGCGCTTGACCGACGTACTCGTCGAGATCGCGCGGCCGCACGCGAGCGGCCAGCGGGGTGCCGCGGGCCTTCGCCGGATCATCGGCCAGCTCCGCGGGGGTGAACAGCGGGGACACCCCGGTCGGGCGCTGCGACCGGCGCGGATGCGGCATCCGGTCGAGTATGGCGGGTGTGTACGCCTCCCCCTCCCCCCGCCCCGGGGGTACGATGACCGGATGAAAGCGGACACGAAGAAGGACGTCGCGACCCGGCTGCGCTCCATCGCCGGGCACCTCAAGGCGGTCGAGCGGATGGTCGATGAGGACCGGTACTGCGTCGACGTGCTGAAGCAGACCATGGCCATCGAGAAGGCCCTCGAGCGGGTGGACGCCATGATCCTCGGCTCGCACCTCGAGACCTGCGTGGCCGACGCGTTCCGCGAAGGCCGCGCCGAGAAGACCGTGCAGGAGCTCGCCGAGATCTTCACCACCGCCCGGAGGTAGCGCCCGATCGCGCGGTTGACACGAATTTCCCGGCTGCGACAATACATAAGCAGGACTTTCTACTTCGCGATCCGCGACCAGGGGAGACGTCCATCGTGCTGACCGAGGCATCCCTACGCGACCTCCGGATGTACTACCGCGCGCTGGGTGACGACACCCGCCTGCGCGTGCTCCAGCTCCTTGCCACCGAGGGCGAACACACCGTCACGGAGCTTGCCGAGCGGCTCCGCCTTTCGCAGCCCCTGCTGTCGTGGCACCTCCGCCGGCTCCGGCGCGCGGGCGTCGTGAAGACGGTGCGCGTCGGCCGCGAGGTGCGGTGCACGTTCGACCGCGAACGCTTCGCGCAGCTGCACGAGCGGGGCTTCCGCACGCTCATGAACCCGGGCAGCCCCCGATGAGCCACGGCCTCATGCCGAACGAGGTGGCCGAGGGCACGCGCCGCGGCCTCGCTCCGATCGCCCGTGGCCTCCATCGCGCCGGCATCACCGCCAACGCCGTGACGGTCATCGGCGTGCTCATCACGATCGCCGGATCGGCCCTGCTCGCGTCCGGCCAGCCGCTGGCCGCGCTCGTCGTGCTGGTCGCCGGCGCGCTGTCGGACACGCTCGACGGCCAGCTCGCGAAGGCCGCGGGCGGCGGCACGACCTTCGGGGCATTCCTGGACTCGACGCTCGATCGCGTGTCGGACGCGGCGCTGGCCTGCGGCGCGGCAGCGCTCGCCGCGAGCAACGGCGATCCGATCCTGCTCTGGTCCGCGCTCATCGGCCTGGTCGCGTCGTTCCTCGTGAGCTACATCCGGGCCAAGGCCGAGTCGATGGGCGCCACCGCGGCCGTCGGGCTGATGCCGCGCGAGGCGCGGCTCATGGTCCTGCTCATCGGGGTCGGCCTGTGGGGCGTCGTCGGCCTCTATCAGCTCTTCGTCGCCGTCTTCGCGGCGGTGGCGCTGCTCTCCGTCGTCACGCTGTTCCAACGCATCGCCTTCGTCGCGCGCGAGCTCAACCTGACAAAGAAAGGGACCAGATAGCCATGCCCGCTTCCACCACGACCGCCCGCAAGCAACCCACCCGAACGGGGACCCGGACCACCGCCCGCCGGGTCGGCCGGCCGACCACCCGCCGCCGTCCGATCCGCGTCGCGATCATCGGTGTCGGGAACTGCGCGAGCTCGCTCGTGCAGGGCGTCCACTACTACCGGAATGCCACGTCCGGCGACAAGATCCCCGGGCTCATGCATGTCGAGCTCGGCGGCTACGGCATCCGTGACGTCGAGTTCGTGGCCGCGTTCGACGTGGACCGCAACAAGGTCGGGAAGGACCTGGCCGACGCGATCTACGCCGCGCCGAACAACACCTACCGGTTCGCCGACGTCCCCAAGACCGGGGTGAAGGTGTCGCGCGGTATGACCCACGACGGGATCGGGAAATACCTTTCGACCGTCGTGAAGAAGGCCGCAGGCCCGACCGACGACATCGTCGCGATCCTGAAGGAGCGCAAGGTCGACGTCGTCGTTTCCTACCTGCCGGTGGGCAGCGAGGAGGCCACGAAGTGGTACGTCGAGCAGATCCTCGATGCCGGATGCGCGTTCATCAATTGCGTCCCGGTGTTCATCGGCCGCGAGCCGTATTGGCAGAAGCGCTTCGCGGACCGCAAGCTGCCGATCATCGGCGACGACATCAAGTCCCAGGTCGGCGCGACGATCACCCACCGCGTGCTCACGCGCCTGTTCATGGACCGCGGCGTGCGGCTCGACCGCACGTACCAGCTCAACTTCGGCGGCAACACTGACTTCCTCAACATGCTCGAGCGCGAGCGGCTCGAGTCGAAGAAGATCAGTAAGACGAACGCGGTGACGAGCATGCTCGACTACGACATGGACCCGAACGACGTGCATGTCGGCCCGTCCGACTACGTGCCGTGGCTGCTCGACCGGAAGTGGTGCTACATCCGGATGGAGGGCACGACCTTCGGCGACGTGCCGCTCAACGCCGAGGTGAAGCTGGAGGTCTGGGACTCGCCCAACAGCGCCGGCGTCGTGATCGACGCCATCCGGTGCTGCAAGCTCGCGCTCGACCGCGGCCTCTCGGGCACCATCGTCGCCCCGGCGTCCTACTTCATGAAGTCCCCGCCGAAGCAGATCCACGACGACCGATCGCGGGTCATGGTCGAGGACTTCATCAGCGGCAAGAACAACGAGACCCTGACCGGGAAGGCGTAGTGCCCGAACGGATCCTGCACGGCATCAGCTACTGGGGCTGGCGGGCCGGCGCCGCGATCGCGCAGCGCCTGCCCGCCGGACCCCTGTACGCCTTCGCCGTCACGCTCGGCGAGATCGGGTATCTCGTCTGGACGACGAAGCGGCGGATCGCGAAGCACAACTTCTCGATCGTCCTCGGCCGGCCCTCGACCGACCGTGAGGTCGCGCGCGTCGCCCGGCGCTCGTTCCGCAACTTCGCCAAGTACGTGGTCGAGATCATGCGGTTCCCGCTCCTCGGCGTCGCCGACTTCGAGCGCCTCGTCGCGATCGACGGCTGGGAGCACCTGCGGGGGGCCCTCGCGCTCGGCAAGGGCGTCATCTTCGTGTCCATCCACTTCGGCAACTTCGAGCTCGGCGGCGCCCGCATCTCCGACGAGATCCCGCTCAACGTCATCGCCGACGAGCTGGAGAACCAGCGGCTCATGGATCTGCTGGTCGGCAATCGCGCGCACAAGAACATCACCCTGCTCACGCCGGACGGTGCCGCGAAGAAGGTCCTCCACGCGCTCCGCCGCAACGAGATGGTCGGGCTGATGATGGATCTCGGACCGCGCGCTCTGGCCTTCGACACGGTCGACGCGGAATTCTTCGGCACCCCGACGTCGTTCCCGTCGGTCGCGGCGAGCCTCGCGCGGGTGTCGGGCGCGCCGATCGTCGTGTCGGCCTGCGTCCGCCACCGGGACAACACCTTCACCGGCATGGCGCTGCCGCCGATCTTCGTCGAACGGACGCGGCAGGCCGCGGAGGACGTGCAGCGCGCCACGCAGGCGATCGCCCGCGGGCTCGAGACGTTCGTGACGCGCTGGCCGGACCAGTGGTACATCTTCCGGCCGATGTGGCCGCAGCCGGTCTCCCTACCGACCCCGTGATCGCCGGCGCGATCGCGCGCCTGGCCGAGGGCACGCTGCCCCGCGTCCCGGCGGCCCTCGACTACCCGCTCGCCGCGGTCGCCGGCACGGTCGCGTACCTGCTGTCCCCGGGCGCGCGCGAGGCCGTGCGCGAGAACCTGGCCATCGTCGCGCCCGGGCGCACCGACCGGGAGCGTCTGGTGCGCGCCACCTTCGTCGAGCAGGTTCGCCATTACATCGAGATCTTCCGGCTGGCGCGGCTGGATCGCGAGGCCGTGCGGCGCACGGTCGTCGCGTCGGGCTGGGAGCACGTCGTCGCGGCTTACGAGCGCGGCAACGGGGTGGTGTTCGCGAGCGCGCACCTCGGGCCGATCTCGGTGTGTGGCCAGATCTTCGTCGCCCACGGGTACGAGGTCACGCTCCCGGTCGAGCGGGACACCGGGGAGCTGTCCCGGGCGATCAATCGCGCGCGCCGCGCGATGGGGCTGACCCTCGTCCAGACCGACTCGGCGCACGGCATCTACCGGGTCCTGAAGCGCGGCGGCGCGCTCGGGCTCCTTGCCGACCGGGCGGTCACCGGTGTCGGCGAGCGCGTCACGTTCTTCGGACGGCCGGCCCTCCTCCCGTCGGCGCACGTCGTGCTCGCGCTGCGCACCGGTGCGCCCTTGATCCCGGGCTTCGCGCACCGGGACGGACGCACGTTGCGCGCGGTCTTCGAGCCCGAGCTCGAGCTCCCGCACACCGGCGACCACGACGCGGACGTCCGCGAGGGCGTTCGCCGGTGGGCCGAGGTGCTCGAGCGGCACATCCGGCTCGCGCCGGCACACTGGTCCGTCTTCGAGGCGGTATGGCGGCGCTGAGGTCGCTGGGCTACGGTCCCGGCGATGGGTAAGGCGGATCTGCAGCTCCACTCGGACCTCGGCGACGGTCTCAACTCGCCCGAGGAGCTGCTCGACGCCGCCGAGCGCGCCGGGCTCGATCTCATCGCGCTCACCGATCACGACGACATCCATGGCTCGTTCCTGCTGCGCGATCTGGCGGCGAAGCGCCGCTCGCCGGTCGTGGTCGCGACGGGCATCGAGGTGACGACGCGCGCCGGCCATCTGCTCGCGCTGATGGTCGAGGACGAGATCCCGATGTTCCGCCCGCTGCCCGAGACCGTCATGGCGATCCACCGCGCCGGCGGCGTCGCGATCGTTCCCCACCCGCTCTCCTACCTCACGTTCTCCGTCGGCGAACGGGCGCTGCGCACGCTCGCGGCGCGCGGCGACCGCACGTCCTTCGTCGACGCCATCGAGGTCCGCAACCCGAGCTACGCCGGGCGCGTGCGTGGCCAGCGCGCGCGCGACCTCAACCAGCACGTGCTGAGGATCGCCGAGACCGGATCGAGCGACGCGCATCACGCGAAGCTCGTCGGGACCGCCTGGACCGACTTCCCGGGCACCGGGATCGACGCGCTCCGAGCGGCGATCGCCGGCCGCACGACGCGCGCGGAGGGCCGGTCGTGGACGCTCCGCGAGCATCTCGACGGGGTCGCGACGCAGCAGTGGCGCTCGATGGTGCGCGACCCGTACAAGCGCGCGCGGCACCGGGTCCGCCGGAAGAAGCCCGCATGAAGATCGGGATCGTGAGCCCGTACGCGTACCCGCGGCCCGGTGGCGCGAACGACAACATCCGCGAGACCTACGAGAACCTGCGCGGCCGCGGGCACGAGGTGCGGATCATCACCGCGCCGTGGGGCGACGATCCGCCGGCCCAGGATGTCATCCAGATCGGCCAGGCCATCGCCGTCCCGTACAACGGCAGCGTCGGCCGGATCACGCTGTCGGCGCGGCTCGAGTACCTCGTGACCGGGATCCTCGACCGCGAGCGGTTCGACATCATCCACCACCACGAGCCGCTCGTGCCGCTCCTTTCGGCGCAGATCCTCGACCGCAAGGCCTGCCCGCAGGTCGCGACGTTCCACGCGTTCGGCGGCTTCTCGTTCAGCTACTGGGCGTTCCGCCCCATCGCCCAGCGGTACATGAGCAAGCTCGACGGCCGGATCGCCGTATCGAGCGCGGCGCGGCACTTCATCTCGCGCTACTTCCCGGGCGAGTACGAGATCATCCCCAACGGCGTCGACGTCGACTTCTTCGCGAACGCGAAGCCGTTCCCCGAGTACCGCGACGGCAAGACGAACATCCTGTTCGTCGGCCGCGTCGAGCCGCGCAAGGGCGCGCTGTATCTCGCGCGGGCGTACGCGAAGCTGAAGCAGCGCCACCCCGACACGCGGCTCATCGTCGTCGGGCGCGGGCCGGAGCTCGCCGACGTGCGCGAGTTCGTGCACGAGGAGCGCATCGGCGACGTCCTCTTCGCGGGCCGGGCGAGCGACATCGACAAGGCCCGCTTCTACAAGACCGCCGACGTCTTCTGCGCGCCCTCGACCGGCCAGGAGTCGTTCGGCATCGTGCTGCTCGAGGCGCTGGCCGCGGGCACCGCGGCGGTCGCGAGCGACATCCATGGCTACAAGAAGGTCATCCAGCGGAACGTGTCCGGCCTGCTCGTCGAGCCGAAGGACGTCGATGCGCTCTGCTCGGCGCTCGAGCGGCTCGTCACCGATCCCGCGCTGCGGCAGCGGCTCGGCGAGGCCGGCTCGATCCGAGCCCGCGAGTTCGACTGGCCGCACGTGACGGATCGGCTCCTCGCGTTCTACGACCGGGTGATCCATGCCTACCGCGGCGCTTGACGGGATCCGCGTCCTCGAGCTCGGCAACTTCATGGCCGGCCCGTACGCCGGGACGCTCCTTGCGGACATGGGCGCGGACGTCGTCAAGGTCGAGCCGCCCGCCGGCGGCGATTACTCGCGGGCGCTCGGCCCGTTCGCCGCGGGCAGTCCCGACGGCGCCGGCTTCCTGCGGTTGGACCGCAACAAGCGCAGCGTCGCGCTCGACCTGAAGTCCGAGCGTGGAGCGCGCATCTTCCGCGCACTCGCGGCGACCGCCGACGTGATCATCGAGAACCTCCGCGCCGGGACGCTCGACGGGCTCGGCCTCGGCTACGACGCGCTCAGACCGGCGAACGTGAGGCTCATCTACTGCTCGATCACGGGCTTCGGGCGGACCGGCCCGGATCGCGACCGCGCCGGGCTCGACCTCATCCTCCAGGCCGAGAGCGGCCTCATGAGCGTCACCGGCGAGCCCGGGCGGCCGCCGGTGAAGGTCGGCGTACCGGTCACCGACCTCGCCTCGGCGCTGTACGGCGCGTTCGCCATCGTGACCGCGCTCATGGCGCGCGCGACGAGCGGCGCGGGTCAGCTCATCGACCTCTCGCTCATCGAGAGCGGTGTGTCGCTCGCGATCTGGGAGTCCGGCGTGTACCTCACGACCGGCGAGGTGCCCGGCCCGCTCGGCTCGGCGCACCGGGTGACCGCTCCGTACCAGGCGTTCCGCACCGCCGACGGCTACGTCGCGATCGGCGCGACGACCCCGCCCACCTGGACGGCGTTCTGCCGCGTCACCGGCCTCGAGCGGCTCGAGGCGGACCCGAAGTGGCGCGACGGCGCGACCCGTCACGAGCGCGCCGGCGAGCTCGCGTCCATCATCGATGCCGTGACGGCCACCCGGACCACCGCGGAATGGCTGGGGGCGCTCACGGCGGCCGGCGTGCCGTGCGGCCGGATCAACGACCTTGCGACGGTGTTCGCCGACCCGCACCTGGCCGAGCGCGGCCTGTTCGTCGACCTGCCGCATCCCGTTCTCGGCAGCGTGCGCGCGATCGGCTCGCCGCTCCACCTCTCGGAGACGCCGCCGGTCATGCGGCGTGCGGCGCCGCTCCTCGGGGAGCACACCCGCGAGGTGCTGACCGAGGCGGGCATCCCGGCGGCTGAGATCGACGCGCTGTGACCGTCCGGCTCGAGAAGCGCGACGCGATCGCCTGGGTCACGTTCGACCGCCCCGAGGCGCGCAACGCGTTCACCCAGGAGATGTACACGAGCCTGTTCGAGATCTGCGAGGCGCTCGGCGCCGACGATGCGGTCCGCGTGGTCGTCCTGCAGGGCGCGGGCGATGAGGCCTTCGTATCAGGCAGCGACATCCGGAAGGTCGGCGAGATCCGCGGCCTCGAGGATGCCCTCGCCTACGAGAAGCACGTCGAGCGGACCATCTCGGCGGTCGAGCGGCTGCCGAAGGCGACCATCGCCCTGGTCCGCGGGGTCGCGGCCGGCGGTGGCGCGGCCATCGCGCTCGCCTGCGACATCCGCATCGCCGCCGACAACGCGCGGTTCGGCGTCCCGATCGCGCGGACGGTCGGCAACACGCTGTCGCTCCGCAACATCGCGCGGCTCGTGCAGATCGTCGGGCCGGCGGTCACGAAGGAGCTGCTGTTCACCGGCCGGCTCGCGACCGCCGTCGAGGCCCACGCCGCGGGCGCATTCAACGACGTGGTCCCGCTCGAGCGGATCGCGGCCCACGTGACCGCGCTCGCCGAGCGGATCGGCGCGAACGCCCCGCTCACCATCCGCGCCACCAAGCTGGCGGTGCTCCGGGTGCTCGAGACGGAGCGGGAGCGGCTCGGCGCGGGCGAGGACATCGTCGGGCTCGCGTACGGGTCCGAGGACTTCCGCGAGGGCGTGACCGCGTTCTTGGAGAAGCGCGCGCCGGTCTGGAAGGGGCGCTAGGGGTTCGGTCCACGGCGGGCGCGCTGCCGCCGGCGGAGCTCGCGCTAGCCGGCGATCGACCGGCCGGCCGGCCCGGGCGCCGCGTCGCGGTCCGTGCGGCGCGCGACGCCGTCGGCGCGCGCGGCCGCGCTCACCGCCTTGGCGATCGCCGGCACGACCTGCGCGTCGAAGACCGACGGCAGGATGTACTCCGCGGAGCGGAGCGCCGCGGGCACGCTGTCCGCGAGCGCCGCCGCGGCGGCGAGCTCCATGTTCGTGGTCACCGTGCTCGCGCGCGCGTCGAGCAAGCCGCGGAACACGCCCGGGAACGCGAGCACGTTGTTCACCTGGTTCGGGAAGTCGCTGCGCCCGGTCGCCATGACCTCGACCTCGGCCGCCGCCGCGACCGGATCGACCTCGGGATCGGGGTTCGCCATCGCGAAGATGATCCGCGGCCGGCCCATGGTCCGGACCATCTCGAGGCTCACGAGCTTCGGGCCGGACAGGCCGATGAGCACGTTCGCGCCCGCGAGGGCGTCACCGAGCGGGCGCGACGGCTCCGTCGCCTGCAGCTCCTCGGCGAGGGCGCGCTTCTCGTCGTTCAGATCCGTGCGCTTCGTCGTGACCGTGCCGTGACGATCCGCGACGGTCACGTGCTTCGCGCCGGCGGTCCGCAGGAGCCGCGCCGACGCGATCCCCGCGGCGCCCGAACCGAGCACGACGACGCGCAGGTCGTTGAGCGAGACGTTGCAGACGGCGGCCGCGTTGCGCAGGCCGGCGAGCACCACGATCGCGGTGCCGTGCTGGTCGTCGTGGAACACCGGGATGTCGAGCCGCTTCCGGAGCCGCCGCTCGATCTCGAAGCACGCCGGCGCGGCGATGTCCTCGAGATTGATCCCCCCGAAGCCCACGGAGATCCGCGCGACCGCGTCGACGGTCTGCTCGACCGTGCCGGGTGCGATCACGATCGGGAACGCCGACACGCCCGCCAGGTCGGCGAACAGCAGCGACTTCCCCTCCATGACCGGGAGGGCCGCGAGCGGGCCGACGTTCCCGAGACCGAGGACCGCGGTGCCGTCGGAGATGATCGCGATCGCATTCGCGCGCTGGGTGAGCGCCCAGGAGCGCTCGGGGTCCGCGGCGATGGCGCGCGAGACCCGCGCGACCCCGGGCGTGTACACGAGCGACAGGTCATCGCGGTTGCGCACGGCGACGCGCCCGGTCATCGCGACCTTGCCGCCCAGGTGCATGAGGAACGTGCGGTCGGACACCGAGCGGACCACGACGCCGGCCACATCCGTGAGGTCGGCCGTGAGCCGCTCGCCGGTCGGCTCGTCCGGGACGTCGACCGTCACGTCGCGCACGTGCTTCAGCGGCGTCGCCTCGACGAGGTCGATCGCGCCGAGGCTGCCGCCCCGCGCGCCGATCGTGCGCGCGACCTCGGCGAACATCCCCGGACGGTTGTCGATCTCCAGCCGGATGACGAGCCGATACGCGGGCGTCAGCACCGGGGGCATATCGGTCACCGCCTCCGACGATACGGCGTCGGGACCCCGGGCGCGCTACAGCCCGAGGTACGCCGTCTTGACGTGCGGATCCGCGAGGAGCTCCTGCCCGCTACCGCTCTTCGCGACCCGGCCGAGCTCGAGGACGTACCCGCGCTGCGCGATCTCGAGCGCCCGGTGGACGTTCTGCTCGACCAGGAGCACGGTGATGCCCTCGTCGTGCAGCGCACGGATCGTCCGAAAGATCTCCCCGACGAGGATCGGAGCCAGGCCGAGCGATGGCTCATCGAGCATCAGCAGCCGCGGCATCGCCATGAGCCCGCGCGCGATCGCGCACATCTGCCGCTCGCCTCCGGAGAGGGTGCCCGCGAGCTGGTTCCGGCGTTCCCGGAGCCGCGGGAACTGCCCGTACACGCGCGCGAGGTTCTCCGCGCGCTTGGCCTTCGCCCGCGGCAGGTAGGCGCCGACGACGAGGTTCTCCTCGACGGTCATGCGGGGCCAGAGCAGCCGGCCCTCCGGCACGTGCACGACGCCGAGCTCGACGATCTGGTCGCTCCGCAGCCGGGCGAGGTCGCGTCCGTCGAACGTCACGCGTCCCCCGCGCACCGGCAGGAGGCCGGAGATGACCCGCAGGCTCGTGGTCTTCCCGGCCCCGTTGGAGCCGATGAGCGACACGATCTCGCCCTCGCCGACCGTGAACGAGACGTCCCAGAGCGTGGTCACGCGGCCGTACGCGGCGGAGAGCCCCTCCACCGTCAGCAGGCTCATGCGCTGTCCGCGATCGGCGCGCCGAGGTATGCCTCGACGACTCGCGGATCGGCACCGATCTGGGCCGGCGTGCCCTCCGCGATCTTCTGTCCGAAATCGAGCACGATGACCCGCCCGCAGACCGCCCCGATCGCCCGCATGTTGTGCTCGATGTAGAGGATCGTCATCCCTTCGTCGTTCAGGTCGCGGATCAGCTGCAGGATGCGATCGAGCTCGACGGCCGTCACGCCGCTGCCCACCTCGTCGAGGCAGAGCAGCTCCGGGCCGGTGGCGAGCGCGCGCGCGACCTCCAACAGCTTCAGCCTGCCGACGGACAGGTTGCGCGCCGGCGTCGTCGCGAGCTGGTCGAGGCCGGTCCGGGTGAGGATCTCGTCCACGACCCGGCCGACCTCATGGCGCCGGCGGCCGAATGACGCGCCGACCCGGACGTTGTCGCGCACGCTCAGGAACGGGAACGGCGCCGGGATCTGATGGCTGTGGCAGATGCCCCGGCGGACGACGGCGTGCTGCGACAGACCATCGACCCGCGCGCCGGCGAACGTGATCCTGCCGGTCGTCGGACGAAGGAGACCGACGACGCAGCCGAACAGCGTGGTCTTGCCGGCGCCGTTCGGGCCGATGATCCCCACGACCTCGCCTCGCCGGATCGTCAGGGAGACATCGTTGACGGCGACGAGGCCGCCGAACCGTTTGCTGACGTGGTCGATGACCAGCAGCGGCTCGGTCATTCCGCGCGCTTCTCGTCCGCCGAACGGAAGCGGAGGCCGCCGCGGGCGACGACCCCCGCTCTCGACAGCAGACCGAGCACGCCCCCCGGCTCGAACAGGATGATCAGGATGAGGAGCGCCCCGAACACGAGCAGGTTGACCGCGACCAAACTCGGATCCGACAGCAGGATCTGGCGGATCGGGAAGTAGATGAGCGCGCCGAGCACCGGTCCCCAGAGCGTGCCGATGCCGCCGATGACGTTCATGAGCACCATGCCGATCGAGAGGTCGAACCCGAACACCTGGTCGGGGTGCGCGTACGAGAGGTACACGACGTAGAGCCCGGCCGCCGATCCGACGAAGAACGCGGCGACGACGTGCGCGAGGTTCTTGAAGAACGCGGTCGGGACGCCGAGACCCTCCGCGGCCGACTGGTCCATGCGAAGCGAGAACAACGCCAGCCCGAGGCGGTGGCGGCGGATCCACGCCGAGACCAGGAAGGTGATCGTCGCGATCGCAAGACCGGCCCAGTAGAACCACGACTTGTCCGGCACGTTGAACGGCAGGATGAGCCCGGACGCGCCGCCGGTGAGGTTGTCCGCGTTGATCGCGATCACCCGGGCGGCCTCGCCGACGCCGATCGTCGCGATGGAGAAGTACTGCGCCGACAGACGGAAGACCGGGAGACCGACGAGCAGCGCGACGACACCGGCCGCGAGCCCGGCGACGGGGAGCGTCAGGAGCGGGTCCCACCCGGCCTTGCTCCAGAGGAGCGCGGTCGTGTACGCGCCCGTGCCGAAGAACGCGGCGAATCCGAACGACACCTGCCCGGCGAAGCCGCCGACGATGTTCCACGAGATCGCCTGCGTGATGAAGATGAACGTGAGGAACCCGACCCCGAGGAACGTGAGGTCATCCGGACGGACGAGCGGATATGACGCCGCAACGGCGGCCACGGCCAGCGCGGGGAGATACGGGTGACGGAGCAGCCTCACTCGAACGGCCTGCGCCGCCAACGCCCCGGGAGGCTGGCGAGGCCGCCCGGGAGCACGACGAGCGCGATGACCAGGAGGCCGAAGGCCAGCAGGTTCACCAGGCTCGCTCGCCACCCGGGGATCAGGATCGAGAACGACTCGATCGTCGCGAGCACGAGCGATCCGAGCGCCACGCCGGCGAAGCTCTCGAGACCACCCAGCACGATGATCGCGAAGCTCTTCAGCTGGAACACCCCGCCGAAGTCGGGCGTGAACGAGAAGATGAGCGTGAACAGCCCGCCCGCGAACGCCGACAGCATGGTCCCGATGCCGAAGGCGATCGTCGCGGTCCGATCGGCGTTGATCCCCGCGAGCCGGGCCGCCACCCGATCCTGGCTCACCGCCCTGATCGCGCGGCCGAGGTCCGTCTTCGCGAGGAACCAGCGCAGGATCGCGAGCATGACGATCGACAGCCCGAACGGCACGATCCGGATCACCGGGATCTTGCTGCCGAGCAGGTCGATGGTCGTGAAGGTGTACGAGGTGAGGATGGATTGGTCCTCGCTGCCCCAGATGAGATACGCCATGTTCTGCGCGACGAGCCACACCCCGAACAGCAGCAGGAGCGACGCGATCGGCACCGACGCCACGCGGCTCACGGCCACGCGGTACAGGCCCATCCCGAGCAGCAGGAAGGCCGGCAGGATCACGATCGACCCGAGCACGGGGTCGAGGCCGATGAACCGATGCAGCGTCAGCACGGCGAACATCGCGAGCATCATCGTCGCGGCGTGCGCGAGGTTGATGATCTTCATCACCCCGTAGACGAGGGCGAGGCCGTACGACATGGTGGCGTAGAGGCCACCGGTGAGCAGCGCCGCGATCGCCAGGCCGGTGATGTCCGAGAGGCTGTACATGCTCAACGAGGGCGGGGACCGGGATCCCGGTCCCCGCCCGTCGTCATCTCTCCGAGAGCTTCGCTACTTGCCCGGGATCGGCAGGATCGCGTCGGTGTAGCCCTGCTCTTCCTTCGGCCACACGATGGCGACCTTCCGGCCCGGCAGGTTCTGGGTGAAGATGTACTGGGTCTTCGGCTTCCCGGTCGCGTCGAAGCTGATGTGCCCTCCGGGGAGGATCGAGCCGGTGAAGTCGAGCGACGACAGGGCATCGCGGATCTTCGTCCCGTCGAGCGAGCCGGCCTTCTTGATCCCGGCGTAGAGGACCCGGGCCGTCTCGTAGGAGAGGGCCTGGAACCAGTCGGGGGTCACGTTGTAGGCGGCCTTCCACTTCGCGGTGAAGTCCTTGCTGCCCTGGTCGGGCTGCGCCGGCGTCCACCACAGGCCCGCGACCAGGTAGTTGGCGGCGTCACCGAGGGCGTCCAGACCCTTCTGGTCTGGCCCGCGGGCGCCGTAGGACACGAACTTGTGAGCGAGGCCCATCTGGGTGTACTGCTTGTGCATCGTGATGTAGTCCGGCAGGTGGGCGTCCGAGAGGAACGCGTCGGCGTTCGAGGCCTTCACCTGCGTCAGCAATGCGGTGAAGTCGCTGCCGTTGAGCTCGAAGCTCTGGTCCATCACGATCGTGAAGTGGGCGGGATCGGTCTGCGCCGCCTTCTTGAGGGCGTTGTCGTAGTCCTTGCCGTGGTCGGTGTTCTCCCAGGCGACCGCCATCTTCAGCGGCTTGGGGAGCTTGCCCGCGTCGATCCAGTTCTTGAGGAACGCGACGGTGTTGTCGCCGAGGATGTCGATCGTGGCCAGGGTGCCGAACAGGTACTTGTTGCCGCGGGTGAAGATGGCCGAAGCGGCGCCGCCGCCCTCGACCATCGGGATCTTGTACTGGTCCGGGACGGCCTGCTGGGCCTCGACCAGGCCGGTGTCGTAGCCACCGAGGAGCGCGGTCACCTTCTCCTGGGTGACGAGCTGTTCGACGAGGCTCCGGGATTTCGTCCCGTTGCTGCCGTCATCGAGGATGCTCAGCGCGATCTGATGCTTCGTGCCGCCGACATCGAGGCCGCCGGCGTCGTTGATCTCCTTCGTCGCGAGCTCGTACCCCTGCTGGAAGTACTTGCCCGAGGCGTTGAACGATCCGGTGAGCGGTAGGACCGCTCCGATCTTGATCGGACCGGCCGCGACCGCCGCTGTGGTCGCCGCCGCGGTGGTCGCCGCCGCGCCGGTCGCCGTCGGGCCTCCGCCCGTGCCGGCGCCGCCGCAGGCCGCGACGACGAATGCCGCGACGAGCGCGACCGCAGAGAGCCTTCGCATGTTCCATCCTCCCGCCCGCTTCTGGGAAACCCGTGGATTATGCGCCGGTCCCGCCAGGCGCTACGGACATTGCCCCCAGCGAAACACCGCGCCACCGGAAAGCCGCCAGACCGCGGCGCGCCCGCCGTCCGATCCGATCACCCAGATCTCGTCCCCCCGGCGGAACAGACCCCGCAGCGTGCAGGTCGTGCCGAGGTCGACGCGGCTCGGTCCGGATCGGGCGGACGGCGGGCTCTGGAAGCTGACGAGCGTGCCGCCGTCGCCCGCGGCGTAGGTGACCGGGCCGGCCCGGAGCACCGCGCGGTACGTGACCTTCGGGGCAGCGGGCAACGGCTGCCAGCGGCCGCTCCAGACCAGCACAACGCCGTCGTCTCCCACGGCGATCGCATCATCGACCGAGGTCGCGGAGACGGAGCGCAGCGTCGATGTGACGCCGCTCGCGACCGGCCGCCAGCCCGCGGGCTCGAGCCGGTAGGTCACGCCGCCCGCGCCGACGGCCCAGGCCGACTGCGGACCGAAGGCCGCGACGCCGTAGAGGTCCTCGCCGATCCCGCCGGCGTAGATCCCCCATGACCCGCCGGCCTGGCGCTGCACCGAGCCGGCCCGGCCCACGACGAGCACGCCGTCCCCGAGCGGCGACACGCCAAGGAGGTCGTCGAGCTGGATCGCGTCGGAGCGGATGGTCTGCTCGCGGTCGTCGATGGTGATGACCCGGCCGCCGCCACCGACCGCGATGACCCGGTCGCCGACACAGGTCGCGGCGACGAGCGAGCGCGCGATCGGATCGATGAGCTGCCACCGGTCGTCCGCGAAGCGGCCGATCCCGCCGCCGTCGGACACCACGTACACCGCGCCGCCGGCGACGCAGCCCGCGGAGAGCGTCTGGGTGAACACGAACGGCTCCGTTGAGGGGGGCTCGGTCGGGGCCGGCAAAGCCGGTCCCGACCGGACGAAGGACGGAGACGGCGAAGGCGGGCCCGACCGGACGGACGGCGGAGACGGGCTGGGTGCCGCACGGGCCAGCCGTGCCGCGCCGACGCCTCCGGCCACCGCGACGGCGATGAGGACGATCGAGGCGATGATGGCGTAGGCGAGGGACCGGTCCGGCGGAGCGGGTTCGGGTGGTGGCTCGGCGGTCACGCCATCGCTTCGAGCCGCTTGATCCGCTCCTCGATCGGCGGATGGGTGTCGAAGAGGTGGTCGAACTGGAACGGGTGGTCCTTCAGCGGGTTCGCGATGTACAGCGACGCGGTCGCCTTGTTCGCGACGCCGAGAACGTGCTGGTCGGCGGCGATCTTCCGCAGCGCGCTCGCCAGGCCCTCGGGGTAGCGCGTGAGGAACGCACCCGACGCGTCGGCGAGGTACTCGCGCTGCCGGGACACGGCGAGCTGGATGAGCGTCGCGATGATCGGCGTGAGGACGGCGAGCACGATGCCGACGAGCAGCAGGATGGCGCCGCCGTTGCCCCGGTCCCGGTCGCGCGAGCGCCCACCCCAGAACAGGGACCGCATCAGCATGTCCGAGAGGAGCGCGACCGTGCCGACGAGCACGGTGACGAGGAGCATCACCCGGATGTCCCGGTTGCCGACGTGCGAGAGCTCGTGCGCGATCACACCCTCGAGCTCGGACCGGTCCATCGTGTCGAGCAGACCGCGGGTCACCGCGACGGAGGCGTGCTTCGGGTCACGGCCGGTGGCGAACGCGTTCGGCGCCGGATCCTCGATGAGGTAGAGCTTCGGCGTCGGGATGCCGAGACCGAGCGCCAGCGTTTCGACGACATCGCGGAGGACCTTCTCCTGGCCCTCGGGCACCTCCTGCGCGTGGCTCTGCGCGAGGACGAGCTTGTCGCCGGCGAAGTACGAGAACAGCGATGACCCGGCGGAGAACAGGATCGCGAACGGGATGATCGCGACGCCCGCGCCCGAGCTTCCGCCGAGGAGGTCGCCGAAGATGAACGACACGGCGACGACGAGCACGGTGAAGCCGGCGATGAGCAGGATCGTGCGCCAGCGGTTCTGGGCCTGCGCCTCGTAGAGCGAGACGCGCGGGACGAAGCTCTGGCCGCCTGGAGGCGTCATCGCGCTAGCTGAACTTCACCTGCGGCACTTCACGGTCCGCCTGATCGGCGAGCTCGAAGTACTGCTCGGGCGCGAAGCCGAACATGCCCGCGAGGATGTTCGTCGGGAACGTCTGGAGCGCGGTGTTGTAGTCGCGGACGTTGCCGTTGTAGAACCGGCGCGCGAACGCGATCTTGTCCTCGGTCGCGGTGAGGTTCTCCGAGAGGTCCTTGAACTCCTGGACCGCCTGGAGCTGCGGGTAGTTCTCGGCCACCGCGAACAGCGACCGCAGGGCCCCGGTGAGGACGTTCTCGGCCTGGGCCATCTGCTGCGGCGAGCCGGACGCGCCGGCCGCGACCGCCTGGGCTCGGGCGTTCGTCACGGCCTCGAAGGTGCCGCGCTCGTGGGCCGCGTAGCCCTTCACGGTCTCGATCAGGTTCGGGATGAGGTCGTGCCGGCGCTTCAGCTGGATGTCGATGTCGGACCACGCCTCCTTCACGCGCTGGCGCAGCGTGACGAGGCGGTTGTAGGTCGTGATGAGGAACAGCGCGAGGATGACGACGATGACGATCAGGACGATCGAGATGTCCACGGGACCTCCCCTTCGCTTCCGCTAATGATGCCAGACGACCGCGTGACCGCCTGGGCTAGCGGACAAGATCCCTGGCCGCCGCGGCGATGTGCGCGGCGTCGATGCCGGCGGCCCCCAAGAGCTCCGCGGGCTTGCCCGACCGGGGCATCGCCCGGGGCGCGAGGTGGGTGAAGCGCGTGAGCTTCGCCATCGCGCCGTGCTCGGCGAGCGCCGCGAGGACCGCGTCGCCGATCCCGCCTTCGGGCCAGTGATCCTCCGCCACGATGAGCCTGCCGCCGGTCGCGAGGACGGCGTCGAGCAGCGCCGCGGCGTCGATCGGCTTCACCGAGTACGCGTCGATGACCCGGACCTTCACCGCGTCCTTCAGCTGGTCGGCCGCCTTCACCGCCTCGTGCACGGTGATCCCCGCCGCGACGACCGCGACCTGATCATCGGCGGCGCCGCCGCGCACGATCCGCGAGCCGCCGACCCGGAAGTCATCGAGCCGGTCCGCGTAGAGGATCGGCGTCTTCTCGCGGGTCGTGCGGATGTAGCTGATCCCGTCCAGGTCGGCCATGAGCGCGACGAGCCGGGCGGTCTGGTTGCCGTCGCACGGATAGAGCACCGTGCTCCCGAAGACCGCGCGCATCATCGCGAGATCCTCGAGCGCCATCTGCGACGGGCCATCCTCGCCGATCGACACGCCCGCGTGCGAACCCGAGAGCCGGATGTTCGCCCGCGAGATCGCGGCCATCCGGATGAAGTCGTACGCCCGGGTCAGGAACGCGGCGAATGTCGACGCGAACGGTGTGAGCCCGAGCACCTGCATCCCGACCGCGGCCGCGATCATCTGCTGCTCGGCGATGTACAGCTCGAAGAACCGCTCCGGCGCGGTCTTCTTGAAGTCCTCGGCGTGCGTGGAGTTGCTCACCTCGGCGTCGAGCACGACGACGTCCGCGCGCGCGGCGCCGAGCGCGGCGAGCGCCTCGCCGTACGCCTTCCGCGTCGCGACCGGCTCCGTGTACGTCGCAAGCACCGGCTTCTTCGCCGCCGGCATCGCCCGCGGCGTCCACGGCTCGGGCTGCACGGTCGGGAACGTCCGCGACGCCACCGCGCCGAGCTCCGCGAGGGCCCGCTTCGCCTGCTCGGGGTCGAGGGCCTTGCCGTGCCAGCCCTCCTTGTTCTCGATGAACGAGACGCCCTTGCCCTTCACGGTCTTCGCGACGATGACCGTGGGCCGCTCCGCACGGCGCGCCCGTCCGAGCGCGTCGTCCACGGCCGCGAGGTCGTGGCCGTCGATGACGATCGGATCGCAGCCGAACGCGCGCGCGCGCGCGGCGTAGGCGTCCACGTTCCACTCGAGCTCCGTCGGGCCGCGCTGCCCGAGGCGGTTGATGTCGAAGATCGCGGTGAAGTTCGCAAGGCCCTCGTGCCCGGCGTGATCGAGGCCTTCCCAGATCGAGCCCTCGGCGAGCTCGCTGTCGCCGGTGAGCGTCCATACGTGGAACGGCGCGCCGAGCAGCCGCTTCGCGGCGAGCGCCTCGCCGACCGCGATCGGCAGGCCCTGACCGAGCGAGCCGGTCGCGACATCGGTCCACGGGAGCACCGGCGTCGGGTGACCCTCGAGCCGGCTGCCGAACCTGCGGAAGGTCGCAAGCTCGGCGTCGTCGATCGCGCCGGCCGCGCGGAGCATCGCGTAGTAGAGCGGCGACGCGTGGCCCTTGCTGAAGATGAGGTGGTCGTTCGCCGGATCCTTCGGCTTCGACCAGTCGTAGCGGAGGTGGGTCACGAGCAGCACCGCGATGAGGTCCGCCGCCGACAGCGACGACGATGGATGCCCCGAGCCCGCGGCGGTGGAGCAGCGGATCGAATCCGCGCGCAGCTGCCGCGCGAGCTCTCGGTGGACGTCGACCTGCGTGGGAGCCCGGCTCGCCGTGGCCATGGAATTACCCTACGCCTGTCGCGCGGTCCGACGAGGCCGACCCGGGCACCGGACGCGGTGATGATGGGAGACGGACGGATGGAGATCGGGATCTACGGCCTCGGTCGCATGGGCGGCAACATGGCGACCCGCCTGGCCCAGGGCGGCCATCGCGTCGTGGCCGCGAACCGCAGCCGCGGGCCCGTCGACGACGCCGTGCGGCACGGCGCGGTCGCCGCGTACACGATCGAGGAGCTGGTGTCGAAGCTGAAGCCGCCGCGCGTGCTGTGGACGATGGTCCCCGCGGGCGCGGTCACCGACGAGGCGCTGGATGAGCTCGCCAAGCACGCGACGCCGGGCGACGTCTTCATCGACGGCGGCAATTCGAACTTCCACGACTCCCAGCGGCGAGCGGCGACATACACCGCGCGGGGCTTCCGCTATCTCGACATCGGCGTGTCCGGCGGCATCTGGGGACTGAAGATCGGCTACTGCATGATGGTCGGCGGCGAGGCCGACGCGGTGGCGATGGTCACGCCGCTCCTCGACACGCTCGCGCCGCCGAACGGCTGGGCGCACTTCGGCAAGAGCGGCGCGGGCCACTTCACGAAGATGGTCCACAACGGGATCGAGTACGGGATGATGCAGGCGTACGGAGAGGGCTTCGAGCTCCTGCACGCGAGCGAATTCGGGCTCGACCTCCAGCGGGTCGCGCAGGTCTGGAACCAGGGCAGCGTGGTCCGCTCCTGGCTGCTCGAGCTCGCCGAGCGCGCGTTCGAGGCCGAGGGCAGCGACCTCGAGCACATCAAGGGCTACGTCGCCGATTCGGGCGAGGGCCGCTGGACGGTGCAGGAGGCGATCGCCCACGACGTCCCGCTGACGGTCCTTGCCCACTCGCTGTTCGCCCGGTTCACCTCGCGGCAGGAGGACAGCTACGCGATGAAGGTCGCGGCCGCCCTCCGCAACCAGTTCGGCGGGCACGAGGTGAAGACCGAGTGAGCGAGGAGCGGCTCGGGCCGCGGCGGGCGCGGCAGCTGTGACCGTCGCGCCGCCGCTGGCGAATCCGCTGCGCGCGGGACCGCGCATCGCGCGGACCCCGCAGCCCTGCGCGCTCGTGATCTTCGGCGGCACCGGCGACCTGGCCGCCCGGAAGATCGTCCCGGCGCTGTACAACCTCGCGCTCCAGCGCCTGCTGCCCGCGGCCTTCGCGGTCGTCGGCGCGGCGCGCGCCGACCTGACGGCCGATCAGTTCCGCGAGGGCCTGCACGCGGACCTCGTGAAGTACTCGCGCACCAAGCCGATCAACGAGGATGTCTGGCGGAGCTTCGCCGAGAGCGTGCACTACGTGTCGACGCGCGACGGCGAGGGCTACGAGACGCTCCGCCACACGCTCGCCGACCTCGACGTGCGCGCGGGCACCACCGGCAACCGGCTGTTCTACCTCGCGACGCCGCCGTCGGCGTACGGCCCGATCGTCGACCTGCTCAAGGAGCACCGCCTCACCGAGAACGTGAACGCGCGCGTCGTCGTGGAGAAGCCGTTCGGGCACGACCTCGCGAGCGCGACCGCCCTGTCCGAGAAGCTCCAGGGCGTGTTCAGCGAGGACGAGATCTTCCGGATCGACCACTACCTCGGCAAGGAGACGGTCCAGAACATCCTCGTCCTGCGCTTCGCCAACGGGATCTTCGAGCCGATCTGGAACCGGCAGTACGTCGACCACGTGCAGATCACGGTCGCCGAGTCGCTCGGGATCGAGGAGCGCGGCGCGTACTACGAGCAGGCCGGCGCGCTCCGCGACATCGTGCAGAACCATCTGCTGCAGCTCGTCGCGCTCGTCGGCATGGAGCCGCCGGTGTCGTTCGACGCGAAGTCGGTCCGCGACGAGAAGCTCAAAGTGCTGCGCGCGGTGCGCCCGATCGCGGAGGACGAGACCGAGAACAACGCGGTGCGCGGCCAGTACGGGCCGGGCTTCATCGAAGGCACCCCCGTCCGTGCCTACCGTCAGGAGGACGCCGTCTCGCCGACCTCGACGACCGAGTCGTTCATCGCGATCCGCGCGTTCATCGACAACTGGCGCTGGGAAGGCACGCCGTTCTACCTCCGCACCGGAAAGCGGCTGCCCAAGCGCACCACCGAGATCGCGATCCAGTTCCGCGCCGCGCCGCATGCGGTCTTCTCGCAGGAGGCCGCCGAGGGGATGGAGCCGAACGCGCTCGTGCTGCGGATCCAGCCGGACGAGGGCATCTCGCTCAAGTTCGGCGCCAAGGTGCCGGTGCAGGGCATCCGGATCCGCTCCGTGAACATGGACTTCGTGTACGGCGCGTCGTTCATGGTCGACGCGCCCGACGCGTACGAGACGCTCATCCTCGACGCGCTCCGCGGCGACGGCACGCTCTTCACGCGGCAGGACGAGGTCGAGCAGCAGTGGCGATTCGTCGATCCGATCGCGCGTGCCTGGGCCTCCGGGCGGAGCGATCTGCCCACGTACCCGGCGGGGACCTGGGGACCGACCGAGGCCGACCTGCTCATCGCCCGCGACGGGCGCAGCTGGCGCAAGCCGTAGGCCGATGAGCGTCATGACCACGATCGACGAGCGCGTCTGGGGTGCGCGGGCCGACGGCGTCTCGGCGCTCGAGCGCGAGCTCGCGCGCCTTCGGCGGTCGAGCGGGGCGCAGGCGAAGGAGCACGGCGTCCCGGTCGCGCGGGCATCGGTCCTCAACCTCGTGGTCGTCGCGACGCGCGAGATCCACGCCCGCCGCGCTGCCGCCACCATCGACGAGCTCGCGACGCGCCACCCCTCCCGCGCGATCGTGATCGTGGCGGACCGCGAGCGCTCCGGGCATCCCTCCGAGCTCGAGATGCACTGCCACCTGCCGCATCCCGGTGGCGCCCAGCAGGTCAGCTACGAGCAGATCCTCATCCGGGCGCGCGGCGATGCCGAGAGCCGGCTGGTCAGCGCCGTGATCCCGCTGCTCCTCCCCGATCTCCCGGTGTTCCTCTGGTGGACCGAGACGCCGCCGCTCGATGCGCGGTTCTTCGAGGACCTCCTCGGCCTCGGTGACCGGCTCATCGTCGACTCCGGCGACTTCGCGCGTCCGGACCAGACGCTCCCCCGCCTCCACGCGATCGCGCGCGCGGGCCACGGACGGTATGGGGTCACGGACTTCAACTGGACCCGCATCACGCCGTGGCGCGAGCTCGTCATGCAGTTCTTCGATGTCCCGGCCTGGCGGCCGTTCCTCGATACGATCACCGGGATCCGCGTCGGCTTCGCCGTCGACGCGGACGGCCGCGAGATCCACCCGTCGCAGGCGCTCCTGTTGATCGGGTGGCTCGCCTCGCGGCTCGGCTGGAGCGCGGTCGAGTCGCTCGCTCCATCCGAGGCCGGCGGGCTGCTCTTCGCGATGCGGCGCCCCGACGGCTCGGAGATCCCGGTTCGGGTCCGGCCACGCTTCATCCGCGGCCTCGAGGAGGGCGACCTCTCGGGACTGCGGATCCAGTCGGAGGACGGCGGCCGGCACGCCGAGTTCGTGGTCAAGCGCTCCGAGACGAGCGCGCACGCGACGGCCCTCGTCACCATCGGCGGGCGCGGCATGGCCGAGCGCATCGTGCCGCTCGGACGCCCCGGCGTGGGCGAGCTGCTCGGCGAGGAGCTCACCATCGCGCGCAGCGACTCGATCTACGAGGACGCGCTCGAGGCCCTCGTCGCGCTCACCGCGCGCTAGCCATGACCGCGCGGCACCGGAGTTGCGACTCCTGATGGCATGACGGACGACGAGCACGTGCCGCCGAGCCCGGCGTCGCCGGCCCCGGTCGAGCCCCTCTCGCGGGGACGGCTCCTCGCGCAGCGCTACCGCCTGACCGAGCGGATCGACCGCGGCGGGACCGCCGAGGTGTGGCGGGCGCGCGACCTGCGCCTCGAGCGTGACGTCGCGGTGAAGATCCTCGGGGCCGAGGCCGAGCCGGCGTTCCGCGAGCGTTTCACGATGGAGGCGCGCCGCGCGGCGTCGGTGACGCACCCACATATCGTCACGGTCTTCGACGAAGGCCAGGACGGCAACGATGCGTTCATCGTGATGGAGGACGTGCGCGGCCGCTCGCTGCGCGACATCGTCGCCGAGCGCGGCGCGCTCCCGGCACCGGAGGTCGCCACGCTCATCCGCCAGGTCGCGGGCGCGCTCGACGCGACGCACCGCTCCGGCCTCGTGCACCTCGACGTGAAGCCGGCGAACGTCATCGTCGACGACGCGGGCAACGCGAAGCTCACCGACTTCGGGATCGCGCGCGCGGCCCGGGATAGCGAGGAGCGCGAGCTCGTCGGCACCGCCCGGTACATCGCGCCCGAGCGCGTCGAGGGCCGGCCGGTCACCCCGCGGACCGATGTGTACGGTCTCGCCCTGGTCGCGTACGAGCTGCTCACCGGGCAGCCCGCGTTCGCCGGCGCCGAGAACGAGGACCTGCTGCGCGACCGGATCGAGCGCGGCGCGCCGCACATCCGCTCGGCCGACACGCGGCTCTCCGATACCGCCGACGCGGTCGTGGCGAGGGGCCTCGCGCGCGAGCCCGAACGGCGCTACCCGACCGCCGGCGCGTTCGCGCTCGCGCTGTCGGACGCCGTGAACGACCCGGTGACGAGGGTGCTGCGGCCGATCATCGCGACGTCGTCGGGAGCGTGGCCGCGGCTCGACACGCTGCTCGCGCTCGGCGTCGTCCTCGCCATCCTCATCGGGGTCGTGTTCTTCTTCGCGAAGTTCCCCTCCGCCACCGTCGGTGGCTCGAGCGCGACGTTCGCACCGACGACGAGCGGCACGGTGTCGT
Source organism: Candidatus Limnocylindria bacterium (assembly GCA_035935465.1). GTDB lineage: Bacteria > Chloroflexota > Limnocylindria > P2-11E > P2-11E > UBA4735. The sequence goes on along the minus strand of DASYXA010000036.1, from coordinate 4,120 downwards.
CGGGCGTGCCGCGGGTCATCGGCCTGAAGCTCGACCGGGCGATCGCCGCGCTCAAGAACGCCGGCTTCGAGACGCGCTACGACAGCACCCCGGCGCAAGGCTCCGCCTGCGACGTCGTGAGCCAGGACCCTGCGCCGGGCACGCAGGCCGTGCGCGGGACCTACGTCAGCGTGCGCTACGTCTCGGGCAAGGATTGCGCGAAGCAGAGTGACTGACGTCGCTGCCCGGACCGATCCGGGCCTCGTCCGCGAACGCAACGAGGACCGCTGGCTCGCGCGCGACTACGCCGGCGTGACGCTCATCGCGGTGGCCGACGGCGTCGGCGGCGAGGCCGGCGGCGACGTCGCCAGCACCGCGGCGATCGAGGGCCTCGCGACGGCGTTCCGGCCACCCGGCGTCCGCGACTCCGGCCGGATCGCGCTCGGCGAGGCGGTCCAGAAAGCCAACGTCGCGGTGCTCGACGCGGCGACGGACGAGCGCTTCTCGCGCGCGGCGACGACGCTCGTGGCCGCGGCCATCCGCGGGCGCGAGGCCGCGGTCGCGAACCTCGGCGACTCGCGGGCGTACGTGATCCGTGGGACGACGATCCGCCAGGTCACCGCCGATCACAGCGGCGACCGCCAACGCAGCATCACGCGCTTCCTCGGCGACCCGCGCGGCGTGCAGCCCGACATCTTCGTCGAGACGCTCCAGCCCGCGGACCGGCTCGTCCTCTGCTCCGACGGCCTCACCAGGCACGTGACGGACTCGGAGATCGCGGCGGCGATGGCCGACGATCCCGCGCGCGCGGCCGACGCGCTCGTCGCCCTCGCCCGGTCGCGCGGCGGCGAGGACAACATCACGGTGATCGTCTACGCCGCGCGCAAGCCGGCCGTCTCCCGCGCCTTCGCGGGCACGCTCATCCTGGCGCTGCTGATCCTCGTGGCGCTCGCGGGCACGATCGGCGCGCTGCTTTCGACCCCCGGGCCCGCTGCTCCGCCGCCGGCGTCGCCGAGCGCCTCGCCGTCAGCGAGCGTCGGTCCCGCCCCGAGCGCCTCGCCCTAGCGCGGCGCGCGCCGCGGCGAGGGCGCGCCCGGGCGAGCGCAGCGCGAGGAACGCCCCGGCCGCGATCGCGGCGACGGCGGCCGCGCCGCCGATGCGGCGCGCGACCGCCGCGATCGGGAGCTCGCTCGGCGCGTTCAGCGGGCACACGAACGCCGGGTAGAACTGGCAGTCGTACTGCCACGTGGGCAGGATGAAGAACATCGCGGCCTGCGATCCGGGCACCGGCTGGCCCGACACGAACGGGTAGAAGTACACGAACGCCGCCACGGCGATCGACAGGTACGCGATGACGCGGCCCCGGCGCCCGGACTCCCAGAGGTACGCGAGGCCACAGGCGAGCGCGAGCAGGTAGAACGGCAGCGCGGTGAAGAAGTGGTAGAAGAACAGGACGCGCGAGATCGGGATCCACGCGACGTACTGGACGAGGACCGCGAACACGACGAACCCGAGGGCGGCCGAGCGCGTGCGGACCGCGGCGATCGCGCACCACACGGTCGCGACGAGCGCGCCCCAGAACAGGATGACGTTCCCGGCGTCGTAGATGTACGCGTTGTTCCCGTTGTCCGACTGGCCGAAGTACCAGTACACGGGCTTCAGCACGAGCGGCCAGCTCCACCACGGTGACGCGGCCGGGTGCGGCGAGGTGAGGCTCGAGTGGTACCAGTACATCTGCTTGGTGAGCTCGATGAGATCCCAGCCGTACGGCGCGGTCGGCCCGCCGAACCAGCGCAGGTAGCTCGCGAGGTAGATCCCGAGCGGGATGACCGCGAACGACAGGAACAGGAACGCGGCGTTCCGGCCCTTCCCGGCGAGGAGATCGAGTGGGCCGCCCTGTCCCGGGCGCGCGGCCGCGTAGGCGTACGCGGTGACCGCGAGCGACGCCACGAGGACGCCGGCGAGCGTGTAGAACGCCGCCCACTTCGACGCCGCGCCGAGACCGAGCAGGACGCCGGCGATGAGGATGTCGGCGCGCGCCGACAGGCGCGGCCGGTGCGCGGCGACGATGAAGTACCAGCCGGCGACGATGAACAGCCCGACGTACACGTCGTTCATCCCGATACGGGCCTGGGCGAACATCGACCCGTCGGCGATGACCGCGATGCCGACGAGCACCGGGATCACGCGCGACGCGAACAGCCGGCGCGCGAGCAGGACGAGGATGAACGCGAGGAGCGCCGCGGCCACGATGCCGGGGAGCCGCCAGGCGAGCGCGAGCCGGCCGGTCTCGATGCGGTCGGCGCTTCCCGACGGAGCGAGCGCGACGAGTGTGTCGGCGGTGCCGTCGACGCCGAGCAGCGTGCCCGCCGTCGGGATCGCGGCGAACGGCGAGAGGCCGTGCACGTCGACCACGACCGCGCGACCATCCGCGATCGCGTACAGGAAGTCGGTGCGCGGCACGACCGCCATCGCGGTCACGGCCGAGGCGAACGTGCCGGTGCGCGCGTTCGCGAGGGTCACGGTGTCGCGATGCCCGTCGTCGGTGTTGATCGAGTCCAGAGCCGGCTGATCCGCGCGCGCGAGCACGATCGTGTTCGGTCCCTGGGCGAACGCGATCGCCCGCTCCTTCGCGACGCTCGGGTAGGCCTTCGTCTCGGTCCAGCCCGCGGTCTCGATCACGTGCACCCTGCCCTCTGCGCAGCAGGCCGAAGCCAAGTAGTGCCGCGAGAATCACGCCTTCCACGATCCCCATCGATCCTCCCCCTCCCGCAGCGGTTGCGCCGGCCGGGTCCGCCGGCCCGGAGGCCGCGCTCGGCGCCGGAGCTGCCGCGGCGGGTGTAATGGTCAGTGTCGCCTGCGTCGATACCGTCAGGCTGTTCGCCGTCATGCCCTGGCAGATCAGGCCAAAGGTGTAATGACCCGCGGGGCCGAACTCGGTGGTGGACCCCGTCGCCGGAACCGCCTGTGAGGTGCCGCCCCACGTCCCACCCGGAATGCCTCCGGTGAGAGTGCAGTTCGCCGCGTTGGTCGCCGACCAGCCAGCGGTAAAGGACTGCCCGGCCGTGACGGTGGCCGGGCTGAAAGTGATCTGCGGCGCTGGCGGCGGCGGGGCGTTGTTGGCCACCATCTCGACCGGCTTGCCCGGGACGACGCGGCTTCCGGTGTTCGCAGGATCGAGCACGGATTGAAGGGTCGTGGCGCCGGTGCTGCTGGTCGTATCGGCGGTCGCCGTCCAGACGGCGGCGAGCGGCGTGAAGTCGGCGACCCCGTTCGACCCGTTGGGCGCCGCCGCGGGCGTGACCGGGCAGGCGCCGTAGCCGGAGGCGTCGGTGCTCTTGCGGCCGAGCGCGAGGGCGCCTACCAGGTGGTCGTTGCGGTTGAAGAGGCCGCTGCCCGAGGCCCCCGGACCGATGTTGCCGGTCTGATTGACGGTCTCGAGGAAGTTGGACAGGTAGGCGGATCCGAGCGCGTCCCGCTCCTCGAGGGCGAATGCTGTTCCGTACCAGCCCACGAACTGTTTATCGCCGCCCTGGGCATGATGGATCGTGTAGCCGCCCTGCACCGCGCCCCCGGAGGCGTCGAAGCCCGCGAACTGCGCGTCGCCGACCACCGGGCTGGTGTCGAGCTCGATGAGCCACGCGTCCTGCTGCTCGACCACGGTGTGCGCGCCGGTCTGGCTCGGCAGCCCGCCATCGTAGATCGAGCCGAGCGGCGTCCCGCAGGCGCTGGTGGCATTCCAGTACACCGTGACGCCGGATGCCGCCGCCGGATTGCCGCCGCCGAGCTGGCCGGTCTCGCAGTGCCGCGCGGTGAGAACGTACGGCGTATCGTCGCCCGGCACGTCGTTGATGAGCGTGCCGGTGCATTGATAGAGATTCTCGACCACCAGGGCGACGGTGGCCGAAGCCGGTGTCGTGTTGCCCGCGGTGACCTGGCACTCGTAGTTGGTGATGCAGGAGGCGTTGTCGGCCGAGGCGCCGGCGGGCGCGAGCTCCTTGAAGAGCGGATGATCCGTGACGCCCGGACCGATGTTACCGGTCTGATTGACGGTCTCGAGGAAGTTGGACAGGTAGGCGGATCCGAGCGCGTCCCGCTCCTCGAGGGCGAATGCTGTTCCGTACCAGCCCACGAACTGTTT
>DASYXA010000035.1:0-18795 GCA_035935465.1 Candidatus Limnocylindria bacterium | reverse complement strand
ACGCGGCGAAGGGCCGGAACGAGCCGCTCGAGCACGTCGCGCTGTACGGACCGCCGGGTGTGGGGAAGACCTCCCTGGCCACCGTCATCGCGCACGAGCTCGGCGTGGCGATCCGCGTGACCAGCGGACCCGCGATGGAGCGGGCCGGCGATCTGGCCGCGATCCTCACGAGCCTCGAGCCGGGCAGCATCCTGTTCGTCGACGAGGTGCACCGGCTGCCGCGGATCGTCGAGGAGGTGCTCTATCCCGCGATGGAGGACTTCCACCTCGACATCGTCCTCGGCAAGGGTCCCGGTGCGCGCACGCTCCGCCTCCCGGTGCCGCGCTTCACGCTCGTCGGCGCGACGACGCGCATCGGCCGACTCTCCTCGCCGCTCCGCGACCGCTTCGGCGCGACCTACCGGCTCGACCTGCTGACGCCCGAGGCGCTCGAGCTGGTGGTGAAACGTTCGGCGCGGATCCTCAACGTCACGATCGAGCCTCCCGCGGCGACGGAGATCTCGCGCCGATCACGCGGCACCCCGCGCATCGCGAACCGCTGGCTGAAGCGCGTCCGCGACTTCGCCCAGGTGAAGCACGACGGCGTCATCACGCTCGCGGTCGCGAAAGACGCGCTGCTCGCGCTCGAGGTGGACGAGAAGGGCCTCGACGCCGTCGACCGGATGCTCCTTTCGGCGATCGTCCAGAAGTTCTCCGGCGGTCCGGTCGGGCTCGAGACGCTCGCCGCCGCGGTGAGCGAGGACACCGAGACGATCGAGGACGTCTACGAGCCATACCTGCTCCAGGAGGGCTACCTCCAGCGGACCCCGCGCGGGCGGGTCGCGACCGAGCGGGCCTACGCGCACCTCGGCCTCACTCCGCCCCAGCGTGCGACGTTGTGGGACGACGCGCCGCCGGCCTGATCGCGATCGCCGTCGAGCTCTTCAGCGTGCCCTACGCCTACAGCGACGACCACCTGTTCCTGCTCTGGCCGTGGGCCGTCGTCGCGGCAGCGGCGGCCGGCACGGCAGGCCGCGGCAGGGACACGCTCACCGCGATCGTCCCTGCGCTGGCCGCCCTGCTCGTCGCCGCGGCGGCCCCGCGGATGACCGCTGAGCCGTCGCGCGTCCGGGTGATCGTGCCCTGGCGTGGCCGCATCCTGATGGTCCAGCATCGCGACGCCGACGGCCTGTTCTGGATCCTGCCGGGCGGCGGCGTGAAGCCCGGCGAAACGCTCGAGGACGCGGCCGTTCGCGAGGTCCGCGAGGAGGCCGGCGCGGATTGCCGGATCGTTCGACGGCTCGAGCTTCCCGCGGAGGTCGTTGGGATGGCCGGCTACGGCTTGGGACGCGCAGCCGGTCGGACCGCTCACGCCGCGCCTCTGGTCACCGATCGGCCCGGTGTTCGGGGAGATCCTCGGCGGGTGAGACAATGGGTGCATGGCAGAAGACACCACACCCATCGTTTCCGACGCGGAGAAGCAGGAGAAGGTCCTGAACGCGCTCCAGGCCGTGCTCGATCCGGAGATCGGCCTTTCGGTCATCGACCTCGACCTCATCCGCGAGGTCACGTTCTCGGCCGACGAGGGCGAGGTGAAGATGGTCCTCACCACGCCGTTCTGCCCCTACGGGCCGATGCTGATCAACCAGATCCAGTCGGTGTCCGAGCAGGCCGCGGAGCTGCCGATCAAGGTCACGGTGCTCCCCGACAAGTGGGAAGCGCCGCCCTGGCTCCGCTGAGTTAGAGCTCCCGCGCCGGGCGCACGCCTGGCTCGACCGCTCGCGACAGCACGAATAGCACGTCCGACAGCCGGTTCAGCCACGGGAGCAGGTGCGCCCCGTCGACCACGCCGGCGTCGGCCAGCGCCACGACCCGCCGCTCGGCCCGCCGGCAGACCGCACGGGCCAGATCGAGACGCGCGGAGAGCTCGTCCTCGCCGGGGATCACGAACCGGGCCGCGATGTCGACCGTCGCGCGCACCGCGGCAGCGTGCTCCTCGAGCTCCGCGACGGCGGTCGCGTCGATCCGCCGCGGGAGCCGGGCGACGTCGCCGGCGGGCGTGCCCACTTCGGACATCGCGACGTACAGCGCGCGCTGCAGCTCGAGCAGCGTTTCCGCGACCGAGCCAGACGCGACCGCGCGGGCGAGCCCGATGGCCGATTGCGTCTCGTCGAGGTCGCCGAGCGCCTCGATCCGCGGGTCGGTCTTGCGGAACCGGCCAGGACCGAAGAGCGAGGTGTCGCCGGTGTCGCCGGTCTTCGTCGTGACGCGCGCGTGACGCTTCGGTTCGGTCATCGCGCGCAGTCTAGGCAGGCACGTGCGCTGCTATGCTCGCCCTGCTTCCAAACGGGTTCCAGGAGGGAACGCACATGCCCACTGGTGGTGGAGACGCAGGCGGCAAGAAGGCGAAGAAGAAGTCCAAGGAGCAGCTCGCGAAGGAGCTGAAGCGCCAAGGGACGGTTGCCCCGGTGAACCCGATGGCCTTCGAGGTCATCAAGCCCAAGCGCAAGGAGAAGTTCTAGCGGTGGCGGCGCCGAGCAAGTCCGTGCCGTTGTCGTCCGAGGGGTCCAAGAAGATGAGCGAAAAGACCAAGGCCATCGACGCCGCCATCCTCCAGATCGAAAAGCAGTTCGGAAAGGGCGCGATCATGAAGCTCGGTGCCAACACCGAGGATCAGATCGAGAGCATTCCGAGCGGCTCGCTCGCGCTGGACCTGGCGCTCGGCGTCGGCGGCTATCCGCGCGGCCGGGTGATCGAGATCTATGGCCCGGAGGCCGGCGGCAAGACGACCCTCGCGCTCCACGCGGTGGCCGGCGTACAGAAGGGCGGCGGTACGGCGGCGTTCATCGATGCCGAGCACGCGCTCGACGCCGGCTGGGCCCGCATCTGCGGCGTGAACACCGATGAGCTCCTCATCTCGCAGCCCGACAACGGCGAGCAGGCCCTCGAGATCGCCGACACGCTCGTCCGGAGCGGTGCGGTCGACCTCGTGGTCATCGACTCCGTGGCGGCGCTCGTGCCGAAAGCCGAGATCGAGGGCGAGATGGGGGATTCCCACGTCGGCCTCCAGGCCCGGCTCATGAGCCAGGCGCTGCGCAAGATCACCGGCACGGTCTCGAAGACGAAGACGACCGTCATCTTCATCAACCAGCTCCGCGAGAAGATCGGGGTAATGTTCGGCTGCTTCAGCTATGGCACCCGCGTCACGCTCGCCGACGGCTCGCAAGCGAAGATCGGCCAGATCGTCAACCAGAAACTGAAGGTCGACGTCTTGACCGCAGACCTGCAGACGGGCGCGATTCGCTCGGCGCCGGTCACGAATTGGTTCAACAACGGCGCGACGAAGGACTTCCTCTCGGTGACCGTCCACCGTCCCAGCGGGAATGGCCGCGCGCAGTTCTCGGCGACGCCGGACCACGAGATCCTCACGACCGAGGGCTTCGCGCGCGTGAAGGACCTGCGGCCGGGCGACCCCGTGATGCTCGCGCAGCTCTTCCGGTTGAGCGACTTCCAGTGGGACGTCGTCCGCGGCAGCCTGTTGGGTGACGGCTCGCTGAGCGCTCCGAAGAAGCCGCACTCGAAGGGCGTGAAGTTCCGCCTCGGGCATGGCGTGAAGCAGCGCGAGTACCTCCAGTGGAAGATGTCGCTCCTCGCGAACATCCCGGGGTCGTACTGGGAGAACGACGACGGCGACAGCTTCTGGGACAGCACTCCACTGCCCGAGCTCCACGATCTCCGGCGCAGCACGTACAAGCTCGGCGTGAAGCAGTTCGACGAGAAGTACCTCGCGTCGCTCTCGCCGCTCGCGCTCGCGCTCTGGTATCTGGACGACGGCAACCTGACGATCCGCGGAAAACGAGAAAACGGACGGATCGCGATCTGCGTCGAAGCGATGAGCATCGACACGCAACAGCGACTCGTGGCCATGCTCCGTGATCGGTTCGGCGTCGAGAGCAAGCTCCACGAGGTCCGTTCCAAGGCAATCCTGCGAATGGAGCGCGATGCGACCGACACATTCCTGTCGGTGGTTGCATCGAGCATTCCTCCGTCCATGGAATACAAGCTCCTCCCGAAGTACCGGGGTCGGTTCAAGGTCGAACCCGTGATCTCCGAGCCCGAGCGGCGGCTTCTGCCGGCCGAGATCGCGGCCATCAAGCCGATGCCCGCCATGTGGGGTGGCCGGACGTCGTACCGCTACGACCTCGAGGTCGACGGCACGCACAACTATCTCGTCGACAGCGTGGTCGCGCACAACTCACCGGAGACGACTTCCGGCGGCAAGGCGCTCAAGTTCTACGCGTCGATCCGTCTCGACGTGCGGCCGATCGAGCAGATCAAGAACGGGACCGACGTCATCGGCCGGCGCGTGCGCGTGAAGGTCGTGAAGAACAAGGTCGCGCCGCCCTTCCGGCTCGCCGAGATCGAGATCCTCGCGGTCGAGGGCATCTCGCGCGAAGGCGGACTCGTCGACATGGGTCTGCTCACCGGTGTCGTCACGAAGTACGGCGCATGGTTCAACTACGGCGAGACGCGCCTCGGCCAGGGCCGCGAGAATGCGAAGCAGTTCTTCCGCGACCACCCCGACATCGCAGGCGAGGTCGAGGCGAAGGTCCGCGAGAAGTCCGGTTCGGTGCCGGTCGGCGGCCCGGATGAGGAAAGCTAGCCGGCCCGCACGCGACGCGGCACCGGTCGGCGATGCCTACGACGCGGCCGTCCGCTATCTTGGCCCGCGACCGCGCAGCGTCTCGGAGATCAAGCGGCATCTGCGCACGAAGCGTTTCGACGACGAGGCCCAGGACAAGGCGATCGACCAGCTGCGCGCACAGCGCTACATCGACGACGAGGCATTCGCCCGCTACTGGGTCGAGCAGCGCGCGACGTTCCGCCCGAAGGGGCAGCGGGCGATCGTCACCGAGCTCATGCAGAAGGGCGTCGCGCGCGAGACGATCGACCTCGTGCTCGGTGAGGCTGATCCGGATACGGAAACGAAGCGGGCTCGTGAGTCGATCCGCCGGCCGATGACCCGCTGGCTCTCGATGACCGAGAACGAGCGCAAGCGGAAGGTCCACCAGTACCTCGCGGCGCGCGGCTTCTCCTACGACGTGATCGAGGAGGTCATCGCGCGGCCCGAAGCGGATGAGACATAGGAGTGTCGGAAACATGAGAGCTCTGCTCACATCGTCCGGGATCACGAACCGCAGCATCCAGGCTGCGCTGGTCGACCTGCTGGGCAAGCCGATCGCCGAGTCCAACGCGCTCTTCATCCCCACCGCGATCTATCCCTTCCCCGGCGGGCCGCTGATGGCGTGGCGGGCGATCTCCGGCACGTCTGCGTCGCCGTTGGGTGACTTGGGCTGGAAGTCGCTGGGGATCCTGGAGCTGACGGCGCTGCCGAGCATCGAGGAGGCTGCGTGGGTGCCGACGGTCCGGGACGCGGACGCGCTGCTGGTGTGGGGCGGCGACCCGCTGTTCCTCGCGAACTGGATGCGGCGCTCCGGTGTGACCGGTCTCCTGCCGTCGCTTCGCTCAGAGGCGGTCTACGTGGGGGTGAGCGCCGGGAGCATGGCTGCCAGCTCGATCTTCGTCGAGACGTACACCGAACCGCCCCGCGGGAAGGACGGACCGCTGCAGTCGGAGGACATCGTCTTCGCCACGCCGCAGGGCGACGTGAACCGGATCCTGGTCACCGGACAGGGTGCGGGACTGGTCGACTTCGCGGTGATCCCGCACTTCGAGCACCCCGACCACCCCGACGCGTCCTTGACCAACGCCGAGCGGTGGGCGGCACGGATCCCCGTTCCGACGTATGCGCTCGACGATCAGACCGCCATCCGGGTGGTCGACGCCGCCGCCGAGGTCGTGTCCGAGGGGCGCTGGAAGCTGTTCCAGCCCTGACGGGCCACTAGCCGAGCTGCTGCTTCAAGAAGCGGAGGGTCCGGTCCCAGGCGAGCGCCGCGGCGTTGGGGTCGTACTGCGGCCGGCTCGGCTCCGCGAACCAGTGGTGGGCGCCCGGGTAGAAGTGCAGCTCCGCGGTCTGACCCGCGTCGCGGAGCCTGGTGTCGAGCTCGCGGAACAGCGCGATGTCATCGTCGAGCTCGCCGTAGTGACCCAGGATCGGCGGCAGCTTCGAACCGGGTGCGGGCTCCCCGCCGCCGTAGTGATCGACGAGCGCGGCGACCGTGGCCGGCCGGCGTTCGACGAGGTCCCAGGCATAGCTGCCCCCCATGCTCCAGCCGACGACCGCGTAGGGGCCGCGTTTCGCGAGCCGGTCCGCCGCGCCGTCGATCTCCGCGACCTGCCGCACCTTGTCGCGCGCCTTCATCAGCGCCTCGGCCGCGGGGATCTCGCCGGCCACGCGGCCTTCGCCGTACATGTCGGGGGTCTCGACGGCGAAACCTTCGCCCTGCAGGCGACGCGCGTACGCCCGCACGTCGTCATTCAGGCCCCACCACGCGTGAAGGACGAGCACTCCCGCGGTCATGTCGTCGCGATCCGGTCGATCTCCCGGGCGAGGTCGATGTCGGCCCGCGAAATGCCCTTCGTGATGTGGGTCGTAAGGACGATCCGGACGGTCTTGTAGCGCTCGATGTGCACGTCGGGGTGGTGGTCGGCCGCGGTCGCTGCCTGCGCAACGCGGTTCGCGAACGCCATGGCGCTCGTCCAGCCCGTGCGGATGAAGGTCTTCGTGATCGCCTGGCCATCGCGCTGCCAGCCGTCAAGTTCTCCGAGCATTTCCGTAAGGAGTGGCTCGGGCAGCAGCCGTTCGCTTTCCGGCACGGTCATCCTGCTATTGTCGTCGCACTTAACACTTGTGAACTCCCGGCGCCCGGGGCACGCCGTCCTGAGCGCCGATTCCGCGGACGGGGGCCTGCGCCCTCACAACGGCGCCGGCTTCGCGTACGTGGCACACGGAAAGGAATCTGGCCATGCCCGAGAACCTCGTCGTGGGCCTTGGTGCCCTCGTCGCCGGGTTGCTCGCCGGCTTCGTGATCGCCCTGATGGTCCGCCGGAGCATCGCGCTCAACAGCGAGACGGCCGCTCGCGCCACCGCTGACCGCCTGCTCGCCGAGGCACGGACCAAGCAGAAGGAGATCATCCTCGAGGCCAAGGACGAGGCCCTGAAGGTCGCCAAGACCGCCGAGCTCGAGAACCGGGAGCGGCGGGCCGAGCTCCAGCGGTACGAGACCCGGCTCGACAAGAAGGACGAGCAGCTCGATTCCCAGGTCGCGGAGCTCACCGGGCGCGAGAAGAAGCTCGCCGACAGAGAGTCCGCCCTCGAGGCCGAGCGAGCGAAGATCGAACAGCTCCAGGAGGAGCAGCAGGTCGAGCTCGCGCGCGTCGCGGGCCTGAGCCAGGACGAGGCCCGGGCGCTGCTCCTCGAGAGCGTCGAAGAGGAGATGCGCGACATCACGAACCGCAAGGTCCGTGAGTACGAGGTCGAAGCCCGCGAGCGCGCGGACGACAAGGCCCGCGCGATCCTCACGCTGGCCCTCCAGCGCTACGCGGCGGAGCACACGACCGAGCACTCGGTGACCGCGGTCGCGCTCCCGAGCGACGACATGAAAGGCCGGATCATCGGCCGCGAGGGCCGCAACATCCGCGCCCTCGAGACCCTCACCGGCGTCGACGTGATCATCGACGACACCCCTGAGACGGTGGTGGTCTCCGGCTTCGACCCGATCCGCCGCGAGGTGGCGAAGCGCGCGCTCGAGCGGCTCCTGGTGGACGGCCGCATCCACCCCGCCCGGATCGAGGAGGCCGTCGGCCGCGCGCGCACCGAGATCGACCAGTCCATCAAGGAGGCCGGCGAGGCGGCGGTGTACGAGGTCGGCATCGGCGCGCTCCATCCGGACCTCGTGAAGTACCTCGGTCGGCTCCACTTCCGCACGTCGTTCGGGCAGAACGTCCTCCGGCATTCCATCGAGGTCGCGCACGTGGCGGGCATGCTCGCCGCGGAGACCGGCTACGACCAGCAGACGATGAAGCGCGCCGGACTCCTCCACGACATCGGCAAGGCGATCGACCACGAGGTCGAGGGCGCGCATACGGTCATCGGTGGCGAGCTGCTGAAGCGCTACGGCTTCCCGCAGACCGTCATCGACGGCGTGGTCGGCCACCATGGCGACGTGGAGCCGGTGACCATGGTCGGCACGCTCATCTCCGCGGCCGACGCGATCAGCGCGGCACGGCCCGGCGCACGCAGCGAGATCGTGTCCAACTACATCCAGCGGCTGACGGAGCTCGAGGCCGTCGCGAACAGCTTCCCCGGCGTCGAGAAGTCGTTCGCCATCCAGGCGGGCCGCGAGGTCCGGGTGATGGTGAAGCCGGGCGAGATCGACGACCTGCACGCCGCGCGGCTCGCGCGCGACATGGCCCAGAAGATCCAGGACACCCTCCAGTACCCGGGCCAGGTGAAGATCACCGTCATCCGGGAGACGCGCGCCGTCGACTACGCGAAGTGACCTTCCGCTTCGCTCCGGGCTTTCTCGTTCAGCTTTCGCTGAACGATCAGTAGCTTCCATGCGCATCCTGTTCGTCGGCGACGTGGTCGGGCGTCCCGGCCGCGACGCGGTCGCCGCGCTGCTGCCGAAGCTCCGCGGCGAGCTGCGGGTCGATCTCGCGATCGTGAACGGCGAGAACGCGGCGGGCGGCGCGGGGCTGACCGCCGAGATCGCGCGCGAGCTGCAGGCCGCCGGTGCCGATGTCGTGACCACCGGCAACCACGTGTGGGACCAGCGGCAGTTCATCAACGAGATCGAGGGCCTCGACTTCGTGCTCCGGCCGTTGAATCTGCCCGCGAACAACCCGGGTCGCGGCTCGCTCGTCTCCCACGGCGCGCTCGTCGTGAACGCGATCGGGCGGACGTTCATGCACCCGGCGGACGATCCGTTCCGCGCGATGGACGAGCTGTTGGCGAGGGACGCTCCGAGTGTCCGCGTCCTCGACTGGCACGCCGAGGCGACCAGCGAGAAGCTCGCGATGGGCTGGCACCTCGATGGCCGCGTCACCGCGGTCGTCGGGAGCCACACCCACGTCCCGACGGCCGACGCGCGCGTCCTGCCGAACGGCACCGCGCTGGTCTGCGACACGGGGATGGTCGGGCCGCGCGACTCGATCCTCGGGATGCGCACCGACGTCATCGTCGATCGGTTCCGCACCGGCATGCCGAGGCGGTTCGAGGTCGCCGACGGTCAGGTCGTCTTCGGCAGCGTGCTCATCGACGCCGATGACGCGACCGGCAAGGCGCGGTCGATCGAGCGCGTCGATCGGACCTTCGGGGCATGAAGGTCCGAGGGATCCGCTGGCTCGGTACGCCGACGGATCGCTACGCGGAGACGGTCGCGTTCGCGCGCGACATCCTGGGATTGACGCTCCGACTCGAACAGGAGGACTTTGCGGTATTCGCCGCCGAGAATGGCGACACGTTCGAAGTGTTCGGGCCGAAGGCCATCGCCGACGGACACCAGTTCATGGTCGCGCCCGTCGCCGGCTTCGCGGTCGACGACGTTGCCGCCGCGCGCCGGGAGCTGGAGGCCAAGGGGATCCGATTCATCGGCGACGTCCACACGGGAGCCTCGAGCGCGTGGTCACACTTTTACGGACCGGACGGCCACGTGTACGAGATCACGGCGGGGCCATGACGACGGCCTATCCGATCGACCTCCACACGCATTCGCTCCGGTCGGACGGCGCGCTCGAGCCGGCGGCGCTCGTCGAACGCGCGGCCGCGCGCGGCGTGACGGTCCAGGCGCTCGCGGACCACGACACGCTCGCCGGCGCCACCGAGGCGATCGCGGCGGGTCAGCGGCTCGGCGTGCGGGTGATACCTTCGACCGAGCTCAACACCGAGTCGGAGTGGGGCCACGTCCACATCCTCGGCTACTTCCTCGACCCGGCCGACTCGGCGCTCGAGGATCGCCTCCGCTGGCTCCGCGAGAACCGCGGCCGGCGGATCGAGCTCATGGTCGAGAAGCTGAACGCGCTCGGTCATCCGATCTCGCTCACCCGGGTCCTCGAGATCGCGCGGGGTGGATCGCTCGGGCGGCCGCACGTCGCGCAGGCGCTGTTCGAGGCGGGTCACGTGCCGACGTACGACAGCGCGTTCGACACGCTCATCGCCGATGGCGCGCCGGCGTACGTGACGCGCGTCGGGCTCTCGCCGCTCGAGGCGGTGGAGCTCGTCGTACGGCATGGCGGCGTGCCATCGCTCGCGCACCCATTCACCGTCAACGGTCTCGAGGAGCTCATGCCGCTCCTCGTCGCAGCGGGTCTCGTCGGGATCGAGGCGTACTACGGCTCGCATCCGCCGGCCTCGACCGCCGCCTGCCTGGCCCTCGCGCGCCGCTACAGCCTCGTGCCGACCGGCGGCAGCGACTTCCACGGTCGCGGCGACCACGGCGCGCCGCTCGGTGGCGTGTTCGTGCCGCCCGAGACGATCGCCGCGCTGGAGGCCCGCAGACGGCCGATGCCCGCCGCTACCATGGCGTCCGCAGTGGGAGGGGAGAGCTGATGGCTCGCGCCATGCGCCCGGTCGTCGTCCTCATGCTCCTGGCGACCGTCCTCTTCATCGTCGACGGCGTCCTCGATCACAACTACGCCAACCAGCCGCTCTTCGACGAGTACAAGGGCGTTGGCTGGACCTCGTTCGTCTTCGCCGTCGCGAACCTGCTCATGACGATCGCCGTGGCCCGCGGGAGCGAGCGCACGCTGCTCGGCCGGATCGCGCTCTCGGCCTTCTTCATCGTCGAGCGGCCGCTCACCGCGTTCGTCCTCGGGCCGAAGCCCATCACCTCGGTCGCCGTCCACATGGCGACCGCGGTCGTCGAGCTGGTCATCCTCATCGGCGCGATCCGCGTGTGGCGCCTCGGCCACAGCCTGGTCCCCGCCGACATGGACGCGGTCTTCGCGCTCGACTCCGCCGGGCCCCGTCCCGACGCGACGCTGCCCGTGTCCGAGCCGGCCCTGCCCGTCCCGCCGCCGGAGGAGGCGCCTGCGCCCGGCACCGGTGGCTCAGCGTGGATCATCGGCCTCCTGACGCTCCTCCTCGCCGCGATCCTCGTCGCCGACGGCGCGATCGCCGGTTTCATCCCCGGCGGCCGCGACTGGGGTACCTCCGGCGACTCGTCGGGGTGGCTCACGTACCTGTTCGCGGTCGTCATCCTCACGGTGGCGACGCGCGCGGTGCACGGCGGCAGTGTCGCGCAGCGTCTGCTGCTGATGCTCGCGCTCATCTTCTTCGTCGAGCGCGCGTTCAGCCCGTTCGTGCTGAAGGTCAGCGATCCGGTGCAGCTCGGCCTGCACGGCCTCGCGGCCTTCGTCGCCCTTGCCCTCGCGCTCGCGACCGCGAACGCGATCCGCGGCGGTGGGCGGAAGTCGTCCTCGCGCCGCGCGTCCCCGGCGACCTGATCTTGAGCAGCTCCAATGTCGACCGAGCGAGGAGCGGCGTCGCCGTGACGAGCGAGTCCACCAGCCTTGAGCGTGTCTGCCGGCCGAAGGCCGCAGATTGAACGACGTCAAGGGAGCGGCCGAGCGGCTCGTCGCGCAGGTCGGTCGCGTCGTCGTGGGCAAGGATGCGGCGGTCGAGCAGCTCTTCGCGGCATTGCTGGTCGAAGGACACGTCCTGCTCGACGACGTGCCCGGAGTGGGGAAGACCACCCTCGCCCGTGCGGTGGCGCGCTCGTTCGATCTCGAGTTCCGCCGGGTGCAGTGCACGCCGGACCTCGTGCCGTCGGACATCACCGGGGTCTCGATCTTCGACCAACGGGCCGGCCGCTTCGAGTACCGGCCCGGTCCGCTCATGGCGAACGTCGTGCTCGTCGACGAGATCAATCGCGCGACACCGCGCGCGCAGTCGAGCCTCCTCGAGGCGATGCAGGAGCGGCAGGTCACCGTCGACGAGGCCACCCATCACCTGCCCGATCCCTTCTTCGTCATCGCGACGCAGAACCCGATCGAGCTCGAAGGCACCTTCCCGCTCCCCGAAGCGCAGCTCGACCGGTTCCTGTTCCTTCTCAACCTCGGCTATCCGACGGATGCGCAGGAAGACGAGATGCTCCGCGTGCACGGTTCGGCGACCCTCGACACCGGAACGCTCGAGCCGCTGTTCGACCGGCGGGCGCTCGCCGGATTCCGCGACGCCGTGCGGGCCGTGCGGATCGGCGACGCCGTGCGCGGCTACATCGCCGCCGTCGTGCGCGCGACGCGGGGGATCAGCGGGGTCGAGCTCGGCGCGAGTCCGCGGGCCTCGATCGCGCTGTTCCGGGCCGCGCAGGCGCGTGCGGCGATCCACGGCCGCGCATACGTCCTGCCTGACGACGTGAAGTGGCAGGCGCCCGCGGTCCTCCGCCACCGGCTCTTCCTCGACGCGGACGCCCAGATGCGTGGCCGGACGCCCACGGCCATCGTGAGCGAGGTCCTCGGCCGCGTGCCCGTGCCGGCGGAGGAGCCACGGCCGGTCCCGTGACCGTGCAGCGCATCGGCCGCTTCCCGTGGCCGATCGCCGTCGTCCTGTTCATCGCGGCCGCGATCACCCGCGAGCCCGTGGTCCTCGTCGCGGCCGCGGCCGCGCTGGCCGGCGGCGCGGTCTCGCTGTTCACCTCGCGCATCGCGCTGCGCGGCGTCGAGGTGCAGATCGAGATCACGCCGGCCCGGATGGTGGCGGGCGATGTGTTCACGGCGCGGATCGTCGTCGCCAATCGCAAGCCGTTCCCGATGCCGTGGCTCGAGGTCCGGCTCGACCTGCCCGAGGGCATCGACCCGGAGCGGGACCTCGGTCCCGGGCTGCCGCGCACCTCCGTCGGCGCGGGCTTCGCGCCGCGAGCGCACGAGCGGGTGACGCTGGGCTTCTCGCTCCGGGCGACGCGCCGCGGTGCGTACGAGCTCGGCCCGATCCGGCTACGGAGCGGCGACTGGCTCGGCTTCACGAGCGTGGACGGTGTCGTCGATCCGGATCCGGCGATCGTGGTCTACCCGAAGCCGCTCTCGGTGACCGACCATCACCGGCCGTCGCTCCGGCCGCTCGCCGAGACCGCGACGAAGCGCGGACTGCTGCCCGATCCGCTCCGGTTCCGCGGCGTGCGCGAGCATCGCGCGGGCGACGCGCGCAAGGAGATCCACTGGAAGACCTCCGCGCGGCTCGGCTCCCTCCAGACGAAGGTGTACGAGCCGGCGACGAGCCTCGACGCGGTGTTCCTGTTGAACGTGGCGACGTACGACCAGTACTGGATCCAGGCCGACCCTGAGGCGACCGAGCTCGTCATCTCGGCGACGGCGGAGCTCATCCGGCTCGCCGCGGATGCGGGGCGGCAGGTGGGGCTCGTCACGAACGGCATCGACAATGTCAGCCACGAGCGCCCGCGTTCGGCGCTCGGACGCGGACCGCGTCCGCTGACGCGCAGCCTCGAGATCCTCGCGCGCCTCGGACCGTACGCCTCGCACTCGCCGGAAGCGGTGTTCCTCCGCGAGCGCGGCAGGCTCCCCTGGGGCGCGACCCTCGTCTGCGTCACGCCCGTCCTCGGACCGCATCTGGCGGGTGCGCTCCTCGCCCTCCGCCGCGCGCACCATCGGATCCTCGTCGTGTCGATCGCCGAGCCCGACGTCGGCGTGCTCGCGCGGCTGCGCTCCGCGGACATCAGCGTGGACAGCCTCCGGATCGGGGTGCGCCGTGCGGCGGGGTAGCGCGCAGACCACGATCGCCGCGCTGCTCGTCGCACGGGGCGTCATCGAGGCGGTGCTGTTCGCCGCGATCCTCGTGGCCGCGCAGGTCCTCACCGGCGGCGAGCGCCCGATCTCGGTCGTGACCGTGGTCCTCGCGCTCACCGGCGCCGGCATCGTGCTCGCGAGCATCCTGCGGGACGCGCGGGCCGACCGTCAGAACACCGCGATCGCGCTCGGCGCGATGGCGGCGGCCGCGGCGCTCGGGGTCTCCCTCGCGCCGCCACACCCGGACGGCGTCGCGATCCTGACGCGCATCGTCCTGTTCGGGATCGTCGGCGAGGCGTTCGTGTGGCGCAACCTCACCGTCGCGCGATCGCTCGCGCGCTGGTCGGATGCGCGCAACGCGGGCTTTGCCGCGATCGGCGCGGTCGCGGTCGCGGCGCTCCTGCCCGCCTCGATCGATCGCACCGGGCTCGTCGTCGCGGGGCTGGCCGCCACGGCCGCGGCCGGCGTCGCCCTGTCGCTCGCGCGGTCGGCGGAGGAGCTCGCCCTCGCGGGACGCGAAGCGCTCGGCGATACCGGCCGCACGACGGCATCGGGTACGGCGATCCTGCTCGCGATCCTCTCGGTGATCGGCGCGATCTTCGCGCCGCTCAGCGGTGAGCTGCTCCGCCGGGCAGGCGAGACCGCCGCTCCGGTCATCGGGAACCTGCTGTACGGCACCCTGCTCGCGCTGGGCTACGTGGCCGAGCTCTTCGTCAACATCATCCGGTCGTTGTTCCGGGGCGGGGCATTCCCGCAGATCCGGCCGCCGTTCCAGCCGTTGTCGCCGGAGGAGGAGGCGGAGGCCCTCCGCCAGATCGAGGCGACCCGGCCGTACGTGACCGGCGTCGTCGAGATCGTCATCGCCGCCATCGCGCTGCTCGTGGTCGTGATCCTGGTCGACCGGATGGCCCGCGAACGGCGCCAGACGGTGCCCGATGGTGCGACCCTCGACCGCGAGGCATCGGCCGGCGAGGGCATCGGCGCGTTCCTCGCGGGCCTGCTGCCGCGGCGCGCACGACGGCCGCGCGCGCCACGCGACGACGGCACGCCGGCGGGCGCGCTGCGCGCAATGTACTGGCGCTACCTGACGCGCGGCGACGCGACCGGCGTCCCCTGGCGCGCGGCAGGCGAGACCCCGGCCGAGCACCATCAGCGGAGCGTGGTCTCGATGGCCCGCAACGCGGCGGCGACCCCCCTCGTGCGTGCCTTCGAGGACCTGCGGTACGGCGAGCGCGACCCTGACCCGGCGACGCTCGACGCCGCGCGGCGCGGACTCGCCACGGTGGAGGACCCCGGATGACCGTCATCGCGATCGTCGGCCCGACGGCGTCGGGCAAGAGCGAGCTGGCGTTGCGGGCCGCGGAGCGGGCCGGCGGCGAGATCGTGTCCGCGGACTCGCGGCAGGTGTACCGCGGGATTGACATCGGCACCGCGAAACCGACCGCCGCCGAGCAGCGTCGCGTGGGGCACCACTGCATCGACCTGGTGGATCCGAGCGAGCCGTACGACGCCGCGCGTTACCAGCGCGACGGTCGCGCCGCGCTCGCCGACATCGCCGCCCGTGGGAAGACCGCCTTCGTCGTCGGCGGCACCGGCCTCTACGTGCGCGCGCTCCTCGACGGCCTCGCCCTCGACGCCGCACCGACCGATCCCGAGCTGCGTGCGTCGCTCGAGCGGCGCGCGGTGGCCGACGGCGCCGTCGCGCTGCATCGCGAGCTCGCGCGGATCGATCCCCGAGCAGCGGACCGCGTGGACCCGCGGAACGCGCGGCGGGTCGTGCGGTATCTCGAGCTCGCGCTCCTCGCGGGCCGTGTCCCCGCGGAGCGGAGCGACCGCGTCGCCGCTCGGCGCATCGGCCTGGATCCGCCGCGCGGGTGGCTCGATGAGCGCATCGCCACGCGGGTGCGGCGGATGGTCGACGACGGGGTGCTGGACGAGACCCGGGCGCTCATCGAGCGCGGGCTCGACCCGACCCTCCCGAGCATGACCGGGCACGGGTACACCCACTGGGCCGCGCACCTGCGCGGCGGGCTCTCCCTCGAGGTGGCCATCGCGGCCACGACGAAGGACGTGCGGGCGTACTCGCGGCGCCAGATGACCTGGTTCCGGCGCGATCCGGAGATCCGCTGGGTCGATCCGACGGCGGACGATCCGCTCGCGGCGCTCGAGGCGGTGACGGTCTGAAGTTCACCAAGATGCACGGCTGCGGCAACGACTTCATCGTCGTGGACGAGGCCGTGCGGCTCGACGCCGAGCGGGCCCGCGCGCTGTGCGATCGCCGCACCGGGATCGGCGCCGACGGGATCCTCGTCGTCGGTGCGCCCGGCGGGCGCCGCTGGCCGCTCGTCATCCACAACGCCGACGGCTCGATCGCGGACGCGTGCGGGAACGGGTCGCGGTGCGTCGCGCGCTACCTGCTCGACCGGAACGGCGGCGACGAGCTCGAGCTCGGCACCGCGAGCGGCGTCGTCCGCGCGTGGCGCGATCCCGAGGGCGTCGCCATCGAGCTCGCGGCGCCGACGCTGGGCGGCAGCCTTCGCGTGGACGGACACGAGGCATGGAGCGTGCGGGTCGGCAACCCGAACGTGATGATCTTCGTCGACGATCCGGCACGCGTCGACCTCGAGGCGCTCGCCGCGGAGTCGACGAAGCTCGCCGGACCGGCGAATGTCGGCGCGGTCGCACAGCGCGGCGTGGGCGAGCTCGCGTTGCGCGTCCACGAGCGCGGAGTGGGGGAGACGCTCGCCTGCGGCACCGGGTCATGCGCCGCGGTCGCGGCGTCGATCGCGCGCGGCGATGTAACGAGCGATACGGTCCGCGTCCATCTGCCCGGCGGTACGCTCGTGGTCCGCCCGCGCCGCGACCGCTACGAGCTCGCCGGCCCGGCGGAGTACGTGTTCACAGGAGACGCATGACCTTCGACACCGCCGTGCCCGCGGAGCGGGCATACCTCGTCGGGCTGGAGCAGCAGGGGAACGCGCTCGAGGCCGAGGACTCGCTCGAGGAGCTCGCGACGCTCGTCGCGGCCGCCGGCGCGACGGTCGTCGGCCGCGCGACGCAGCACCGCCGCACGCCCGACCCGAACACCTGGGTCGGCAAGGGCAAGGCCGAGGAGCTCGCGGTCGAGCGCGCGCGCACGGGAGCCGATCTGGTCGTGTTCGACGATGAGCTGTCGCCGAAGCAGCAGAAGAACCTCGAGGAGCTGCTCGACGCGCGCGTCATCGACCGCTCCGCCGTCATCCTCGACATCTTCGCCCGCCACGCGCGGTCCAGGGAAGGGCAGCTCCAGGTCGAGCTCGCGCAGATGGAGTACCGCATGCCGCGGCTCCAGGGCCTCGGGCGCGAGCTCTCGCGGCTGGGTGGTGGCATCAACACCCGAGGCCCGGGCGAGTCGAAGCTCGAGAGCGATCGCCAGCTCATCCGCCGCCGGATCCAAGAGCTCAAGGAGCGGCTCGCGACGGTCGCCGAGCAGCGCGGGCGCTCGCGCCGGTCCCGTGCCAAGGAGGGGCTCTTCCTCGCGGCCATCGTGGGCTACACGAACGCCGGGAAGTCGACGCTCCTCAACGCGCTCTCCGGTGCGGACGTGCTCGTGGCCGACCAGCCGTTCGCGACGCTCGATCCGACGACGCGCCGGGCCGCGGTCGGCGGCGGCGTGAACCTGCTGCTCTCGGACACCGTGGGGTTCGTGAACAAGCTGCCGCCGACGCTGGTCGCGGCATTCACGGCGACGCTCGAGGAGCTCACCGACGCGGATCTGCTCGTCCACGTCGCGGACGTGTCGCACCCGAACCTCCACGAGCGGATGCGGGTCGTCAAGGACACCCTCGCGTCGCTCGAGCTCGCAGCGCGGCCGCAGCTCCTCGTCTTGAACAAGGCCGACCAGCTCCGCGGCGCGGAGGGCGAGGCCCTGCGCGAGGCGCTCGGGGCGGAGCTCCCGCGCGGCATCTTCGTCTCCGCGCGGACCGGGGAGGGGATCGAGGTCCTCCGCGCTCGACTCGGCGAGGCGGCCCGGGCCAGCTGGACGAAGATCCGGCTCACACTCCCGTACGACCGGGGCGGCGCGATGCTCCAGCGGATCCGGGAGCGCGGTGCGCTGCGGCGCGAGGAGTACTCGGAAGGCGGCATCGATGTCGAGGCCGACGTCCCGGCCGACCTCGCGGCCGAGCTGCGCGCGCTGGCCCGGGCCTAGTGGAAACGGCGGCGCGGCCGGCGGCGAGCTACGGCGCCCTGCTGCGCGTGCCCGGATTCCAGCGGCTGGCCGTCGCGACGCTCCTCGTCCGCGCGGGGGCGTCCATGTGGCAGCTCGCGCTCGTGCTATTCGTCCTGCAGCGCTATGGGTCGCCGTCGCTCGCGGGTCTCGCGGTGTTCCTCGCGATCGCGCCGGGGGTGGTCGTCAGTCCGATCGCCGGCGCGCTCCTGGACCGCTTCGGCCGCGTGCGGCTCATGGTCTCGGACTACGCCGCGTCGGCGATCGCGCTCACCGGGATCGTCGTCCTCGCGAACCTCCACGCGCCGCTCTGGGCGATCCTCGGGCTCGTCGTCTTCAGCTCGCTCATGAACCCGCTCGGTACGAGTGGCTCGCGATCGCTCTTCCCGATGGTGATCCCGCAGCGCCTGTGGGATCGCGCCAATGCGGTGGATTCGATGTTCTACATGGTCACGACCGTGCTCGGTCCGCCGCTCGCCGGCGCGATCGTCGCGTTCTTCTCTCCGGAGGCCGCGATCGCGGCGACGGCGATCGTGTTCGTCGTCGGAGCGGTCACCCTGGCCGGGGTGCAGGACATCCACGAGCCGCGCGAGGATCGCGTCGGGCTGCTCGCCGAGGCGCGCGCCGGCGTGCTGTACGTGCTGCGCAACCGCGCACTGCGCGGCCTTGCCGTCGGCATGTCGGTCGTCAACCTGGGGCAGGGGATCCTCATCGTCGCGCTGCCGGTGCTCGTCCTGCAGGGCGGGTACGGCGGCGTGCAGCTCGTCGGCGTGCTCTGGTCGCTCATGGGCGTGAGCGGCATCGCGAGCGGACTGCTCGCGGGCCGGCTCGGGAGCGTCGGCCGGGAGCGCCCGATGCTCACCGCCGGGATCCTCGGGATCGGCGCGGGCATCGCGGCGATCGCGATC
>DASYXA010000034.1:0-4525 GCA_035935465.1 Candidatus Limnocylindria bacterium | reverse complement strand
GGCGCGGGCGTGACCTCGACGACCGCGACGGGCACCGCGAGGCCGGGCTGCGTGCGGCCGCGGAGCGGCGGCGGAGGCGTCGCGATCGCGGCGACCGGCTGGGACGGCGGCGCGCCCTCGGGTCCGCCCGCGGGCTCCTGGAACCGGAGATAGAGCAGGACCGCGCCGATGAGCAGCGCGGCGGCCGCGAGCGCCGCGACGAGCCGCCGGTACCGCGAGCGCGGCGGCTCGACGGTCAGCGGCAGCGCGACGGTCGCCGAGGCGGTCTGGGGCGTGTGTGCGCGCGCGACGCGCAGCGCGTGGCCGAACTTCACCCGCATCGCGCGCGCGAACCGCGCGTCGCCGGCCGCGAGCGTCACGCCGGTCAGGCGCAGCCGCGCCGCGGCCCACGCCGCGTCGCGCGTGCGGCCGCGCCGCCGCGCGAGGCGGAGGGCGCCGAGGCGCAGGGCGATCCGGTCGTCCATCAATAGAAGAGATACACGTCGAGCGTGATCGAGGTGCCGGTCGCCCCGGGTGCGAGCTCGTGGTACGCCTTCGCGGTCGAGCCCTGGAACGCGCCGGTATCCAGCTTCTCGATCGCGGCCTTCGCGAGCAGGTCGCCGGTGGCCGCGTCGGCGTGCACGCCGTAGACGAAGACGATCGCGACCTTGCGCGCCGGAGCGAGCGCCGAGAGCGCCTGCTGCGCCGCGCCGGCGATCCGGGTCTGCTCGGCGGCCTTCACGTCGGCCGTGCCGTTCAGGAGCGCCTGGCCGTCGACCGCGAGGGTGAACTCGACGACCTTCGGATCGACGCCCGGCGTCGTCTGCGTGGAGGCGGCGCTCGCCGCGGTGTTCGCGGCGAGGAACAGCGCGAAGAGGCCGAGGAGGATGTCCGCCCAGAGCCATCCGACGAGGGACAGCGAGGTCGACTGACCGAACCCGCGCACTAGCGGTCCGTCGCGCGGGAGCCCAGCACCTCAGGGGCGCGCGATCCGCGGGGCGCGGCCGGCGTGCCGCCGGTCATGAGCTCCGCCGCGCGGGCGAGATCCGATGCGGCGGCGCGCAGCTCGCGGACCGTCGACTCGAGATCGAAGAGCCGCTGCTCGCGTTCCATCGCGCGCTCGTAGATCCGTCGCTCCTCCGCGACCATCTGGTCGATGAGCTCGGCGGACGCCGGGAGGTCGAGGTCGCTCGACGAAAGACTGAGCGCGTGCGCGATGAGGCCGCGCAGCTCCGACTCCTTCAGCAGGACCTGCGTGCGCAGGCCGACGTCGTGGATGTCGGTGCGGTAGTGGATCAGCAGGCTGAGGACGATGAGCACGCCGATGAGGCTCGCGTCGATGATCGCGAGCGTGCTGAACTTGAGGACGCCCGCGGTCTCGAACCCCTCCTGCCAGAGGAGCAGGAACGGGCGCGTCACCAGGTCCGGCTTGAGGCCGATGAGCTTCTGGTACGCGTCGGTCGCGGTCGCGAGGCCGAACCAGGTGACCGCGATCGGGCTGAACACGAGGACGTTCCTGGCGACCTCGATGAGCCCCCAGAGCGTCGAGTTCTTGAACACCAGCAGCTCCGCGACGGCGTGCGGGTCGACCGCGCCGGCGTAGCCCTGGACCTCTTCCTTGTTGTCCTCGCGGATCGCCACGGCGAGGCGCGAGAGGAGCGTGGCCAGCGCGGCGTCGCGCTCGGCGACCTCGCCGGAGAGGACCGCGAGCTGATCGGCGGTGCGGTCGCGCTCGGCAGCGCGACCATCCTGGGTGGCGACGCTCACCGGGAAAGCGTAGCGGCCGGGAGCGCGCCGGGTCGGTGGCAGTAACGTGTCGCCGTGCCCAGCCGCAAGCGAACGCCGCGGAGATCCATGCCCTCACTACAACGACCGGCCCCGGCCGGTGTCACGCCGGCCGCGACAGCGGGCGACCGGGCGCGTTCAGGGCGGCCGCTCGAGCGCTTCGCGCCGGTCATCGGCGCGCTCGTCGTCGCCCTGGCGCTCGCGGTGTACGCCGCGACCGCGGCGCGCGACATCGTGTTCGGCGATTCGCCGGAGCTCATCGCGGTCGCGACGACCCTCGGCGTCGCGCACGCGCCCGGCTACCCGGTGTGGACGCTGCTCGGACACGCGTTCTCGTGGCTGCCGGTCGGCTCGCTGCCGTTCCGGGTCGGCCTGCTGTCGGTCGTGTGCGGCGCCGCGGGGGTCGGCGTCGTCTACGCGATCTCGCTGCGCGTCGCGCGGAGCGTCCCCGCGGCCGCAGCGGCGGCGCTCGGCCTCGCGCTGCACCCGCTGTTCTGGCAGTGGTCGATCGTCGCGGAGGTGTTCGCGCTGCACGCGCTGCTCGCGGCGATCGTCGTGTACTGCGCGCTGCGCTGGGCCGAGCGGCCGGCCGCGGCGCACTGGCTCTACGGCGCAGCGCTCGCGGGTGGGCTCGGCCTCGCGAACCAGCAGACGATCGTGCTCGTCGCGCCGGCCGTGCTCTACCTGCTGTGGCGGCACCGCCGCGCGCTCGGCGAGCGGCCGCTCGCGCTCGCGCGCGCGGCAGCGTTCCTCGCGCTCGGCCTGGTCCCCTATCTCTATCTCTGGGCCGCGGGGGTGACGCATCCGTACTGGAGCTTCGGCGACGTGGGCTCGCCCGGCGACGTGCTCGATGCGGTGCTGCGGCGCGCGTACGGCAGCGGCCAGCTCATCGTGTCGCCGGCGCTCCAGGGCGGCACGGTCGGCGACCGGATCGTCGCGTTCGCGAGGTCGTTCACCCTGCTCGAGGCGGTGCTCGCGATCGCCGGCTTCGGGTGGCTCTACCGGCGCTCGCGCGACGTGTTCTGGACCTTCGCGATCGCGCTCGCCGCCGCCGGACCGGCGTTCGTGCTCTACGCGAACGCGAACGCGTCGATCGCCCTCGCGGTCGCGGTGCTCAGCCGGTTCTACGTGCTCGTGCACGTCCTCGCGGCACCGGTCTGCGCGGCCGGGATCCGCGGGCTGGCCGAGCTCGTCGCGCGGCGGCGGCGCGCGGTCGCCGAGCTCGGTCTTGCGGCGGTCGCCGCTGTCGCGATCGCGGCGCTCGCCGTCGTGACGTACCCGCGGGTCGACCGGAGCGCCGACCTCGACGCCCGGCACTTCGCCGAGGACCTGCTCGCCTCGGCGCCGGACGGCGCGATCCTGTTCGTGAGCGGCGACGCGGCCGCCTACCCGGTGCAGTACCTCCACTCGATCGAGGGCGCGCGGCCCGACCTCTCGATCGTCCAGCCGCCGTATCTGCTCGGGCCGTGGTACCCGCGCGAGCTCCGCCGGCTCGATCCAGGGCTCGTGGTCCCGCCCGGCGACCGGCCGATCACGGTCGCGGAGCTGCTCGACGCGAATCGCGCGCGCCCGCTCATCCTCGCCGGCTTCGACCTCGATCCGTCCGCGAGCCCGGGGTACCGGCTCCAGCAGCGCGGCCTCGACGCGGACATCGTGCCGGCCAGCGCCCCGCTCCCGGACCCCGCGGCGCTCAGCGCGGAGAACGAGCGGCTGTTCGCGACGTACCGGCCGCCGCGGTTCGACCGCGAGCGCAACGACGCGTTCACCGGGATCGTCCTCGTCGACTACACCCGCGCGACGCTGCGGATGGGGCTGAGCCTCGAGTCCGCCGGCCGCTTCGCCGACGCGCGGGTCTGGTACCAGCGCGGGCTCGCGATCGAGCCCGACGTCGCCGAGCTGCAACAGGCCCTGGAGCGGATCCGCGCGAAGTGACCTACAGCGCCGCCTCGAAGTCGTCCTTCACGCGGCGGAAGTAGGCGAACCCGATGAGGAAGATCGCGGCGGCGAACGCGGCGCTGTACCCGAGCGAGCCCCACTCCGGCGGCAGGCCGTCGAGCAGCGCGCGCTGATAGCCGACGATCACCGAGGTCATCGGGTTCAGGTACATGAGCTGGAGCTCGGTCGGGCGGTTGGCGAGGATCGCGATCGGGAACAGGATCGGCGTGAGGAAGTACCACGCCAGCAGCACGATGCCGAGGATGTGCTCGATGTCGCGGAAGAACACGTTCAGCGCGGCGAGCAGGTACGCGAACCCGAGGCCCATGACGAGCTGGATCGCGACCAGCAGCGGCAGGTAGAGCAGCCCCTCGGGATGGCGCGGGCCCACGAGGGCGAGCACCGCGAACAGGATCACCAGGCTGAGCAGGAAGTTCACGAGCGCCGAGAGCACGCTCGCCGCCGGCAGCAGCTGCACCGGCAGCCGGACCTTCTTCACGATCGAGCCGTTCGCGACGATCGACGCCGCGCCGCCGAGCAGCGAGCTCGAGAAGAACGTCCACGGCAGCAGGCCGACGAACAGGAAGATCGGGAACGGCTTCTCGCCGGACGCGGTGATCGGCCGGCTCTGCAGCAGGACGCCGAACAGGATCCAGAACACGATGAGCTGGAGCAGCGGGTTGAGGAAGTTCCAGGCGAAGCCGAGGGCCGAGCCCTTGTAGCGGGCCCGCAGCTCGCGCCAGGCGAAGCTCGCCAGCAGCTCGCGGCGGTCGACGAGGGCGCGGAGATCGGCGATCACGACGCGAGTCTATGGAGCGCACCGCGG
>DASYXA010000033.1:0-6701 GCA_035935465.1 Candidatus Limnocylindria bacterium | reverse complement strand
AGCTCGGCGCCCGATGCGAGGACCGCTCGACGAAGGACGCGCTCGAGGTCGGGCGCTTCGCTCGCGAGCACCGCGACGCGCAGGAGCCCGCCGGAGCCGACGCGGATCGGCGCATCCGCGGGCTCCGAGGGGAGCGGCTCGCTCGACGGCACGGCCACTGACCCGATCAGCGTCGCCTGTCCGGCGGGTTGGTCGATGGACCAGCGGCGGGCGCGCGCCTCGAGCGCCACGTCGACCGTGCGCCGGTGGCGCGACGGTGCCTGCTCCGCGGTCACCGCGCCCGAGCGGGCTGGCGCGACGCCGCGTCGGCGAACGCGCGGAAGATGCGCATCCCGGCCTCCGACAGGTCCGGATCCGCGGAGCGTTCCGGGTGCCACTGCACGGCGACGAGCCACCGCCGGCGTGGATCCTCGAACGCCTCGACCAGACCGCCGATGCGCGCGGTGGGCACGAGGCCCGGCCCGAGACCGCCATCGGCCACCGCCTGGTGATGCCGCGCGTTGACGCCGAACGGTGCGGTGCCGCAGGCCTCCGCGAGCTTCGACCCGGCCGCCGCGGTGGCCACGTGCGTGACGACCGGGCCGTTCGCCTCGCGATGCCCGTCGACGTGCTGCACCAGCGTGCCGCCGTAGGCGACGTTGATCACCTGGAGGCCGCGGCAGATCCCGAGCACCGGCAGGTCGCGCTCGCGCGCGATCGCGAGCAGCCTGAGCTCCAGGGCGTCGCGCTTCGCGTCGGCCGGCTCGGTCTTCGGATCGGTCGCCGCGCCGTAGCGCGACGGCTCGAGGTCTTCGCCGCCGGTGAGGCAGAGCGCGTCGAACTCGTCCGGCACCACGGACCCGGAGTCGACCGCGACCACCTCGAAGCCCGCAGCGCCGAGCGCAGCCAGGTAGTGCTCGCGTGACCGGCGCCGGACAGCGTTGCCATCGAGGACGGATAGCGTCGCGACGACCCTCGGCCGCCCCTGTCCCATGGCTACGCAGTATGCGGTCTGTCGAGGCTCGACCGGTCGATGAGCTCGACCAGCACGCCGCCGGACGCGCGCGGGTGCAGGAACGCGACGTCGCCCTCGACCCCGCGCCGCGGCGCCCGGTCGATCAGGTCGACCCCGCGCTGGGTGAGGGCGGCGAGCGTGGCGCCCAGATCGTCGACGACGAAGCAGACGTGGTGCAGCGACGCCTGTCCGCGCTCGGCGAGGAACCGCGCGACGCCGGACTCGGTGTCCGTCGGCTCGATGAGCTCGATGGTCGTGTCCGCCGCCGTCAGGAACACCGCGCGCACGCGCTGATCCGCGAGGTCGCGCACCTCCCCCGCGCGCAGGCCGAGGGTGTCGCAATAGAACGGGAGCGACTCCGCGATGGATCGGACGACGACCGAGACGTGGTGCAGCTCGCGCGCTTCGGGGATCATCCGCGGTCCGCCGGCACGTACGCGCCGAACGCGGCGCGCAGATCGGCGCAGACCTCCCCGAGCGTGACGTCGCCGTCCACCGCGGCGACGATCGCGGGCATGAGGTTCGCGGTCCCGGCGGCCACGCCCACCAGCTCGGCGCGGAGACGTTCGACGCGCTTCGCGTCCCGGCGCTGCCGCAAGGCCGCGAGTCGCTCGCGCTGCCGCTCGGCCACGGATTCGTCGACCCGGAGGGTCGCGATCCTCGCCTCGTCTCCCTGGGTCTCGAACGCGTTGACCCCGACGACGATCCGGGACTTGCTCTCGACCGCACGCTGGTACCGGTACGCCGAGTCCTCGATCGCGCGCTGCTGGTATCCGCGCTCGATGCCCGCGAGCGCGCCGCCGAGCTCATCGATGCGCGCGAGCTCCTCGAACACGCGCCGCTCGATGTCGGCGGTGAGCTTCTCCACCAGATACGCGCCGCCGAGGGGATCGATCGTCTCGGCCACGCCCGACTCCTCGGCGATGAGCTGCTGCGTCCGCAGCGCGATCCTCGCGGACTCCTCGCTCGGGAGCGCGAGAGCCTCGTCGTAGGCGTTCGTATGCAGCGACTGCGTGCCGCCGAGGACGGCTGCGAGCGCCTCGATCGCGGTGCGCACGATGTTGTTGCGCGGCTGCTGGGCGGTGAGGGTCGAGCCCATCGTCTGGGTGTGGAAGCGCAGCGCGAGCGACGCCGGGTCCGACGCGCGGAAACGCCCGCGCATGACGCGCTCCCAGATCCGGCGCGCGGCGCGGAACTTCGCGACCTCCTCGATGAGCGTCGCGTTGGCCGCGAAGAAGAAGGACAGCCGGCTCGCGAACGCGTCGACCGCGAGACCGCGGTCCACCGCGGCCTGGACGTACGCGATCGCGTTCGCGAACGTGAACGCGAGCTCCTGCACCGCGTCCGCTCCGGCTTCACGGATGTGGTAGCCGGAGATGCTGATCGGGTTCCAGCGCGGAAGCTGCTCCGCGCAGTACGCGATGACGTCGGTGACCAGGCGCATCGACGATCGCGGCGGGTAGATGTACGTGCCGCGGGCGATGTACTCCTTGAGGATGTCGTTCTGGGTCGTGCCGCCGATGCGCGCCAGGGGCACGCCCTGCCGCTTCGCGACGGCGACGTACATCGCGAGCAGGATCGCGGCCGTCGCGTTGATCGTCATGGACGTCGTGACCCGATCGAGCGGTATGTCCTTCAGCAGGAGTGCGAAGTCGTCGAGCGAGCAGATCGACACGCCGACCTTCCCGACCTCGCCCTGCGCGCGCACGTCGTCGGCGTCGAAGCCCATCTGCGTCGGCAGGTCGAATGCCACCGACAGGCCGGTCTGGCCCTGCGCGAGCAGGTAGCGGTAGCGCGCGTTCGACTCCTCGGCCGTGCCGAACCCGGCGTACTGCCGCATCGTCCAGAGCCGCCCGCGGTACATCGTCGGCTGCACGCCGCGCGTGAACGGCGGCTCGCCCGGATGGCCGAGCCGCTCGACGGCGGCGTCGTACGCGGCGTCCGGCAGCTCGAACGGCGGCATCGGCGCCCCGTAGGTCGTCTTGAAGTCGCCGCGTTCGCTCACCGGGCGAATTATCAGCGCGCCCGGAGGACCAGGACGTCGGGATCGGCGATGCGCGCCCTGGTGAACCACATCTGATGCAGCTCGCCGCGGAGCCAGAGCGGGGTCTGGTCGCCCCAGTGCCGCGCGAGCGGCTGACCGGATTGTCCGGTCGGCAGGATCGCGCGCGAGTTGTCCCAATCGCCGACGTCGAGGAGCATCCGCTCGGACGCGTGACTGCGGAGCGCGTACGGCTTCGCGAGCGAGTACGCCCCGTTGTTGACGGAGTACCCGTCTCCGGCCCGCTCGTACGGTCCGATGTCGAACAGCCCGCGTAACGGCGCGGGCAGCCCGGGCGAGAGCGGGTGCGCGAACGTCACGGTGTGCAGCGCACCCCAGCGCCACTTCGCAGGATCCGCCCCGAGGCGGTCCCGCAGGTCCACGACCGCGTCGTCGAGCGCGACGCCGCTCAGGTCGTCGCGGCCGCGGACCGTCGGATCGCCCAGGGCGACGAACCAGGGGTCGTTCGGCCGGGCAAGCATCCGGTACAGGGCGAACGTCGGTCGCGCGTTCGTGACGTAGTCGAGGTACACCGCGTCGCCGAGCTTGTCGTGGAACGCGCGATCGGTCAGGTGGACGATCCACGCTTCGTAGATCGCCGCGGCGCTCGAGTCGACCGAGAGCGTGCCGTCCCACGCGCGCACGAGGTCCTGCGCGGCCGCCCCGAGCGGCGTGCGCGGCCGGCCACGGAGGAGCGCGTCGCGGAACGCGCGCACCGGCGGCGAGGTGTAGTCCGTCTGGATCGCGCGCAGCGTTTCGATCGTCGCGCCCGTCAGGTCCTTCACGGCCGCACGGAGCGTCCCGGCCCGGAACCCCGGATCCCACTCGCCGGTGAACGCGGCCGACGCCGGATCGGTCACCGGCCTGTCGTTCGCGTTCACGACGTACCCCTCGGCGGGATCGACGCGGCTCGGGTTCGCGCTCGCCGGAAGCAGGCCGCGCCACTCGTACTCCCCGGTCCACCCGGGCACCGGCAGCCGCCCGTCGCCCTTCATCCGGTCCGGCAGGGCGCCCGCGAGCACATACCCGATATGCCCGTCGACGTCGGCATAGCACGCGGAGAGGGTCGCGCCAGAGAGGTCGGCCATCGCCGCGCGGAAGGTCGTCCAGTCGGTTGCGCGCGCGGCACCGAGGAGCGCATCCATCGAGCGGCCGCCGTCGAGCGCCGTCCAGCGCAGCGCGAGCGGCGCCAGCTGGTCCTTCAGCACGTCCTGCATGAGCGGGCCGTGCCGCGTCACGAGCACGTCGAGCCGGACCGGGTCGGTCTTGCCCCGCACCCGGATCTGCTCGCGGATCGCCGTCGCCGCCTCCGAGACGCCCTTGAACATGAACCGGCGCGGATCGGTCGGGTCCGGCTGCTCGACGAAGAAGTCCTGGATGTCCGCGTACGCGACCGTGAAGCTCCACGCGACACGCGCGTTGTGCCCGATACCGATCCCCGGCAGCCCCGGGATCGAGAACCCCGCGACGTCGTAGCCGGCGCCGTGGAGCCCGACCTCGTACCAGATCGACGGGTTGCGGACCGAGAGGTGCGGATCGCCCTCGAGGAGCGGCTTCCCCGACGCGGTACGCGAGCCCGCCAGGGCGATGCAGTTGGAACCCTGCCCGTTGCCCGCATCGCCGAGCAGCGCCCGCAGGGCATCGCGGCCCGGCAGCTCCGCCGGCATCCGGAACGCCCCGCGAACGGTGTCCCAGGATCCGTCGCCGAGCGCCGCGGGCGGCTGGACCGTGACGTCCGGGAAGAGCGTCGCGATCGCGCCGGGACCGGCGCGCGTCGCGACGTTCGCGCGCGAGAGCTCGGTGCCGTAGTTCGTCGCGAGGTCGTAGGACTCGAGCTTGAGGATCACGAGCGAATCCGTCGCGGTCCAGGGCTCCGGCTTGTAGCCGAGGAGCACGAACTCGATCGGGAGCGCGTCGCCGCGCTGCTCGATGACCTTGTTCACGCCCTCCGCGAACGCACCGAGGGCGAGGCGCGCGTCCGCCGAGAGGAGCTCGGCATCGAGGTCGGCCGCGCGCGCGAGGCCGATCGTGCGCGTGAACGTGTCCGCCTCGAGACCCGCGTCGCCGAGCACCTCCGACAGCCGGCCACGGCCGGTCCGGCGGAAGAGATCGAGCTGGAACAGACGATCCTGAGCGGTCGCGTAGCCCTGGAGGAAGAACAGATCGTGCGTCGTGTTCGCGAAGATGTGCGGCACGCCGAAGCCGTCGCGGACGATCTCGGCGCGCTCATCGAGGCCGATGAGCCGGCGATCGCCGTCGATCGTGGGTAGCGGCCGGTACACGAGGAATGCGAACGCCCCGGCGAGCGACAGGAGCACGATCAAGGCGGCGGCGAGCGCGACGGCGCGCTTGCGGGGACGAGCTACGCGGATGGCACGGCCTCGACGAGATGCCCGGCGCGCAGCCGGATGACACGGTCGGCGCGCGCGGCGACGTCCGGATCGTGCGTGGCGACGATGAGCGTGAGGCCCTCGCTGGCGTGCAGCTCGGCGATGAGCGCGAGGACCGCCGCCGCGGAGTCCGCATCGAGGTTGCCGGTCGGTTCATCGGCGAGAAGGAGCCGTGGTCCGTTCACCAGCGCGCGGGCGATCGCCGTGCGCTGCTGCTCCCCCGCCGACGCGTCAGCCGGCCGGTGGCGCGCGTGGGCGGCCAGGCCGACGCGGCCGAGCAGCGCGGCGGCACGGGCCTCGGCCGCTTCGCGGGTCGTGCCGGCGAGCACCGCCGGGAGCGCGACGTTCTCCGCGAGCGTGAGGTGCGGCAGGAGGCGGAACGACTGGAACACGAAGCCGACATGGGAGCTGCGATACGCCGCGAGCTCATCGCTCGAGAGCCCGGCCAGGTCGCGGTCATCGACCCGCAACGTCCCGCTCGTCGGGCCGTCGAGCCCGCCGATGAGGTTGAGCAGCGTGGTCTTGCCCGAGCCCGACGCACCGACGATCGCGACGCGCTCACCGGCCGCGATATCCAGGTCGATGCCGGCCAACGCGTCGACCCTCGAACCGCCGGTCGCGTAGCGCCTCCCGAGATCACGCGCGACGATCACTGCCAGGCGATGCTACACAGCCGTCCCGGGTGTCTCAGCGGGTCCTGGTCGGGCATGGGGGTAGCGCAGCGCGCTGCGGTTGCCGTTGTGGTCGTAGCCGAAGGCGACGGTCTTGCCGAACGGATCGCTGGGTCGCCGTCAGCCGGCGCAGCAGGTCGAGGCGTAGGTCGTCGTGCCGACCGCATCGACCATCCCGACCCGGTTGCCGACCGCGTCGCGGGTGAGCTGGACGGTCGCGCCGTCGGCGTAGCGATGCGCGGCGCGGGGTTGGGCCAATAACGTGACGCTGATGGGCGCCGGTAGGTCGATTCCCTGACTCCCGAAATGTGGAAGCCCCTCGGGTGGACCTAGTCCGCGGTGCCTCTGGTCACACGATTAACGAGCGCCTTGATGCTCTCCGCGTCAGCAGAAGGCAGGCGACTGATCTGGAAAACCGCGTCGTTGATGCCTTGATCGAGCGCGCGGCTCTCAGCAGGTTCTGGTACACGGAAGTAGTGGGCATCGAGCCGCTTCTTGATGGTGTCCTGATCTGTGGTCATGGCCCCTCCCGCGGTGGCGGCAAGAAGCGCCGCGGTCGCGCCCAACTGGGTGTATTCATCCCTGGTCAAGTTGCTGACCTCGTT
>DASYXA010000032.1:0-7888 GCA_035935465.1 Candidatus Limnocylindria bacterium | reverse complement strand
GACGCGTACGCCGGCGCAGCCGAAGACCCCGCAGCCGGCCCGCGGCCTCGCCCGCCGCGATCGGCCGCAGCGGCGGCGCGGCCCGGCGGCGCCGCGATCGCCCGACGAGCTTCGCAGCGGCGCGCCCTGCGTCATCGTCATGGACTGCCGTGAGGGCGAGCCCGACCGCACCGGCGCGGCGGCGGTGTTCGAAGGGTTCTTCGATCTCGAGACCGGCGATCCACGCCGCGCCGGATTCGGGGTGCCGCGTCTCCGGATCGTGCGACCGGGCCCGGCGTCGCCGGCCCCGGTCGAGCCCCGGTCGACAACGGAGCCGCAGGCGCCCGAGCGGCTCTGGGGGTTCGAGTGCTGGTGGCGTCCGGACCCCGGCAACGCCGGACTCACCGA
Source organism: Candidatus Limnocylindria bacterium (assembly GCA_035935465.1). Classification (GTDB taxonomy): domain Bacteria; phylum Chloroflexota; class Limnocylindria; order P2-11E; family P2-11E; genus UBA4735. Next base: position 7,501 of record DASYXA010000032.1, on the reverse strand, counting down.
CGCCGACCGGGTCGAGGTCGAACAGAGCAAGAAGCTGCTCCGCACCCTCATCCGCGACTCGCGCCGCTCGACGCGTCCCGCGCTGGCTCGGTAGCTGGAGCCTCGACGCACCGAAGGTACTAGTCCAGGTGCGGTACGACGTGGTCATGCGCTGTGACTAGGAGCGTGCCTTCCGCCTGACGACACTTCGCGCACGCTCGCGCTGAGCGACGGGGGCGCGGAGGGCGGTCATGGCAACCCTGACACGCGCGGCATCGACCACGAGGAAGGACAGCGGCGTCCGGTTCTGGCAGAAAGTGCTGGGCGCGCTGCTCATCGTCGGCGTCGTGCCGATCGCGCTCGTCAGCGTCGTGTCCATCCAGAAGACCCGCACCGATCTCACCGACCTCGGCGTCACGAACATCGAGCAGCGGTCGACGTCGACGGCCGCGGCCCTCGACGCGTACCTGCAGAATCGGCTCGACGACATCGTGCTCGTCGGCCGGATCCCGGATGTGGTCCGCTACGCGACGGCCTACGACCCCGCCCTGAAGGACACCGCGCGGGACGCGCTCAAGGCCGCCGCGGCCCGGTCAGCGGAGTACGAATCGGTCGCGATCGTCGACCCGTCGGGCCGGATCATCGCGTCCTCGGCGGCCGGCGACGAGGGCACCGATGTGAAGTTCCGCCAGTACGTCATCACGCCGAGCACCACGGGCCAGCCGTACATCAGCGACCCGAGCTACTCCGTGATCACGAACAAGCCGGCCCTGTTCTTCTCCGCCGCGGTCGTCGGACCGGGCGGAAAGGTCATCGGCGTCGTCCGCTCGCGGCTCAATCTTACCGCGATCTGGAGCATCGTCGAGGCCGACGCGAACTCCGTCGGCGCCGGCGCGCACAGCTTCCTCCTGGACGACTACGGCATCCGCCTCGCGGTCTCCGAGACGAAGGACAATCGCGCGAAGGCCGAGAGCCTGATCTACCGGCCGATCGCGCCGATCGCGCCCGACGTCGCGACCAAGCTGTTGGCCGACAAGCGCTTCGGGACGATCAGCTCACCGGACAAGCTGGTCATCGACCCGCTCCCGACCCTCAAATCGGCGCTCGACCCGCTCAAGACCGGCTTCACGCCGTTCGCGTACGGGGCGGGCTCCGCCGAGCAGCGCGGCGTCGCCACCCGGCTCGCCGCGAAGCCATGGGCCTACGTGCTCGCCGTCCCGCTCGCGACGTACACGAAGGCCGCCGACGACGCGACGTTCAACGCCGCGAGCGTCGTCGCGATCGGTCTCCTCCTCTCGTTCATCGTCGGCATCCTGCTCACGCGCTCGCTGGTCCGTCCGCTGCGGCAGCTCGTCGGCGTCGCGACGAGCGTGTCGACCGGCGACGTGGACCTGCGCGCCGCCCACTTCGAGACCCGCCGCGGCGACGACATCACCCGCGAGGTCGCCTCGGCGTTCGACCGGCTGCTGAACGCGCTCCGGTTCTACGCCTACGCCGACGAGCCGGGCGAGGAATGAACCCGCTCGGCGAGCAGGTCCTCGTGGTCGCGAAGGAGTACCTCGGGCCGGCCGCGCCGCAGTTCCTCACCAAGGAGCTGCGGGCGCTCGAGTGCACCGCCGACACCGTCACGCCCTGGCACCTGCCGGCGTTGTCCGAGCGTGCGCGTGTCGCGGCGTCCCGGATCATGGAGGCCGAGCGGGCCGACGAGTTCGGCCTGCGCGTGGCCGGGCTCGCGACACCCCCTGCCCCCCAGGCCCCCGCGGCCGCGCGATCCGCGCGCGTGAAGGACGGCGCCGCGCCCCGCCTCGCGCTCGACGCGGCGGCCAAGCTGTTCGCGAGCGGCAAGCTCCGTCAGGCCGAAGAGGCCTACCGGCAGCTCGCGCGGAAACACGGCGACGCCGAGTCGTACCGCGGTCTCGCCGAGACGCAGGTGGCGCTCGAGGACACCGGCGCCGCCGTCCTCGCCCTGCGTGACGGCGCCGCGAGCCTCGCCCGCAAGGGCGATCGGACCGCAGCCATCTTGCTGCTGACGGAGGCCGTCGGCATCGTGCCCGGCGACCTCGCCGCGCACCGGCGCCTCGCCGCGGCCCATGCGAACGCCGGAGACGCCGTGGCCGCGTGCGCCGAGTACGAGCGCTATGTGGACTACGCGCTCGCCGAGGGCGACAGCCGCCGCGCGTGGCTCGAGCTCACCTACGCCCGCGAGACGCTCGGCGACCTCCCGGGCCTCATCCGGCTCGTCGACCGCCTCGTGCCCGCAGGCAGCGCCGCGGCCCAGGCGGTGCAGCCGCGGCCGACCGCGCCGGCAGCGCGCGCGGCGACGCAACAGGTCAGCCCGCCCCCTCCGCAGCCGCCGGACGTCCGGCGGCTCGACCCGGCCGGGCCGCCCGCTCCGCGGCGGATCGTCAGCCACGACCTGCCGCGGACGCGGCCGGTCGGTGCGCCGAGCGCGGTGCTGATGCAGGGCGCGCGGACGATGACCTCCGTCGACGCGTTCGACGAAGCGCCCGTGGACCTCGCCGCGCGCATCGCCCCGCGCTCCAAGGAGGCGCAGCGCAAGGTCTCGCAAGCGGCCTGGAAGGCGCGTCCGGCGATCGACATCGAGGCGACGCTCGCGACGCTCATGCCCGGCACGACGCCGGCGCAGCAGGCGGCCGCGACCGCGATGCGGGCGGCCATCCTCATCGGCGCCCGTGACCCGCGCGCCACCGAGTCCACGATCGATGCCGCGCGCCGGCTCCTCTCGCTGCACCTGCTCCAGGCCGCGTCCGACCTGCTGCTCGACTACATCGCGGCGGGCTACACCGACCGCGAGGCCCAGCGCCTCCTGATCGAGGTGGACTGCGGGCTCGGTCGCCGTGATGTCGCGCGGGACAAGTGCCGGCTGCTCGGGACCGCGTACCGCCTCGATGGCCGTGTCGACACCGCCGACGACGTGGAGCGGCTCGCGGCGATCATCTGAGCCCCGCGTCCCACTCGCCTTCGGCGACGTCGGCCCGCGGGGACCCCCTGCGGCTCGGGCGGGCAAAGCCCGCGCTCGCCTAGAACGCTCGCCTATCCGAACGTTCCTCTACGCGGGTATCCCACGACGTGCGGCCCGACGCCGCGATCCGAGAACGGCCGCAGCACGAACGCGAGCACGAGGCCGGCGATGAATCCACCGATGTGCGCCAGGTAGGCGACCCCGCCGGTCTCGGCACTCACGCTCGTCGAGCCGAACCCGCTGACGAGCTGGATGAGCGCCCAGAGGCCGATCATCGCGACCGCCGGCACCGTCGTGACGAAGTACCCGAGCAGGACGCGCACGCGGTTCGCCGGGAACAGCACGAGGTACGCGGCGAGCACGCCGGCGATCGCGCCTGACGCGCCGAGGCTCGGCACGATCGAGTCGGGTCCCGAGTACACCTGCGCGAGCGACGCCACGAGCCCGCACCCGAGGTAGAACGCAAGGTAGCGGAGGTGACCGAAGGACTTCTCGACGTTGTCGCCGAAGATGAACAGGAACAGCATGTTCCCGCCCAGGTGGGTCCAGCCGCCGTGCATGAACATGGACGTGACGAGGGTGAGCCAGATCGGCGATGGGCCGCGCGCTTCGTCGATGAGCGCGGACGTGCCGTCGGGGAGGGCGATCGCGAACTGGCCGACGATGTCGCGCCCGGTCGTGATCTCCGCCGGGACCGTGCTGAAGCCGTTGGTGAAGTCGGGATTCAGGAGCTGATAGAGGAAGACGGCGACGTTGATCGCGATGAGCGCGAGGTTGACGATGGGGAACGTCGCGCTCGGGGTGTCGTCGTCGCCGATCGGGAGCATCGTGTGCGCACGCATGCACGGACCGTGCGCGGCCGGTAAAATCGATCGTCCCGGCGTCGTCGCCAAGTGGCAAGGCAAGGGTCTGCAAAACCCTCATCGCGGGTTCGATTCCCGCCGACGCCTCAGTAGAACAAGCGATATGGCATCTCCCCGGATGTCGTGGTCGACATGCGTCCCGTCACCGAGACCGCGTGCACGGTCGCTTCCACTACCTGCCGGCCCGCTCTGATCGCCTGAGCGTCGTTGCCTCTGCCTCGGGCGTTTCTCCGGACCCGTGCGCCTGCGCTCAGGGTCGAACGACGACGGTGAGCGCAAAGGTGGCAGTCGGTGGATACGTTCCGAAGGGCCGGCGATCGACCAGCGCGATCTTCGCATCGCCGGTCGCGGACGCCCGGAAGTGGAAGACGCGCGTGACGGGTGCGCCGACGAGACCGGGCGGCGCCGCGGACGCTCTGGTTTCGTCGCCGGTGAGCGCCAGCGTCGGAGCGCCGTCCGCGACGATCTCCCAGCGGTAGCCGGTCGAGCCGTTTTCGGCGAGGCTGACATCGAACCGCTGACCAATACGTGCCTCGACGCTCCGACCGCCATCTCCCGCGCTGAACGTCAGTACGGCGGTCGACGCGAGCGGCGTCTCCACCGGCGACCGAGCTGCCGGCTGACACGAGAGCGCGCCAAGAGCGGCGACCGCGATCAGGAGGCGGACTCGCCGGGAACGACGCTCAGGTGCGCGATGAGCGAGAAGCTGCATCCCGGGTCAACCGTTGATGTAGGTGTAGCCGCTGCATTGGCGGACCGTCGCGACGAAGGAGTTGCTCACCCTGCCGGTCGCGTCGCGGATGACGACGTTGTAGCTTCCTGGGGCGACCGGCGACAGGTACGCGTGACCCACGTTGATGAGCTGCCCATTCACGTAGATCGCCTTTGGCCCGGGGGCGGTCGAGTCAGTGAGCGAGAGGAACTCCTTCCCGCAGGAGGCCCCTGGGGCCGATCCGCCAGCTCCGGTGCGGGGCCACCAGTAGCCCATCGGCGCATTCCCGATCGGGTTCGTGACCGTGCTGGGCTCGTTCCCAACGGTCCCGGCGCCGGTCACCGCTGACCCGGTTGCCGTAGCAGCTGCCGAGCTGGTCTGCTGGGGGCCGACCGTCGGCTGCGGTTGAGGCGTCGATTGGTGAGCGGTCGCAGGCGAGCTGGGCAGCAGCACCGTCGGAGTGGCCCGCAGCGCGGCGTGGGTCAGCGGCGCGACCCGGTCGATGATCCACAGCTGGTAGTCCGCGAGCGAGGCGGCGAATGCAGCCGCCGAGGCCACCGTGGTGGCTCCGCGCCAAATGCCGACGGCGACCAGGACGTTACGCGTCCCGGTCGTGTAGACGAGCGATCCCGCCGGTGCATCCTGGAAGTCGTAGGAGCAGGCCTTCGCGCCATCGCCAACCACCGGCGCCGTGACCTCAGCGGTGCGCAGTGCGGGAGGCGTGAATGTCCGCTGGTCGCAGGCCGTTGCCGCGATCGAGGCGTAGCTCCGCTCCGATGGGCTGAGCATGGTCACGTCTACGCGCACCCACGGGAACGCGCCGGGTCCGCTCCAGCTGCGGCTCCAGCCCTGCGCACCAGCTCGCTCGTCCATGTCGACGCTGTAGCCGTTCAGCGGGAACTCTTCCGGCGGCAGGATGACCTGCTCGGGTCTGAAGGTCACCGCGTCCAGGATCGGCGGCGCCGATGGTGCGCCTTGCGACGGCTGACCGGCGTTGCAAGCCGTGCTCGCAGCAAGCACGGCGATCCCAAGGACACCGCCGATCGGCCGCCAGGCCATCGTCACGCGACCACACTAGGCACGCCGTCAACTGAAACCGGCCTCACCGGAAGGGGATGACTGGACGGTGTGCGCTCCCACGTTGACACCCCACGCAGTGACGACGCCGTGTTAATGACGACGCCGGGTTCAGGCAAACGACGGTCGATCCAGATCCACATCGGATACCCGCTGCGGTCGGCGACCGAGACGGTCGCGGTGTCCGATCTTGCCGCAGCCGGTCAGGCCTCGGGCGCGGCGGGAACACGCCGGGGTGCGCCGCTCGGCGGCACGGGTGGCCGGTGACGTTGAACGCGCGAGCGTCACAGCCATGTGAGCGCAGGACCTCATTGGCATCGGCGGCACGTGCCAAAGGTTCGCTCAGTGTCGGGCCTGGATCGGTGTAGCTGCGATCGGCGGTCGGCGGTGTCGTCGCGGCCACGATCGCCTACCTACCCGGCAGGTGGAGGGCCATGGGCTAGGCTTCCCGCCGAAGGCGAGGGTGCTCGAATGTCGCGACTGCTGATCGGTCTCGCGGCCTCCGCGATAGCGCTGGCCGCGTGCGGTGGCGCGGCCGCGCCATCCGCCGCCACGGCCACGACGGCCGGCGCGAACGTCGGGGCGTCGACCCAGGTGGCGGCGACCTCCGCACCGCCGGCAGCGTCGGCCGGACCGAACATCGCCGACGTCCTCAAGGCCGGCAAGGCCACGACCTACAAGGCGACGTACAAGTGGACGGTCACTGCGGGCGGGCAGACCACCACGTCGGAGCAGACCTGGTACTACAAGGCCCCGAGCTCGCGGTTCGACTTCTCCGCGGGTCCGAGCGCGGTCTTCTCGGTCTACTCGCTCGTCGACGGGACGTACGTGTGCACCAGCGCCGGCGGCCAAGGGTTCTGCCAGAAGAGCGCGGACCAGGCGGCTCTCGGCCAGAACCCGGCCGCCGACTTCGCCCTGCAGCTCCAGGGCGACCCGACGAAGTTCAACGCCGCGTTCACCGGCAGCCAATCGATCGCCGGTCAGCAGGCGCAGTGCTACACGGTGAAGGCGCTCGCGGGCGGTGCGTTCGGCGACGTGAGCACGTGCTACTCGGCTGCCGGCGTCCCGCTCAAGACGACGATCAACTCGCAGGGCTCGACCGTCGTGATGGAAGCGACCGCGTTCAGCACGACGGTCACCGACGCCGACTTCAAGCTGCCGGCGGCAGTCCGCTAGAGCGTCCCAGGACCGCCAAGGCGTCGCGCGCCGCCTCGCGGACCCACGGATAGGGGTCCGTGACAGCGGCGCGCTCGAGGAGCGGCCGGACGCGTCCGTCCCCGATGCTCGCGAGCGCCGCCGCGGCGGCTTCGCGGACTCCGGACTCGCGGTCGGCGAGCAGGCCGATCACCTCGACGAGCGAGTCGTGGGACCGCAGCCGGTCGAACCCGTGCGCCGCGAAGATCCGGACCATCCAGTCGCCGTCGTGCGCCGCCCGCTGGAACGCGGGGAGGGCGGATGCCTCGTGCAGCTCCGCCAGCGCGAGCAGGGCCCACCTGCGGACCGCGGTGGGCTCGTCGGCGGCCTGCAGCAGGACGGCGACCGCTGCGGCGCGATCGTCGCCGAGCCGGCCGGTAAGGTCCGCGAGCGCCTTCGCCGCGTGCGCGCGCTCATACGTCTTCTCAGTGCGGTCCGCGAGGACCGCGATGATCCCCGGCACATCGCTCGCTCGCTCGAGGCGCTCGACGCGGGTTTGCAGGAACGCCGGCGTGCGCATGTTACGGTCGTCCCTGACGGGTGCAGCGCCGCCCGAAGGATGTGACCGGATGCGCTCTGGTGGATTCCCGTGCCGCTACGGCGGCTGCGACGTCCGCTTCGCCGTGACCGAGCAGGGTTCCATGCCTGCCCTGCTGGCGGCGAGCGCCGAGCGCTCCGCGCACGAGCTCGCGG
>DASYXA010000031.1:0-7985 GCA_035935465.1 Candidatus Limnocylindria bacterium | reverse complement strand
TCGCGCGCCGGCGGGGCGGCCAGGGCCGGATCGGGCTGGTTCAAGTCGGCGCGGATGACCCGTCCCGACTGGTCGATGCTCTGGGCCACGATGTCCGAGCGGCCGGTCGACGTGTTGCGGTCGCTGAGCGGCGGGAAGCGCGGACCGCCGCGCGGCTCGATGCGCGGTCCGTTCTCGCGCGCGGCCGCCGATGCGACGGTGAGGCTCTGGTCGATCTGGTGGACGAGCTGCTGCTGCACGATGACGTAGATCAGGACCGCCGCGCCGACGACGGCGACGGCCACCGCGCCGGCGGCGAGGAGGGTGAGGCGCAGGCGGAAGGTCACGGCGCCTCGCGCATCACGTAGCCGACGCCGCGCACGGTGTGGATGATCCGCGGCTCGCCGTCGGCCTCGAGCTTGCGGCGCAGGTAGCCGACGTACACGTCGAGCGAGTTCGATTCCGGCCCGAAGTCGTAGCCCCAGACCTTGTCGAAGATCACGTCGCGGCTCAGGACCTTGCCCTGGTTCGCCATCAGGAGCTCGAGCAGCTGGTACTCGGTGCGCGACAGCTGGATCTCGCGGTCGCCGCGCCGGCAGGTCATCGCGTCGCGATCGATGACGAGGTCCCCGAACCGGAGCTCGCCACGCTGCTGGCCCCCGGGCGCGCGCCGTTCGAGCGCGCGAAGGCGGGCCAGGAGCTCGTCGAGCGCGAACGGCTTCACGAGGTAGTCGTCGGCGCCGGCGTCGAGGCCCGAGACACGCTCGGCGACCGCGGCGCGCGCGGTGAGCATGAGCACCGGCACCGCATTGCCGGCTGCGCGGAGGCGACGGCAGACCTCGAGGCCGTCGAGACCGGGGAGGCCGAGGTCGAGGATCACCGCGTCGTACGGGACGGCCGTCACCTGCTGGAGCGCCCGGACCCCGTCCGTGGCGAGTGCCGGCTCGTGCCCGGCGTGGCGGAGCGCCCGCTCCACCGCGCCGCGTCCCGCGGGATCGTCCTCGACCAGGAGGACGTTCATTGCCCGCGATTCTAGGAACGCGGGCCTAAGAACAGGGTAAGAGCGCGGGCCTGGCTGTCCTTTCTTATGGCCCTCTCATGACCCGGCTCCGCGCGAGCGCGAGTGTGGCTTGCGAACGCCGCGCAGTGCGTGAACGGAATGAGATGCGGAACATCGAACGAGCGCTCATCGCGACCGGCGTGGCGCTCGTGCTCTCGGGCGGTATCGCCAGCGCGGGGATCCTCTGGACCTCCGCGACCGCGGCCGCGGCGCAGCCGTCGGGCGCGTACCGGCTCGCGGCGCAGCTCGGGACGGATCCCGGCGCGCTCGCCGACAACGGCCCGCGAGGCGGCGCGGATCTGATGGCGGCCGCGGCGGCCTACATCGGGATCACCGCCGCGGACCTGCGGACACAGCTCGCGTCGGGCAAGAGCCTCGCCGACATCGCCGTCGCCAACGGCAAGACGCGCGACGGACTCATCGCCGCCCTCGTCGCCGCCGAGCAGCAGGCGATCGGCACCTTCGTCGACCAGAAGGGCACCGCCTTCCCGGGCGGCCGCGGCAAGGGCGGACCCCACGCCCCGGGGCCGCGTGGCCTCGCCGGTGACGCGGACCAAGCGGCCGCGACGTACCTCGGCACGACGGTCGCGGATCTCGAGACGAAGACCGACGCCGGGCAGTCGCTCGCGGCGATCGCCAACGCGACACCCGGCAAGTCGCGGGACGGCTTGATCTCCGCGCTGGTCGCCGACGCGACGGCGAAGGTCGAGCAGGCCAAGACCAACGGCACGATCACCGCCGCCCAGGCCGCGACGATCGAGGCCGGGCTCAGCGCGCGGATCACGGCGCGGGTCGACAAGGTCGAGCTGCCCGGCCGCTAGCTTCGACACGCCCACTCCCTCCTTGACCGACTGCGCCCGCCCCTGAGGCGGGCGCAGTGCATTCCTGCGGTGGGTAGTGTTCCGTGCGTGGAGCAGCGGATCCGGCTCGCGGACCAGGTGGCGAACGGGACGATGTCGCAGGAGATCGCCGACCTGCTGCGCGAGACGGCGCGAGCGCACCGGAGCTTCCTCGTGATGGCCGTGCCGCGCCTGGCCGGCAAGACCACGACGATGCGCGCGATGCTCGCCGAGCAGTCGAAGCCCGTGCTGACCCTCGGCTCCGACGGCGACGATGTCGATGCCCTGGTCGCGAAGGCGGCGGACGGGTACCTCATCGTGCCGGAGATCAGCCGCGGCGCCTGGTCGACGGGCTACGTGTGGGGCGATCCGGTGCGCCGGGCGTTCAACGGGATCGCCCAGGGCGCCGCGCTCGCGACCGCGCTCCACGCGCCGGACCCCGCTGAGGCGTTCGCGATCATCTGTCGAGGCTGCGGCGTCCCGGACGCGCACGCCGCGCGCATCGCGCTCGTCGTATACCTCCGCTCGCTCGGCGAGTGGGAGCGGCCGACGCGCCGCGTGGTCAGCACGGTCCACGCGATCCGCGGCGTGACGGACGGCCGCCCCGACGCGAAGCTGCTGTTCAGCTGGAACGAGAAGACGGACCGGTTCGAGCGCGCGACCTGATGCAGGATCGGTCCGCGCACTTCGCCCGGAAGGCCGTCGCCGTCGGCGCGGTCGTGACCTTCGAGCCAGACGCCGATCACGCCCGGTCCGCAGCGGGGCACGACGAGGGCGACCGCGTCGCCGACGCGCTGTTCGCCGTCGCCGAGACCGGATCCGTCGCGGTCGCGCTGCCGCGGGCGGAGCGTGGCCAGGCGCTGCTGTCCGAGCGGCTCTGGCTCCTCGTCCCGGCGGCCGAGATCGTCGCGACCTTGGACCAGGCGCTCGCGCGGATCGATGCCCTCGTCCGCGCGGGCCGGCCGTACGTGACCCTGATGACCGGCCCGAGCCGGACCGCCGACATCGAGCGCGCGCTCACCGTCGGCGTGCACGGCCCGCGCGAGCTGCACGTGGTGCTGGTCGGATGATCGCGCCGTTCGGCGAGCGCTACCGGCGCGCGCTCGCGGACTCGCGGCTCAAGCGCAACCTGCTTGCGTTCCAGCGGGCCTGGCGGCTCACCCGCGACGCGGCGTTCGCCCGCCTCGAGGCCGAGGGGCCCTCGCTCGGCGCGACCGGGACGTCGTTCGCCGAGGCGAAGGCGCGGCTCGTCGCGGCGAAGGACGGGGTGCTGGCCGATCCGCTGTCCGCGCGCGCGCGGTTCAGCGCCGCGTTCACCGCCCGCGGCGGCGTGGTCCACGCCGCGACGACCGCGGACGATGCGCGCGACATCGTGCTCCGCCTGCTGCGCGAGCGCGGCGTCACGCTCTTCGCGAAGGGCAAGTCGATGGTCGCCGAGGAGGTCTTCCTCAACCAGCACCTCGAAGCGGCCGGGATCACGGTCGTCGAGACGGATCTGGGCGAATGGATCATCCAGCTCGCGCATGAGACGCCGAGCCACATGGTGATGCCGGCGATCCACAAGAGCCGCCAGCAGGTCGCGACGCTGTTCGAGGCCGAGACCGGCCGGGCGGTGGACCCGGACGACATCGGCGAGATGGTCCGGCTCGCGCGCGCCGAGCTGCGGCGGGTCTTCCTGACCGCGGGCGCCGGCCTGATCGGCGCGAACGCCCTCATCGCCGACACCGGCACGGTGATGCTCGTGACGAACGAGGGCAACGGCGATCTGGTGAGCACGCTCCCGAAGACGCTCATCGTCATCGCGGGGTGGGAGAAGCTCGTGCCGACGTTCGCCGACGCGGCATCGCAGCTGCGGCTGCTCGCGCGGAGCGCGACCGCGCAGGAGATCACGAGCTACACGAGCTTCATCACCGGCGTTGACGGCGATCGCGAGATCCACCTCGTGCTCGTGGACAACGGCCGGACGGCCTTGCACGACGATCCCGGCTTCCGCGACGTGCTGCGCTGCATCCGCTGCGCGGCCTGCGCCGACGTCTGTCCCTCGTACCAGGTCGTCGGCGGCCACGTGTTTGGCTACATCTACTCCGGCCCGATCGGGCTCGTGAACACCGCGGCGCACCACGGCCTCGAGCACGCGGCCGGGCCGCAGAGCCTCTGCGTGAGCTGCAACGCCTGCGCGACGGTCTGCCCGGTCGACATCCCGCTGCCGCAGCAGATCCTGCGGGTGCGGGCGAAGGGCGTCGAGGCGAACGGCCTCCCGCTCGGCAAGCGCGTCGCATTCGCGATCTGGTCGCGGCCGCGGCTCTTCGACGCGGTCATGCGGGCCGCGTCGACCCTGCAGCGGCCGCTGCGGCGCGGCGCGTCGCTGCGCCTGCCGCTGCCGGCGGCGCTGCGCTGGCGGCGGGTACCGGCGCTCGCGCCGCGACCGGCCCGCGACACCCTCATCGGGCGGACGCTCGAGCCGCTCGAGCGCGGGCCCTGGGTCGCGAGCGGCGCGCGCGGGCTGACGGTCGCGTACTTCCTCCAATGCATCACCGACCGCTTCGCTCCCGAGCAGGCAGGCGCGGCGATCGAGCTGCTGCGCGCCTGCGGCGCGCGGGTGATCGTGCCCGCGGGCCAGCACTGCTGCGGCCTGCCGCCGTTCGATGCCGGCGACCGCGCCACCGCGCGACGGATGGCCAAGCAGACGATCGCGGCGCTCGAGGCCGTGCAGGCCGACTGGATCGTGAGCGCCGGGGCGAGCTGCGCCATCGCGATCGCGCACGAGTACGCCGAGCTCCTAGCCGGCGAGCCGGGGTGGCGGGCCCGCGCGGAACGCATCGCGTCACGGACGCTCGATCTCCTCACGTTCCTCGATCGGGTCGCCGATCCCGCGCAGGTCCCGCTCACGGACGGCGTCCCGAGCGTCACCGTGCACTCGTTCTGTCAGACGACGAACGTCATGGGCTCCGGTGACGCGGGGACGCGGCTGCTCGGGCGGGCCGGCGTCAGGGTGCTCGAGCTCGCGGAGCGGGGGGTCTGCTGCGGGTTCGGCGGCTCGACGTCGATCGATCATCCGGCACTCGCGCGGCACATCGCGGAGCGCAAGCTCGACAACGTACGCGCGACCGGCGCGCCGGTCCTGGTCACCGACAATCCGGGCTGCCTGCTGCACCTGCGCGGGGCGGCCGAGGCCGGGCACGACCGCTTCGCCGTGCGCCATGTCGCCGAGGTGCTGGCGGAAGCGATCTCGGGCTGAGGCGTCACGCCCGGCCGCGCGCGGAGTTGACCGAAGCAGTGCGGATCGGGATGGCGGCGCTGCTGATGATCGCGTCCGGGCTGGCGCTTGGCCGCCCGGCACACGCAGCCGCATGCGCTTCCTCGGTCGGTCCGGGCGTACCGCCGCCGGCGAGCGTCCCGGCCGGCATCCCCGGATTCCACGCCGCCTGGTACGGCCAGTCCGGCTACATGTCGCTCTGCCCCGGCGATCGGATGACCGCGACGGTCGCGTACTACAACTCCGGTTCGCGGGGCTGGGTGGCCGGGCGGATGGGTGAGGTCGCGTACCTCGGGACCGCGGCGAGCGATCCGGGCAAGGACGCGCCCTCGATCGTCGGCGGCGACGGCGCGCTCGGGTCACCGGCCACCGGGTGGCCGCGCTACGACCGGCCGGCCGTGCAGCCCGCGGCGTACGTGGGGCCGGGCCAGGTGGCCTGGTTCCAGTTCACGGTGCAGGCGCCGGGGACCCCGGGCACGTATCGGGTCGCGATCCGGCCGCTGGTCGAGGGCGCCCAGTGGCTGGAGGACTACGGGGTGTTCTGGCAGATCACGGTCCTCAACGCCGACGGCAGCGCCGCGGCCGCGACGCCCGGCGACCCGCGCGGGATGTACTTCGCCGTCGGCCCAGGCGTCGACGCGCAGTCGATCGCCGACGTGCACGAGGGCATCGCTCGGGTGAGCGCGTTCCTCGGGCGTTCGGTCGGCGGCGATCGCTCGCGCACCGCGACCACCCGGATCGACACCGGCGCGGCGACGTACTGCTGCCTCGCGCAGCTCGACGGCATCGCCATCGTCACCGGGAACAGCGAGTGGGTGAGCCCCCGCGCTGCGGCGGCGGACACCTGGACCGCGGATACCGAGCGCACGGAGCTCGCCGCGCACGAGTACGTGCACGTGTGGCAGGGCGAGCTCGGCGGTAACGCCTGCATGCTCGGTCCGCGCTGGCTGTCCGAGGGGATGGCCGAGTCGCTCGCGTACCGCTCGCTCGCCGCGGCGGGGCTCATCCCGCAGGCCAACCTGGACACGTTCACCAGGCGCCAGCTCAGCACGGCGACGACCCATCCGACGCTGGCCCAGCTCGAGACGCAGTGGAACGACAGCGCGAACCCGTACAGCGTCGCGTACCTCGCGGTCGACCGGCTGCTGGCGGCGAACGGGCCGCTGCCGCTGCGCTCGTGGTGCGAGGCCGTCGGCCGGGGGGTCGAGTGGCACGCCGCGTTCGCGCAGGCATTCGGTGAGACGACCGACGCGTTCTACGCGCGGTTCGAGTCCTACAAGGCCGGGTACCTCCGCTGATGGCCCGCTGGCTCGCCCGCGCGCTCGCGGTCCTCCTCGTCGCGCTCGCCTGCGCGACGCCCGCGCGCGCGGCCGGCGCGATCGCGGGCAGCGGCGCGGCACCGCTGGCCGCCCCGGGTGGCCAGCTGCGCGCGTACTGGGTCGATGCGTTCGGCGACGGCCTCTACACCCAGGCCCAGATCGACCAGCTGGTCGCCGATGTGAAGGCCGCGAACTTCAACGCGATCGTCGCGCAGGTCGTGCGGCGCGGCGACTGCCTCTGCAACCGCTCGAGCCTGCCGCGCACGGCGATCGCCGGCGTCTCGCCGGCGCCGTTCGATCCCCTCGAGTCGCTCATCGACGCGGCGCACGCCCAGGGCATCCAGGTCCACGCCTGGATCATCACGACCGGCATCTGGCAGGGCCCGGCCGCGCCGACCGATCCGGCCCACGCGTACAACCAGCACGGCCCGTCGGCGACCGGCGCCGCGAACTGGATCGACTATCGCTCCGACGGCGCCTCGCACCTGAACGACGAGTACTTCATCGACCCCGGCCATCCCGACGCCGCGCAGTACATCGTGAACATGGCGACGAGCATCGCGTCCGCGTACAACGTCGACGGCATCAACCTCGACCGGATCCGCTACCCCGACGGGAATCTCGGCACGAATGTCCCGTCGTGGGGCTACAACCCGACCGCCATCGCGCGGTTCCAGGCCGCCACGGGCCGGACCGACCGCCCGGCGAACACCGATCCGGCGTGGACGCAGTGGCGGCGCGACCAGGTCACCAACATCGTGCGCAAGATCTACCTCGAGACCTACGCGATCCGGCCGAGCATCCGGATCAGCGCCGACACGATCAGCTACGGCTCGGGGCCGCAGAGCGTCGGCGGCTGGAGCAACACGCGCACGTACGCCGAGGTGCTGCAGGACTGGGTCGGCTGGCTGCGCGAGGGGATCCTCGACCTCAACATCGTGATGAACTACAAGCGCGACACCGACGCGAGCCAGCGGAGCTGGTACGCGCAGTGGTCCGACTTCGCGAAGGACAACCAGTTCCTGCGCGCGAGCGCGATCGGCTCGGCACTCTACCTCAACGACATCGCCTCGAGCGTCCGGCAGGCGCGCGCCGCCGTCGCCGCCAGCACCGCGGGCGCGCCGTCGGCGGGCTGGGCCGGCTACTCGTATCGCACGCCCGACACGATGACCGCCGCCGGCACGCGATCCGGCGCGGCGAGCCGCACCGAGCTGCTCCGGGGACTCACCCAGGTGAGCCCGTATGACCCCGTGACCCCCGCGGTCTTCGCCTCGTCCGCGACCGTACCCGCCATGCCGTGGAAGGACCAGCCGTCGTTCGGCCAGCTCCGTGGCACGGCGCTCGACGCGGCCGGCGCGCCGATCGCCCAGGCGGCGGTCACGCTCACCGACGGCAACGGCAACGTGATCGCGCAGCGGACCACCGACGGCTCCGGCTGGTTCGGCTTCGTCGACGTGCTGCCCGGCTCGTACCGCGTGACGATCGACTCGGCGCGCGCGGCCGCATCGAACGGCGCGGTGGCGGTGGCCGCC
>DASYXA010000030.1:0-4307 GCA_035935465.1 Candidatus Limnocylindria bacterium | reverse complement strand
GCGAGCTTGCGCTCGGCGATGAGCGCGTTCGCGAGCTCGATCGAGTACGGCTCGTTGTCCACGCCGACGCAGGTCACCTTGGGGAACCGCTCGGCGAGCTGCACGAGCGCCCAGCCACCGCCGCAGCCGACGTCGAGCACGCGCGCACCGGCTTCGAGCCGGGCCTGCAGCGTCGGCAGCTGCGGGAGCACGAGGTCGGTGAAGATCCGCGGCAGGGCCTGGAGTCCGCTTGCCACGACCGCCATGAACTCCTTGCCGTGGGCCTGGTACGGCACGCGGGCACCGGTGCGGAAGCGCTCGGGGTAGCTCGTGTAGTCCTGGGCGACCACCTGGTGCGTCCGCGCCGCTCCGCCGAGGTAGAACGTCGCGCTCGGCGTGCCGAGGATCTGGTCGAAGTGCGCCGCCATGCGCCAGCCATCGCCGTCGCGATCGACGAGCTCGAACGCGAACGCCGTCCGAACGAGCACGTCGGTATAGAAGCGATCCGTCCCGAGCTGCGCCGCGAGCGCGTCGGACGTGATCCCCGGCCGCGCCGTGATCGACTCCCACACGCCGAGCGCTCGGCCGACTTCCAGGAGGTGCGTCGCGTGATAGCCCGCGATGAGGTCGTAGAGCTTCGTGACCTGCTCGGAGAGGGTCGGCGCGGCCATCGCGGGCAGGCTAGAAGACTCGTGGTCTCGGCGTGCGCTGATGGGCGTGGAACAGACGTGAGAGCCGGATGACCCCGTCGTTCCTGGAGTCGTACCGGTACCAGGTCAAGTAGGGGAGGCGGCCCACCGCGATCCGCCGCATCGTTCGGCCGCGGTCGCTCGCCAGCTGCCGACCGAGGTCCGGAAACCGCGCGAGGCGCATCGATAAGGCTACGAGGTCCTCCGAGAGACGCTCGACGCGCGACCACTCTTCCGCCGCCACGAGGTGGTCGGTCTGTTCGCGCACATCCGCCAGGAACGCTTCACCGAACTCGACCCGCGCCAACCGCTAACGGCGCCCGGTCTTTCGTTCCGCAAGAGCGTCGGTGAAGACACGCTCGATGTCTGACCAGGGCACGGTCTTCTCCTTGCCTGCGATGTCACGCTTGAACGTCGCGTACGCCTGCTTGAACTGCCAGCGCTCGGCCGCCTCGAGCTCCCGGACGCTCACGATCTCGTTCAAGTATTCCGACACGATGAGTCGGAGTGCGTCGGATTCTCCAATGCTCCTTGCATCCGCAAAGCGACGAAGGCGCGCGCGAAGCTCCCGAGGCATGCGGAAGTTCAGCGGTGAACCGGGCGCAGGCGTGCGCCGCTTTGCGGGCATCGACCGAGTGTAGTCCGCCGGACTACGCAGCCGTCGTTGCCTCGCCGTCCGCCCGGAGCGCATCCTCGGCCAGGCGCAGGAGCGCGCCGGTCGTGCCGATCTCGACGGTCCACGTGGCGCCGCCGGCATGGACATGCCAGCGCGCGCCGCCGAAGGCCCGCACGCTCGAGGTCATCGAGCGCACGAGCTCGTCGATCCGCGCGCGCGACAGGGTCGCGAGCTGCAGGTGCTCCGGCCGCGGCGCCACGAGCGCGATGCCCTCGTCGCCGTAGCGGAACGCGGTGACGTCGCCGCCGAAGAGCGTGGTCGCGCCGCCGAGCGACGCGCGGATCGCGCGGTGGACCATCGCCCGGCGCGTCGCCTCGTTCGGGTGCTCGATGCCGATCGCGACCAGCACGGCGCAGAACGGCCGGCCGCCCTCGCGCGCCGACGCGACGCGATCGCGCACGTACGCCACGAGCACGCGCTCGGCGTACGCGTCGGCGACCTTGGCCCGATAGAGCGGGACGGCTTCCGCGACGACCGGCGCGGGCCGCGGCGCGATGTCGCCCAGCAGGCGCATGACGCTCGGCATGACCGCGGTCCACCGTTCCCGCTCGACCATCCGCTCCGCGGCTCCGAGGGCGGTGAGGGCCACCATCCCGTCGCGCGCGGGCACCAGGTGCCCTCCTTCCAGCAGCGATTGGAGCGCGCGGCTGAACGCGCCGGTCGCGAACGGCAGCTTCTCGGCCGCGACGCGCGCCAGCAGCGACGCCGGACGGGCCGGCGCGGTGCCCAGCGAGTCGAGCAGATAGAGCCGGAAGTACGCCGTCGCGAGGCCCGTGGCCGCTGGTCGCACATCAGCATGTGCGGCACCGGCTTGCCTACCAGGCGACGAGCTTCCACACCTCCGGCTCCGTCGTCCCAGCCTCACCGATGTCCGAACAGAGCCGCACCGCGCGCTTCAGGTGCCGCATCGACCCGTCCGTGCGGCCCTGCGCGCGAAGGGCCGCCTGATCGTTCTGGAGCGAGCCGCGCGGGCGACCGTCCCGCGTGACGCATACTGCTGCTTCGCTGCGTGATGCTACGATGCCTACATGCGGACCACCGTCGCCATCGACCCGGATCTCGCGCCCAAGCTCCGCAAGATCGCGCGGGAGCGCGGGATCACGTTCACCGATGCCCTCAACACGACGCTGCGCGCCGGGCTGGGCGAGCGCGCCGGGACCGCCCGGCCGTACCGCCTGCCCGCCCGCCGGCTCGGACTGCGACCGGGGATCGACCTCGACAAGGCCCTGCAGCTGGCCGGGGCCTTGGAGGACGAGGGGATCATCCGCAAGCTCGAGGTGCGCAAGTGAAGCTCACCGACCTCAACCTGCTGCTCTACGCGGTCGACTCGTCCGCTCCGCGGCACCGCGCGGCCCGGCGCTGGCTAGAGGAGCGCCTCTCCGGGACCGAGACCTTCGCGTTCGCGTGGGCGGTGCTGCTCGGGTTCGTCAGGCTCAGCACGAATCCCCGGGTGTTCGAGGAGCCGCTCGCGCCGGCGGTGGCCTTCGACATCGTGGACGGATGGCTCGCGCACCCCTGCTCCACGGTGGTCCATCCGACCGAGCGGCACTCCGCCGTCCTGCGCGAGCTCATCGGGCCGCTCGGCACCGCCGGCAATCTGACGACCGATGCGCACCTGGCCGCGCTTTCGATCGAGCACGGCGCCGAGCTCTGCTCGTCGGACTCGGACTTCTCCCGTTTCGCCGGGGTCAGGTGGGTCGATCCGCTCCGGGCGTCCTGACCGCTAGCCTCGCGGCGTGAGCATCGACGCGGCGATCATCGGGAGCGGGCCGAACGGGCTCGCCGCGGCCATCGAGCTGGCGCGCGCCGGACGATCGGTCCGGGTCCACGAGGCCGAGCCGACCATCGGCGGCGGCACCCGCAGCGCGGCGCTCACGCTCCCCGGCTTCCTCCACGACCTCTGCTCGGCGATCCATCCGCTCGGCGCCGGCTCGCCCTACTTCCGCACGCTCCCGCTGAAGGAGCACGGCCTCGAGTGGGTCCATCCCGGGGCGCCGCTCGCGCATCCGCTCGACGACGGCACGGCGGCGGTGCTCCATCGCTCGCTCGATGAGACCGTCCGGGGCCTCGGCGCCGACGGCGGTGCGTACCGCCGCCTGTTCGGGTCCCTCGTGCCGCGGTGGGAGGACCTCATCGGCGAGACCATGCGGCCGATGCTCCACATCCCCCGCCATCCGTTCCTGCTCGCGCGGTTCGGCGTACCGGCGATGCTCCCGGTCACGACGACAGCGCGGCTGTTCTCGACGCCGAATGCCCGCGCGCTCCTCGCCGGCCTCGGCGCGCATTCGTTCCTCCCGCTCGACGCCCCGTTCACGACGGCGTTCGCGCTCATGCTCGGGATCTCCGCGCACGCCGTCGGGTGGCCGATGCCGCGCGGCGGCTCGCAGAAGATCGCGGACGCGCTCGCGTCATACCTCCGCGCGCTCGGCGGCGAGATCCGCACGGGCGATCGCATCGACGTGTGGGCGCAGCTGGGGAAGGCGCGCGCGTACGTGTTCGACACCACACCGCGGGCGGTCGAGCGCATCGCCGGCGACAAGCTGAACACGACCTACCGCCGCGTGCTACGCGGCTACCGGTACGGTCCGGGCGTGTTCAAGGTCGACTACGCGCTCGCCGGTCCGGTGCCCTGGCGCGCGGAGGCCTGCCGGCGGGCGGGGACGGTGCACCTGGGCGGCACGCTCGAGGAGATCGCGGCGGGGGAGAAGCAGGTCGCGCGCGGCGAGCACCCCGAGCGGCCGTTCGTCCTCGTCGCGCAGCAGAGCCTGTTCGACCCCACGCGCGCGCCGCTCGGGATGCACACCCTCTGGACGTACTGCCACGTGCCCAGCGGCTCGACGGTCGACATGACCGCGCGCATCGAGGCGCAGCTCGAGCGCTTCGCGCCCGGGTTCCGCGACCTCGTCCTCAAGCGGAGCGTCATGAACACGCGCGACATCGAGTCGCACAACGCGAACTACATC
>DASYXA010000029.1:0-29237 GCA_035935465.1 Candidatus Limnocylindria bacterium | reverse complement strand
CGATCGCGCGCGCGAGCTGCTTGCCGATGCGGAGCCGCACCAGCGCGGCCGCAGCCCGATGTTCCGCCTGGTCGCGCTGCTCGTGCTGATCGCGTTCGTCGTCGTGTGGATCCCCGGGATCATCGATGGGCTGCGGGCCTTTTTCGACCTCGCGCGCTAGCGCAGCCACGTCCGAGGCGGTATCGGCGTCAGGTCACGCAGACCTCCGGCGAGCGCATCGTCGATGCGCCGGATCGTGAAGTCGCTCATCGGCCGGGGGAGCGCATCGCGGGCGAACCAGCCGAGCTCGCTGATCTCGGCAGCGTCCGTCACGGCCGGCTCCGGCGAGCCGTCGGTGATCCGCGCGCGAAATACGAAGTGATGCCCGCCGGTCGAGCCCCATAGCGGCTCCCAGTACACGCCGGTCATGCGGTCGATCTCGAGGATCACGCCGGTCTCCTCGCGCGCCTCTCGCAGCGCGGCCGCCTGCGCCGACTCGTGCGCCTCGAGCACGCCGCCGGGGATCTCCCAGTTCCGCTCGCCGTAGGTGTGAGGGACCAGGAGGACGCGACCACCCTCGTCGGTGATGACCGATGCGGCCCCGAGCGGGATGTTGACGCGTTGCACGCTCCCTATAGTCCACCACCAGTGAACGTCGACATCGCGCGCGACCTCGACGGCGCGCTCGCGCTCCTCGCGGACCGTCCGGAGGCCGAGCTCATCAACGGCGGGACCGACATCATGGTCGAGATCAACTTCGGCCGGAAGCGGCCCGAGGCCATGATCGCGATCGATCGGGTCCCCGAGCTGCGCGGCCTTTCGCTGAACGGCACGGTCACGATGGGAGCGGGCGTGACGTTCACGACGATGCTCGAACGCGACTGCGGCTCGGTCGCGCTGCGCGAGGCCGCCCGGACCGTCGGCTCGCCGCAGATCCGCAACGCCGCGACCATCGGCGGCAACGTCGCCACGTCCTCTCCCGCAGGGGACGCGCTCCCGGTGCTCGCCGCGCTCGATGCGAAGGTCCACCTGCGTTCGGAGCGCGGATCGCGGGCCGTGCGGTTCGCCGATTTCATGACCGGCCCGAAGAAGAACGTTCGCGCGCGCGACGAGCTCGTGGTCGCGGTCGAATGGGACGACGCCGGTCCGGCACAGATCTTCATGAAGGTCGGCACGCGGAACGCGATGGTCATCGCCGTCGCCGGTCTCGCGCTTGTCGTCGACCGCGCACGCAGGCGCGTCGGCACCGGGCTCGGCTCGTGCGGGCCGACGATCCTCCGGGCGCCGGAGGCCGAGTCGTTCGCGGCCGGTCTGCTCGAGGAGGCCGGCTGGCGGCCGTTCGCGCCGAGCGACGCGGCGTGCGCCGAGTTCGGCGCCAAGGTCGCGGCCGCGGCGCGGCCGATCGACGACGTGCGCGGCACCGCCGCGTACCGCCGCCACGTGCTCGCGGTCATGGGCGCCCGCGCGCTCGCGCGCGTGGCGCGCATCGCCTGATGCGGGTCGAGCTCAGCGTCAACGGCGCGCGGCGCGCGGGGGAAGCGCGCGACGGCGAGTCGCTCCTGTCATTCCTGCGCGAGGAGCTCGAGCTGCCGGGGAGCAAGAACGCCTGCGAGCACGGAGAGTGCGGCTCGTGCTCCGTGCTGCTGGACGGCGCGCTCGTCTGCGGCTGCCTCGTGCTCGCCGCCGCCTGCGCCGATAAGCAGGTGGAGACGGTCGAGGCGCTGTCAGAAGGGGGAACGCTCCATCCACTGCAGCGGGCGTTCCTCGCCGCGGGCGCGGTGCAGTGCGGCTTCTGCACGCCGGGATTGATCGTCGCCGCGAACGCGCTGCTCAAGCGGAACCCGGAGCCGACCGACGCCGAGATCCGCGAGGCCCTCTCGGGCAACATCTGCCGCTGCACCGGCTACGGGAAGATCCTCGAGGCCGTCCACGCGGTCGCGAAGGGTGCGCGGTCATGACGCTCACCCGGACGCGGGTCCGCGGGACCGTCGGCGAGTCGGTCCAGCGGCCCGATGGACCACCGAAGGTGAAGGGCCAGTTCACCTACGCGAGCGACCTCTGGACCCAGGGGATGCTCCACGGCGCGACGCTGCGCAGCCCGCACCCGCACGCGCGGATCGTCTCGATCGACACCGCGCAGGCGAAGGCGCTCCCGGGCGTGCGCGCAGTCCTCACCCACGAGGATCTGCCGAACGAGGAGCGCTATGGCCTCATGCAGAGCGACCAGTACCCGCTCGCGCGCACGAAGGTCCGGTTCCTCGGCGACCCGGTCGCGATCGTCGCCGCCGACGACGCGCAGACCGCGCGCGACGCGCTGAAGCGCATCGCCGTCAGGTATGACGTGCTGCCGGCGATCACCGACCCGATCGCGGCGCTCCAGCCGGACGCGCAGCCGATCCACGACCGCGGCAACGTCATCGACGCGGTCCACCTCGTGCACGGTGATCCGAGGGCGCGGGCCGACGTCGAGGTGACCGGCGAATACGAGGTGGGCATGCAGGACCAGGCCGCGCTCGGACCCGAAGCGGGCCTCGCGATCCCCGACGACGACGGCGGCGTGACGCTCCACATCGCGACCCAGTGGCTGCACGAGGATCGGCGGCAGATCGCGCCGTGCCTCGGCCTGCCCGAGGAGAAGGTGCGCCTCGTGATGGCCGGGGTCGGCGGCGCGTTCGGCGCGCGCGAGGATGTCACGCTGCAGATCCATCTCTGTCTGCTCGCGCTCGCGACGAAGCGGCCGGTGCGCATGACCTACGGCCGCGAGGAATCGTTCTACGGCCATGTCCACCGTCACCCCGCGCGGCTCTTCTACGCGCACGGGGCGAAGAAAGACGGGACGCTCGTGTACGTGCGCGCGTCGATCATCCTCGATGGCGGCGGCTACGCGTCGTCGAGCCCCGCGGTCATCGCGAACGCCGCGTGCTTCGCGGCCGGCCCGTACCGCGTGCCGAACGCCGACGTGTGGAGCGTCGGCGCGTACACGAACAATCCGCCGACCGGCGCGATGCGCGGGTTCGGCGCGGTGCAGACTTGTTTCGCGTACGAGGCGCAGATGGACAAGCTCGCGGCGACGCTCGGGATCGATCCCGTCGCGCTGCGGATGCAGAACGCGCTCGAGGACGGCGACGAGATCATCACGAGCCAGCCGGTGGTCGGGTCCGAGCCGGTCAGCGAGATCGTCCGGCGCGCGAACGCGCTGCCGTTCCCGCCCGCCGCCCGCGCATCCGACATCGAGCTGCCCGGCGGCGCGGGCAACCTCACCCGGGGCGAGGGCGTCGTGCGCGGCGTCGGCTTCGCCGCGGGGTTCAAGAACGTTTGCTACTCGCATGGCTTCGACGACTCGTGCGACGCCCGCGTGCGGCTCGAGCTCGACAAAGACGGACCGATCGCGCACGTGCACACGGCCGCGGCGGAGGTGGGGCAGGGCGTCGTGACGATCCAGCTGCAGATCGCGCGCACGGAGCTCGGCCTGGAGCGTGTGATCGTGGACAACGCGGACACCCAGATCGGCTCCGCCGGATCGAGCTCGGCGTCGCGCCAGACCTGGATGACCGGTGCCGCGGTGAAGGCCGCGTGCGATCTCGTGAACGGCGAGCTCGATCGCCGCGCGCGCGACCGGAGGATCCCGCGCGACCGCCTCGAGCAGCTCCTCGATACGCCGATCGAGCATCGCATCACCTACCGGCACAAGCCGACCGAGTCGCTGAACGACGTGACCCAGAACCACGGCCACGTCGCGTTCCTGTTCGCCGCGCATCGTGCGAGCGTGGACGTCGATCCCGGCACCGGCCTGGTGAAGGTCGTGCAAGTGGCGACCGCGCAGGACGTGGGGAAGGCGATCAACCCCGTCGCGGTCATCGGCCAGCTCGAGGGTGGCATCGCGCAGGGCCTCGGCCTCGCGGTGATGGAAGAGGTCATCCTGAAGGACGGTGCGGTGAAGAACGCGTCGTTCACCGATTACCTGCTGCCGACCGCGCTGGACATGCCGCCGGTCGTCACGGACGTCATCGAGCACCCGCATCCGGACGCGCCGTACGGGGCGAAGGGCGTCGGCGAGCCGCCGACCATCTCGAGCACGCCCGCGATCGTCGCCGCGATCCGCGCCGCGACCGGCCGCGAGCTCAACCGCGTGCCGGTGCGGCCCGACGACATCGTGTTCGGCACGGTCGCGCGGTCGGGCTGGGCTATCGTCGCGGGCATGGACCCTCGCGCGGCCACACGCGTGTGACGGCCGAGCTCACGCCGGCCCAGGTCGCGGTGTACCTCGAGTCCACCTGCGGGCTCATCGAGGCGGAGCTCACCGCGCTCGGTGACGACGCCGGCTGGCACCCCGCACCCGGCGAATGGTGTGCCCGAGCGGTGGTCGGACATCTCATCGAGTCCGAGAAGCGCGGCTTCGCCGGCCGGATCCGGATCATCCTCGCCAACGACCACCCGAAGCTCGAGGCCTGGGATCAGGTCGCGGTCGAGAAGCAGCGGAACGATTGCGAGCGGGTCACCGACAGCGTCTGGATGGAATTCATGGGGCTGCGGCACGACTCGGTGAGCCTCGTGAAGTCGTTGACGCCCGCGGACCTCGACCGGAGCGGCATGCATCCGAAGGCCGGCGAGCTGAAGGTGCGCTGGCTGCTCGAGGAGTGGATCCATCACGACCGCAACCACACGAAGCAGCTGCTCTCGATCGCCATGGAGCGGGTGTGGCCGCACATGGGCAACTCGCAGAGGTTCAAGGGGGAGTAATGCCGATCCACCTGCGCGCCCAGCCCGGCGACTACGCCGAAGCGTGCCTCCTGCCCGGCGATCCGCTCCGCGCGAAGTACATCGCCGAGACCTATTTCACGGACAGCCGGCAGGTGAACGGCGAGCGCGGCCTGCTCGGGTACACCGGCACGTACGAGGGGACGCGCGTGTCGGTCCAGGGCACCGGCATGGGCAGCCCCGGCGCGACCATCGTGTTCGAGGAGCTCATCCAGCTCGGCGTGAAGACGCTCATCCGGGTCGGCACGTGTGGCGGGCTCCAGCTCGGGCAAAAGCTCGGCGACACGATTGTCGCGATCTCGGGCGTGTCGGCCGACGCGACCGCGACGCACCTGGTCGGTAACGAGCCGCACACGCCCACCGCGAGCTGGGAGCTGAGCCACGCCGCGGTCCACGCGGCGGAGGCGATCGGCCAGCCGGTGCACATCGGCCCGGTCGCGTCGAGCGACCTCTTCTACAACCCGGACGAGGGCCAGTACGCGCGGTGGTCCAAGCGCGGTGTCCTGGCGGTGGAGATGGAGGCCGCGGCGCTCTTCACCGTCGCCGCGCTGAAGGGCGTGCGCGGCGGCTGCCTGCTGCTCGTGTCGGACATGGTCATCGACGGCACGTTCACCCGGATCAGCGACGAGGAGATGCGTGCCGCGGTCGATCGGACGACCCGCATCGCGCTCGCGGTCGCGACCGGACAGCGCGCGCCCGCGATCGCGACGCCGCGACCGTAGGCGGGGCTACCGCAGCGTGCGGTACACCTCTCGCCGATGGCGGACCCGGACCACGACGACGATCCGCGTCGCATCATCGATCTCGTAGATGACGCGGTGGTCGCCGACGCGGATCCGATACGCCTCGAGCCCGACCAGCTTCTGGCTGCCGGACGGTCGCGGATCGCTGCCGAGGGCGGTCAGGATCGGATAGATCCGCTCCAGGATCGACGGCGCGAGGCGCTCGAGGTCACGCCGGGCGCGGGTCGCGACCTCAACGCGGTACGCGGCCACGCTTCCGCAGCTGCCGCATCACGGCATCGAGCGGCTCGCTGCGCTCGCGCCCGCTCTCACGTCGCTCCTTGGCCCGCAGGGCTTCGAGCGAATCGTCGAGATACTCGAGCTGGTCGAGCAGGCCGTCGTAGTCCTCCACGGCGAGGAGTACGGCGCGCGCTTGACCCCGCTGGGTCACGTAGAGCGGCGAGCGGTCCGTCCGGAGCTGTTCGATCAGCTCGGCAAGACGGGCACGGAGATCGGCGACGCTCACCATCGCGATGGCCATGCGGGGATCGTACAACAGAACGTACAACTGAACGTACGGCGCATCATTGCCAGCCATGCTCCCGCTCGAGATCCTGAAAGCCGCGCCGAAGGTGCTGCTCCACGACCACCTCGACGGTGGCCTGCGGCCGCAGACGATCGTCGAGCTCGCGAAGGACCTGAAGTACGACGGCCTGCCGACGACCGATCCCGCGGAGCTCGGGCGCTGGTTCCACGCGAGTGCCGCGTCGGGATCGCTGCCGCTCTACCTGCGCGGCTTCGCCCACACGATCGCGGTGATGCAGACGCCCGATGCCGTGGAGCGCGTGGCGTACGAGTGCGGTGCCGACCTCTCCGCGGACGGCGTCGTGTACGCCGAGGTGCGCTACGCGCCGGTGTTCTCCACGCAGAAGGGGATGAACCTCGAGCAGGTCATAGCGGCGGCGGCCCGCGGATTCGATCGTGCCGAGCGCGACCATCCGATCGTCATGCGCCAGATCGTGTGCGCGATGCGCGACCGGACCGACTCGCTCGAAATGGCCGAGCTTGCCGTCGCGTTCCGCGACCGGGGCTGCGTCGGGTTCGACATCGCGGGCGAGGAGGCCGGCCATCCGCCGAAGGTCCACCTCGAGGCGTTCCAGTACTGCCGCCAGCAGAACTTCAGCATCACGATCCACGCCGGCGAGGCGTTCGGCCCGCCGTCCATCTGGCAGGCCCTCCAGTACTGCGGCGCGCACCGGATCGGGCACGGGGTGCGGCTGGTCGAGGACATGGCCATCAATGACGGCAAGGCGGTGAAGCTCGGGCAGCTCGCGGCGTACATCCGCGACCACCGGATCCCGCTCGAGGTCTGCCCGTCGAGCAACGTGGACACCGGGGCGGTCGCGACGCTCGCGGAGCACCCGATCCGGTACTTCCTCGAGCAGCGATTCCGCGTGACCGTGAACACCGACAATCGGCTGATGAGCGCGATCACGCTCTCCGAGGAATTCCGGCGACTTTCGGCGACGCTCGCGCTCACCATCGACGACGTCGAGCGCCTGTCGATCAACGCCATGAAGAGCGCGTTCCTGGGCTACGACGAGCGCGTCGCGATCATCTACGACCGGATCAAGCCGGGGTACGCGAGACTTCGGAACGAGTCGGCGCACGCGCGGCCCGCTGCGCGGGCCTGACCTGCGGGACGAAGGAGCGTGGGGGCCGCATGACCCGAGCGGGACCGGTCGCTGAGCTGATCGCGAAGACGCCCGACTGGCGCGGAGCGACGCTGGCGAAGCTCCGCGCGATCGTCCACGACGCGGACCCCGAGATCTCCGAGGATGTGAAGTGGAAGCGGCCCAGCAACCCGCTGGGCTCGGCCGTCTGGTCGCACGACGGGATGGTCTGCATCGGGATCATCCTCAAGGAGCGGGTGAGGCTCTCGTTCTCCGCGGGCTCGAGCCTTCCGGACCCGAAGCGCCTCTTCAACGCGCAGCTCCTGGGCAAGTCGCGGGCGATCGATGTCGCTCGGAGCGAGAAGCTCGACGAACGCGCGCTCAGGGCGATCGTGAAAGCCGCGGTCGGGCACAATCTCGCGAAGAGACGGCCCGCGAAGGCGCGAACGACATCGCGAAGGACCGCGTAGCTCCCCGGAGCGAGCGGGCTAGGGCGCGGCGGCCTCCGCGCCGTCGACATCGACGTGCGCGCTCGAGCGGAACCGGCGGAGTCGCGGCGAGCGCAGGGCGACGGTCGCGACGCTGAGCCCGACGAGCACGGCGTTGAGCGCGGCCCCGACCGCCGGTCCGGCCGCCGCGACGATCGCCCCGGTCTCGATCTGCCCGGCGTTCGTGAGCCCCCGGCTGGTCACGGTGATCATCGACATGACCCGGCCGCGGTACGCGTCGGCGGTCGCGAGCTGGGCGATCGTGTTGCGCATCGCGCCCCAGCCGGCGTCGGCGACCCCGAGCACGAACAGGACCGCCATGGATAGCGCGAATGACGTCGAGACGGCGAAGCCGAGGAGCGCCGCGGCGTAGAGGCCGCCGGCGACGATCATCAGCGCGCCCTTCGGCCGGATCTCGCCCAGCACGACCAACACGATCGTCCCGCCGATCGCGCCCGCGCCGACGGCCGAGAGCAGGAGGCCAAGGCCCGCGGGGCCGACGTGCAGGACGTCGCGGGCGAAGATCGTGATCAAGGCGCTGTTGTGGCCGAAGATCGAGAGGGCCATCTCCGTCGCGAGGATCAGCGGCAGCACCGGGCTCCTCCGGGCGTACTGGATGCCGCCCCATGCGGAGCTCCGCAGCGAGACCCGCAGGCCCGCGGCGGCCGCGAACTTCGTGCGGATGGCGAGAAGGGCGAAGATGATCGCGAAGTAGCTCGCTGCGTTCACGAAGAATGGGCTCGCCGCGCCGACGGTCGCGATGAGGATGCCCGCGATCGCCGGCCCGAGGAGCGTCGAGAGCCGGAAGATGACGGAGCTCAGGGTCACGGCGTTCTGGAAGTCGGCGCGCGGGATGAGCTGCGGGTAGAAGGAGTTGCGGGCCGGGGCGTCGAACGCCGAGAGCGTCGAGTTCACGAAGCCGATGACGTAGATGTGCCAGAACTGGACCGCGCCGGTCGCGACCAGGGTCCCGAGGATGAGCGAGGTCACGACCTGCGCGCACTGCGTGAACAGGAGCAGGCGCCGGCGGTCGATGCGGTCGGCGAGCGCGCCGCCGAAGAGGGCGAGGCCGAGGATCGGCACGCCCCGGACGAGCCCGCCGAGCCCGAGGAGCAGCGGTGAGCTGGTGATCGCGTAGAGCAGGTACGTGGTCGCGGTCATCTCGATGAACGTGCCGATCTGCGAGACGCACTGGCCGACCCAGTACAGCGCGAAGTCGCGATGCCGCAGCGGCGAGAGGCCGGGCGGAACGCGCATCAGGCGGCTACTTCAGCCAGGTGATGTCGCCGAAGAAGAAGTTGTCGCCGGACGCGAGCGTCTTGATCGCGAGACCCTTCAGCGTCAGCTGGAAGAACGCGCCGGTCGAGACGTACGCGAGGCTCGATCCGTCGACGGACCAGGCGGGGAAGGTGTCGTCGCCGGTCTGCGCGACCGAGCGGAGCCCGGTGCCGTCGGCGTTGACGACGAAGATCTCCGAAGGGATCCCGAGGTGCGCGCCATGCGGTAGGTAGCGGTCGCTCGACCTCGGCGCGCTGTGCCCCGCGGCGCAGAACACGACGGTGTCCGATCCCGGCGAGAACCGGGGCGCCTGGATGTAGAACCAGGTATCGCCCGCGAAGAGGGGATGCGCGTTCGTGCCGTCGCTGTTGGCGATCCAGATGTTCTCGTTCTGGCCGTCCTTCAGGTGGATGAACGCGATGCGCGTGCCGTCGCTGGAGATCGACGGGTCCGCGGCGTCGCTCAGGATCCGAACGCGCTCGCCGGTCTTCACGTTCATCCGCTCGATCGTCGATTCGTTCCCGACGTACGTCCCGTTCTTCACGATCGCCGCGTTGCGGTGGAAGTAGAGGAAGGTGGCGGTGGAGTCGTAGCGCGGGGTGTCGTAGAAGACGTTCTCACTCTCGTGCGGGATGACCGGATGCAGGTCGGTGCCGTCGAGGTTGACGGCGTAGATGTCGGTGCCGAACCCGGTCTTCGGGTCCGGCGCTTGCGTGAGCGCGAAGAGGAGCTGGGTGTGGTCCGGGCTGAGGGACGGGAGCGCCGGCGCGCTCGTCGCCGGCAGCTCGACCACGCGACCGAGCACGCGCGCGCTGTCGTCGAGACAGAGGAGTCCTGCGGGATTCGCGAGGATGAACGTCGCCGCGGTGCAGGCCGCCGCCGCGCTCGGGACGGCCGTCGCTCCCGGGCCGCAGGACGCCAGTACGAGCGCCGCGCCCAGCAGACCGACCGCGCCCTTCAGGCGATGACCTCGCCGGCGCTCTTCGCCCGCTCGCGCAGCCGTTCCTTCAGCAGGTGCGCCCTGCGCGCGTAGCGCTGGACGGCGCCGACGTACGCGGCATGCGACCAGGTGAGCGGCGCGACGGACATCGGATCTCCGGTGAGGGGATGCACCTGCTCGGCGAGGACGCCGGAGCGGTTCGCCTTCGTCGCGCACCACTCGAGGAGCTCGCGCGGCCGATCGAGGTCGGCCAGGGTCTTCGCGACGGCGATGTGGTGCTCGGCCACCCAGAGCGTCGCGACGAACCACGGGTTCCCGGGCACGGTCGCGATGTCCTGCGACTGCTGGAAGTAGTAGTCGTTCTCGTAGCGCGCGAAGCCGCCGATGGCCGTCTTCACCCAGAGCCGCTCCTCGAGCGCGCGCATCGTCGCGACCACGCGCGGGTCCTCGGCCGGCAGCATGCCGAACAGGAAGATCCCGGCGATGGACATGTCGAGGGTCGCATCCTTCGTGATCGTGCCGTCCGGCAGGACCGTGACCGTGCGCACGAAGCGCCCGCGCTCCTCGTCGTAGAGGTGGGCGAGCGCGGCGGCCTTGATCTCGTCGGCGGCGGTGCCGTAGCGCTTCGACAGATCGTGCTGGCCGAAGGCCGCCGCGAAGTCGCGCGCCGCCGAGAGGCCCGCCCACACCGCCGCGGTCGTGAACGCGTGGATCCCGCGGCGCTCCTCCCAGAGGTCGAACGACGGCGCGGGGAGCTTGGTCCGCGGCTCGCGGTAGCTCGACATGAAGTCCGCGCCGGTGCGCACGAGCTTCCGGTAGAGCGGCCGGACGAACTCGATGTCGCGGTCTCGGTCGTAGTGCTGCCAGAGTGCCCAGATCGGCAGGCCCGTCTCATCCTCCTGGATCGGGAGCTCGAGCCGGCCGTCCGGCGTCGACCAGGCATGCCACGACGAGCCGAGCGAGCCGTCGGGGTTGTACTTGTGGAGCAGGTAGCCGTCGCGGGTCATGAGCTCGCCGCAGAGGTAGAAGAACCGGCGGGTGACCTCTCCGTAGCCCGCGAGATCGAGCGCGTGCGCGACGAGCGCGCCATCCCGCGGCCACAGGTAGGAGTACGTGTCCCGGTTGAACCGCAGGACGTCCGAGTCGTTACCGGCGATGATCGCGCCGCGGTTGTCGACCTGGGTCCGGATGATGAGCGTCGACTGCTTGTACAGGTGAATGAGCGGATCGGGGAGGTGCTCCGCGATCGTCTCGTCCTTGTTCGCCCAGAGATTCCAGTAGTCGCCCGTGCGTGACAGGAACGAGCCCACGCCCCGCTCGCGCACCAGCTTGTCCAGATCGCGGACCTCGTCGTACGTCTGCCCGGCGCCGATCACGAACGTCGCCGTCGCCAGTCCGTTCGCCGGCACGCGCAGGCCGAGCATCCCGACGCTGTCGATGGAGCCCTGCGCGACGAGGTTCCGCGAGAGGTCGCCATCCTCGGCGTCGCGCCAGGTGCCCTCGCGGCCGAGCGCCTCCTTCAGGCCGATCGCGAACGAGGTCAGCCCGGACTCGCCCTTCGCGTTCACGCCGGTGATGAGGAAGTACCGGCGGCCCTTGTAGTGGACGATCGCGCGCGTCCGCGGGTCGTAGAACGCGGAGTCGCCGATGTCGTTGCCCCAGAGGTGCGCGTCGAAGTGCTGGAACAGCCGGACGTCGCGATCGGCGCCCGTGACGTCCTCGACCGTGACCTCCTTCAGGTAGATGTTGCGGTCGAAGTCGACGGTGTCACGGCAGCGTACGCGCACGCCGAGCCCGCTATGCCCCAGCGTGACCTCGCTGACCAGCGTCTCGTGCGCGAATCGCAGGTCGCGCTCCCACCCGTCGTCCCCGGTCCAGGCGAACCGTCCGTCGGCCCAGATCCCGAAGCGGCACGGTTCGCCGCCGGTGTGGTTCTCGAGCCCGACCTGGGGGTAGTAGATGTCGCGGAGCTGGTAGCGGCTGTCGAACGTGACGAGGAGGTCGCCGTTCCCGACTGGTAGGTCGCGCGGCATCCGGTCTAGGCGCGCGTGGCCGCGAGGAACCGCCGCGCGTTCGCGACGAGCGCCGCATGGTCGCCGCGCGCGAGCGGGTCGGACGGGATGAGCGGGCCGCCGATTCCGAAGCCGACGACGCCGACCCTCAGGTACTCCGGGATCTCGTCGTACTCGATGTTCCCCGTGACGACGAGCGGCAGGAGGTGCAGGGCCCGGCGGATGTTCGCGATGTAGGCCGGTCCGCCGACGGTCGCGACCGGATAGACCTTGATGAAGTCGGCGCCGGCCTCCGCCGCCGCCACCATCTCCGTCGCGGTGAGCGTGCCCGGCATCGTCACCGCGTCATGCGCGCGTCCCGCCTTGATCATGTCGGGGATCAGCGCGGGACTCACGAGGAAGCGCGCGCCGGCCAGGAGCGCGTCCTCCGCCTGCGCGCCCGAGAGCACGGTGCCCGCGCCGACGACCGCACCGGCGTCACGGAAGGTGCCGTCGTTCGCGAGCTTCGCGATGAGCTCGATCGCATCCGGCACGGTGAGCGTGATCTCGACGAGCCGCACGCCCGCTTCCGCGACGGCACGCGCGGCGCGCTCGGCCAGCTCGGGCGTCGCCGTGCGGATCACGGCGACGAGCCGGTCTTCGCCGAAGATCCTGAGCATGTCCCGCCGCGTGACGATGGGCCGCTGCGCGATCGCCATGATCGAATGCTACCGCGCGTCCGCGGTCACGAGCCATTCGGCGTGCTCGATCATGCCCGCGGGCGCCGCACCGGCGAACGCCTTGCGCACAGCGTCCCTCTTGTCGGCGCCGGCCGCGAGGATCACCACCCGCTTCGCGCCGCGCAGGGCGCGGAGCGTCATGGTCACGCGCTCGGGCGGCGGTTTCGGCGCGTCGCGCACCCCGGCGACGTAGCCGGCCGCGCGGAGTGCGGGGTCGTTCGGGAAGAGCGACGCCGTGTGACCGTCGGTCCCGATGCCGAGCAGCACGAGGTCGAGCGGGCCGGCCGCGACGACCGGCTCGTACGCGGCCGCGGCCTCGTCAGGCCCGAGCTCGCCCGGGATGCGGTGGACCGTCGCCGGACACGCGATCCGCAGGAGCGTCTCGTTCGCGCTCCGGTAATTGGTCTCCGGGTCGAGCGGCGGAAGGCAGCGCTCGTCGCCGAACAGCACCGTGACCCGTGACCACTCCAAGCCCATCCCGGCGAGGAGCGCGTAGCAGCGCTTCGGCGTGTTGCCACCGGCGAGCACCAGCCGGAGCGTGGGCGTGGAGCGCAGCGTCTCGGCCACGATCGTCGCGGCCGCGGCCGCGAGTCGCTCGGCATCGGGGAACACGGTCGGCGATCGCATCCGGTCGAAAGGCAGCATACTTTTCAGCGGTGCGCATCGGATCGACCGTGGTCGAGGACATCTTCAGCCGAGCCGGGGCCTACCTCGAGGGACACTTTCTGCTCGCATCGGGCAGGCACTCGCCGTTCTATCTCGAGAAGTTCCAGGTGCTCCAGTGGCCCCAGGAGACCGAGCGGCTCTGCCAGTCGATCGCGGAATCGGCGCGCAGCCTCGGCGTGCAGACGGTCGCCGGGCCGACCACCGGCGGGATCATCCTCGCCCACGAGGTCGCGCGGCAGCTCGGTGTGCGTGCCGTCTACGCGGAGCGGACCGCCGATGGACGCGGTCGCGAGTTCCGGCGCGGCTTCCGCCTCAATCCGGGGGAGCGGGTGCTCGTGGTCGACGACGTCATGTCGACCGGCGGCTCGGTCCAGGAGACGATCCACGCGGTTCGCGACAGCGGCGCCGACGTCGTCGGCGTCGGCGTCCTCGTCGACCGGTCCGCGGGTCAGGCCCGGTTCGACGGTCTCCCGATCATCGCCCTCTGGGACGTGTCGATCCCCACGTACGACGCCGCCGAGTGCCCGCAGTGCGCGCACGGCGTCGCGCTGGTGAAGCCTGGCACCACACCTGCACCTGCGCTGCGGGCATGAAGGACCTCCTGAATCTCGTTCGCACGGCGATCTGGCTCGCGTTCTTCGGCGCCATCTACCAGGAGCTCAAGAAGCCGGCCGCGGAGCGCACCTGGCACGGCAAGGTCGCGGGGGTCGTGCCCTACGACTTCCGCATCCCGGACCTGCAGCGCGTGAAAGACGCGTACTGGTCGCCCGACAGTGAGGTGGTGTTCACCGAGAAGGTGGTCGGCGTCGGCTGGTCGGTGAACCTGCCCGTCGCGATGCGGAAGCTTTCGGAGATCGCGTCGCAGTACGCGCACGCGATCCGAAGCCGGACGGAGGGCTGACCTTCCGCGCGCGCCATTCGATGAACGCGGGCAGGTAGCGCTCGAGCGCATCGTCCGATCCGGGCTCCACGTCCTCGCGCTCCGCGAGCAGGGTCGTCGGCGGCAACGCGCGCAGCGGGACCTTGGTCGAGATCTCGCCCGGCGTCGTCTCCCAGAAGCCGTCGATCATGAGGCCCGCCGCCGCGCAGGCGTTGATCAGATCCGAGATCCGGTGCCCGTATTCGAGGGTCGGCGCGTCGACGGTCACGTCCTCGAACTCCCACGTCGGATCGACGAACGGCACCGCGCCGTCGGCGAAGTAGCTCTGGAGGAAGCCCCAGCCGGTCCCGGTCCAGGTCCCGTACATCCGCAGCGTCACCGGATGCATCGTCGACGCGCGGTACACGCCGCCGGGTGCGAGGACGCGGCCCACCTCGGCGATCACGCGGGCCGCGTCGGGGACGAACACGATCGAGTGGCTGTGCCAGACGAGGTCGAACGCGCCGTCCTTGAACGCGGAGAGGTCGCGCATGTCGCCCTGCAGCAGGCGCAGAGTCACGCCGCGCGACCGAGAGAGGTCCCGCACGGTCTTCAGCTGGCGCGCGCTGATGTCGAGCACGGTCGTCTCGGCGCCGAGCTCCGCGAAGAGCACCGGGTGCCAGCCGCCGCCGCCGGCCAGCGCGAGCACGCGCTGTCCCTTGATCGGCAGGCCGGCCAGCCGGCCATTCGGGTCGAGGAACGCGCGCTTGCCCGCCATCGTCCGGGGCGGGGTGCCCTGCGGGCGGGTATAGGGGATCCCCGCGACCGCCAGGCGGTCCCACATCTTCTGGTTGTGCGCGGCGACGTCGTCCACCGCGATGCGCTTCGTCGCCCTCGTCATGTCGGGACTATTGTCTGCGCGTGCCCGATCGTCTGCGCATCGTCGTCACGCGTCCGGTCAGCGAAGAGGCCCTGAAGCTCCTGCGGCCGCGCGCGGACATCTCGGTCGGACCCGAGGACCCGCCGATCCCCAGCGCGCAGGACGTGGTCGGGATGATCAAGAACGCCGACATCCTGTACACGCTGCCGGCGAACCCGGTGACCGGTGACGCGATCCGCGGCGCGTCCAAGCTCCGGTTCATCGCGACCATGGGCACCGGCTACGACAACATCGACATCGCCGCGGCGCGCGAGCGCAACATTCCGGTCACGTTCGCCCCAGGCATCCTGGACGAGACCACGGCCGACGGCGTGTTCGCGCTCCTGCTGGCCGCGGCGCGCCGGCTGGGCGAGGCCGAGCGCTTCCTGCGGGCGGGGAAGTACCGCGGCTGGACGCCGTTCCTGTTCACCGGGCGCGACGTGCACCACGCGACGCTCGGCGTCGTCGGCATGGGCCGGATCGGCCGCGCGCTCTCGCGCCGGGCGAAAGGCTTTCAGATGGAGATCCTCTACACCGACGCGCGGCGCAACGAGGAGGCGGAGCGCGAGCTCGGCGCGACCTACCTGACGTTGGACGAGCTCCTCGCGCGATCCGACTTCGTCTCGCTGCACACGCCGCTGCTGCCCGAGACGCGCCACCTCATGAACGCGGAGCGGCTCCGCAAGATGAAGCGCACCGCGATCCTCATCAACAGCTCGCGCGGGCCGGTCGTCGACGAGCGCGCGCTCGCCGAGGCGCTGCGCGACGGCGTGATCGCCGGCGCGGGCCTCGACGTCTTCGAGCGCGAGCCCGACGTCGATCCGCTGCTGCTGACGCTCGAGAACGTCGTGCTGCTGCCGCACATCGCGTCCGCCTCCGAGGAGACCAGGACGAAGATGGCCGTGCGCGCGGCGCGGAACATCCTCGCCTTCCTCGACGGCACGCCGCTGCTCGACCCGGTCCCGTGACCGCCGTCGAGCTTGCGAGCGACGGGGAGCGGCTGAACGCCGAGCTGTACGGCTCGCTGCCCGCGGACCGGGCGGTGGTCCTCTGTCACGGCCAGAGCTGGGACGCCAGCGGGTGGCGCGACATCGCCCCCCGGTTCGTCGAGCGCGGGGTGCCCGCGCTCGCCCTGAACTTCCGCGGGTTCGGCGGGTCCAGCGGCACGACCGGCAAGGTCGGTTCGGGCCCGCGCGCGAGCTCGACCTGGACGACGGTGACGGACCTCGCGGCAGCGAAGGCCTGGCTCACCCAGGCCGGGGCCAGGGAGATCGGGCTCGTCGGCGCCTCGATGGGCGGCCACGCCGTGCTCGGCTCTTCGTTCGAGCGTGACGTCGAATGCGTGGTGAGCATCTCCGCGCCGGTCGAGGCGATCGACGACGCGCTCGCGCGGAAGGTGACCGGCCGGAAGCTCTTCATCTGCGCGACCGAGGACCATCTCGGGGCTGCGCCGCACGTGCGACACACGTTCGACGTCTGCGCCGCGCCGAAGACGCTGCTGATGGTCGATGGCACCGAGCACTCGCGCCCGCTGCTCGACGGGCCGCACGGTGCCGACCTGATCGCCGCGATGGTCGACTTCGTCGCGGGACGCCGCTGATGCCGGCCCGGGTGAACCCCGATGTCCCGGGCGAGGCGAAGCTCCTCCGCGCGGTGGGGAAGCGCATCCGCGTGCTGCGCGAGCAGAAGGGACTGACGATGGCCGAGCTCGGGCAGAGCGCGCGCGGCGTCGTGTACTTCCAGCGGCAGTACGTCTGGAAGATGGAGACCGGTCGCGTCGCGCCATCGCTCGCCGCGCTGTCACATTTCGCGAAGCGTCTCGGCGTCACGCTCGCCGAGCTGTTGAAGGGGATCCGCTGAGCCTCGCGGTGCCGGGGCAGATCGTCGTGCTGAACGGCGCGCCTCGGTCGGGCAAGTCGAGCATCGTCGCCGCGATCCAGGAGACGTTCGACGGCGTGTGGATGAATCTCGGCGTCGATGTCTTCGTCCGCGAGGTCACGCCTGCGCGCTATCGTCCGGGCATCGGTCTCCGCCCCGGCGACGAGCGGCCCGACCTCCGGCCGCTCATGCCCTCGTTCTACGCCGCGCTCTACGGCTCGATCGCCGCGCACAGCCTCGAGGGACTGAACGTCGTCGTCGACGTCGGCCACTACGACCGCGAGATCCTCGCGCAGTGCGCCGCGCTCATCCGTGGGCTGCCGGTGCTCTTCGTCGGCGTGCGTTGCCCGATCGACGAGATCATGCGGCGGCGGAACGCGGGTCAGCCGGGACGCGAGGGCGGCTACGCGACCGGCACCCCCGACGATCCGGTGCCACTGCCGGTGCGGCGCTGGCAGGAGGGCGTGGCGAGCGTCGGACCCTACGACCTCGAGGTCGACACAGCGGTGCTCGATCCAGCCGCATGTGCGGCGGTCATCCGCGAACGCCTTCGCGACGCTCGCACCCCGACCGCGTTCGATCGGCTGGCGCCCGATGCCCGAACCTAGACTTGGATCGGCCGGGGGGCTAGCTCAGCGGTAGAGCAGGGGACTTTTAATCCCTTGGTCGAGGGTTCGAATCCCTCGCCCCTCACCGATCACTGGAGCCGCTCCGTCCGGTCTGTTGAAGAGGGCACGCTCGGGGCCGGCGAAGCCGGGCCCGAGCGCACGGAAGAGACGGACGTTCCGAGATCCGGCAACACGATCGGTTCGCGCTCCTCGGGTGGCCCGAAGACGTAGCGATACGACAGGCCGGCGAGCGCCGCGCCGATGAGCGGCCCGATCCAGTACACGTACCAGTCGTCGAGGTATCCCGACACGACCGCAGGCCCGAAGTGCCGCGCCGGGTTCATCGCGGCTCCCGTGAGCGGGCCGCCGATCAGGATGTCGGCGGTCACGATGAGCCCGATGCCGAAGCCGGCGATGCGCGGCGCGTTCGGCGAGACGGCGGTTCCGAAGACCGTCCACACGAGGAAGAGCGTGAGCACCGCTTCGATGAAGATCGCGAGCTCCGGCGACACCGCGGGATTCACCGTCGGCGTGCCGAGGTGGGTCGCGGTCGCGGCCGCGAGGAACGGCTCGAAGAACACCCGGAGCACGAGGCCCGCGAGGAGCGCGCCGATGAGCTGCGCCGCCCAGTACGTGAGCACGCGGGACCAGGGGTGCTTCCGCGCGACCGCGAGCCCGAACGTGACCGCGGGGTTGAAGTGGCCGCCGGAGATCGCGCCGAACGACGAGACGGCGATCGCGAGGACCAGCCCGTGCGCGAGCGCAATGGCGAGCAGGCTGTTCGGCGGCGAGCCGGCCGCGACGGTCGTCACGATCGCGCCTGCGCCGATCACGAAGAACATGAAGGTGCCCGCGATCTCCGCCAGCAGCGCGCGGGTGTGTTCGCTCATTCCATCCCTCCGGTACGGCCAAATGCTAGCGTTCGGTCCGGTGAGCGATTTCAAGCCGGTCGAGGCCAACAAGGCCCGCATCCTCTCGATCCGGGTCGCGCCGGAGGGCACGACGCTCGATGAGGCGAATCTCGAGTGGGTGGAGCTCGCGGTCGACATCGACAGCGACCTTGCGAACTGGCGGCTGCAACACATCCGGCCGCTCTGGAAGGTCGAGATCGCGAAGCCGATCGAATGGGAGTGGATCTACACGTTCGGGTCGCCCGCGTTCGTGACCGCCGGCGAGATCTATCGCGTCCACTCCGGCTCGCGCGTCCGGGCGGCGATGCACCCCGTGGCCGACGACCTCACCTCCGGCCGCAAGCACGTGTACGCCGCCGGCCCGCTCGGCGGTGCGCGGCTCATCTGGCGGCGCGGCGACTATGTGCGGCTGGTCGACGCGTTCGGCACGGTGATCGACGAGGTCATCGTCTGGCCCGCGGAGCCGGCGACCGCGGTCAGGCCCGCCGGTACTCCTTCGTCTGGAGCGCGAGCTTCCGGATAGCGGCCTCGAGCACCGTGACCCCGATGCCCGGGCTTGTCGGTACCTTCATCGTCCCGTCAGTCCCGACCGTGAAGGGCTCACCGATGATCTCCGTCTCGAAGTAGCGCTCGGACGCGCTCACGTCGCCCGGCAGGCTGAAGCTCGGCAGCGACGCGAGGTGCACGTTGTGCGCGCGGCCGATCCCGAACTCGAGCATGCCGCCGCACCACACCGGGACCCCGAGATCGGCGCACACGTCGTGGATCCGCTTCGCGGACGCGTGGCCGCCGACGCGGCCGGGCTTGATGTTGATGATCTTGGTCGCGCCGATCTCGATCGCCTTGCGCGCGTCGTCGCTCGTGTGGATCGACTCATCCAGGCAGACCGGCGTCGCGATCGCCTGCTGCAGCGTCGCGTGGTCGACGATGTCGTCGTACGCGAGCGGCTGCTCGACCATCGTGGGGTGGTACGCGTCGATCCGCTTGAAGAGCGGCAGATCGGCGAGCGTGTACGCGGAGTTCGCGTCGAGCATGAACGGGAGCTCGGGGAAGCGGTTGCGGACCGCTTCGGCGACGTGCCCGTCCGCGCCGGGCTTGATCTTCAGCTTCACCCGCTGGTAGCCGCCTTCGAGCTCGCGCTCGATCGTCTCGATGAGCGCCTCGACCGTCGGGTGGATCCCGATCGCGACGCCGCACAGGATCCGGTCGCGTGTCCCGCCGAGCAGCCTGGCGAGCGGCACGCCGGCGCGCTTGGCGAAGAGGTCCCACACCGCCATCTCGATCGTGGCCTTCGCCATCCGGTGCTCGCGGACCCAGGCGAGCGTGGCGTCCGCGTCGGCCGGACCGGCGAGGTCCTCGCGCAGGAGCTGGGGGAGGATCACCTCGTCGAGCGCGTACCAGATCGTCTTCGGCGTCTCGCCCGAGTACCAGGGCTGCTCCGGCGCGACGCTTTCGCCCCAGCCGACCGCGCCCTCGCTCTCGGCGCGCGCGAGGATGTGGGTCTGATGGGTCTCGCGCGAACCGCTCGTCTCGTAGGCGCGCTTGAGGGGCAGGCGCACGACGAACAGCTCCACGCGCTCCACTCTCATTGGGGCTCGCCCGGGGCCGGCGAAGCCGGGCCCGGGCGTACGCGCTGTGGCTGAGGCACAAGCATGTACGCACCCCTCCCGTCATTGCTCCGCAGGAATTCGACGGCAGCGTAGCCCTGCGCGAACGCGCCCTCGAACGCGCCGCGCGCCGCGATGCGCCACGCGAGCGCGAGCGACGGGTCGTCCCGCTTCACGGCCTGGTAGTCCGCGGGGATCTCGACCAGCAGATGCGACTCACCGGCCGGCGGATCCTGGAGCGCGGGCCGGCCGCCGTCCGCGCTGAGGAGATAGCGGATGCCCTCACGCTCCGCGTCGTCGAGCGCCGGTGCCCGATCCTCGCCCTTCAAGCGTTTGTACGTGCGATCCATCCCGATCGGCCACTCGACGTAGAAGCGATCCGACGGCAGTCCCGCGTTCAGCTTGTCGGGCATCGCGCCGTAGAAGTCGCGGTGGTACTCGCGCGCGTACGTGCCGAGCTTGCCGAAGTTGAAGCGCGCGTTCAGCGCCTCGAGCGGATCCATGGTCCAGGCCATGATCTCGATGCCCTGATCGAGACAGTGATCGCGTTGCGCTTCCTTCAGCGCGAGCGCGAGCCCGGTGCCCCGATGCTCGCGGCGCACGGCGAGCATGTGCGAGTGGTGGCGGAAGTGGAAGTCGTAGATGCCGAGGAAGCCGAACACGAAGCCCGCCGGCCTGGTGTCGCCGTCGACGTAGCCGAGCGCCACGAACCCTCCGTTGTGGACGATCGCCAGCATGAGCTGCGGCGGGACGGCGACGTCCCCGCTCCACACCTCGTCCTGGATGGGGACGGTGAGGGCGCAGGCGGCGATGTCGGTCGCGGTCTCGACCCGATACGGCACGGCGTCCCCAGTATCGCGGGCGGGTCGGGCCGTCGGCTATGCTGCCGCCGCATGGCGGACAACGTCGAATTCCTCAAGCACGTGCGGCTGTTCGAAGACCTCGATCGCAAGTCGCTCGAGGCCATCGCGAACGCCGCCGTCGAGCAGAGCTACACCAAAGGGCAGGACATCGTCCGCCAGGGCGACACCGGTGTCGGTGCCTTCATCATCAAGAAGGGGCGCGTCGAAGCGTTCCAGGACCGCGGTGGCCACGTCCACAAGCTCGCGGAGATGAAGGAAGGCGACGTCTTCGGCGAGATGGCCCTGCTCGACGAGTTCCCCCGGTCCGCGACGGTGCGGGCCACCGAGCCGACGACGTGCCTCGGCATCCAGCGCTGGCACTTCCGCGGCATCCTCGAGAGCCACCCGCAGATCGCGCTTGCCCTGCTGCCCGTGCTCACGAAACGGCTGCGCAATGCCGAGCGCGAGGACGAGGCGAGCGCGAAGCACTAGCCCGTGGCCGATGCCCGTGTCGCCAGGCTGAAGGCGGTCCCGCTCTTCGCGCACTGCACCACCAAGCAGATCGAGTTCATCGTGACGCAGGTCGAGGACATGGATTTTCCGGCCGGCCGCGTCCTCTGCACCGAAGGCAAGAGCGGTGGCGACTTCTTCGTCCTCCTCGCCGGCGGCGCGGACGTGACGCGCAAGGGACGCAGGATCGCGAAGATGGCGCCCGGCGATTTCTTCGGCGAGATCGCGCTGGTGGACGGCGGCCCCCGCACCGCCACGGTCACGACGAGCGCGGCGAGCCGCTGCCTGGTCCTCGGCCCGCGGCAGTTCCAGAACGTCCTGCACCAGGACACCGACATCGCGCACAGCGTCATGAAGGCGCTGAGCCTGCGCGTGCGCGAGGCCGGGGCCGCCAAGGCCGACTAGCCCGGCCCGGTACGCTCTCGCGGATGTCCGGCATCGTCGAATGCGTCCCGAACGTGAGCGAAGGCCGCCGCATGGACGTCATCGACCGGCTCGCGGGCGTCATCACCGCGACGCGCGGCGTGCGGCTGCTCGACCGCACGAGCGATCCCGATCACAACCGCTCGGTCTTCACATTCGCCGGCGATCCCGATGCGGTCGAACGCGCGGCGCTCGCGCTCATCGACGCGACCTACGAAGCCATCGACATGCGCGGCCACAGGGGCGAGCACCCGCGGCTCGGCGCCGTCGACGTCGTGCCGTTCGTGCCGCTCGCCGGCGTGACGATGGACGAGTGCGTCGCGATCGCGCGGCGCGTCGGCGAGGCCGTCGCCACGAGGCACGGCGTTCCGGTCTTCTACTACGCGAAGGCCGCGACCCGCCCTCAGCGGGTGCGGCTTCCGGACATCCGCAAGCCGGAGTACGAAGGGCTCGCCGCGTTCCTCGAGACGACGCACGTGCCGGACGCCGGCCCGCGGGTCCTGCATCCCTCGGCGGGTGCGATCGTGATCGGCGCGCGCCCACCGCTCATCGCGTTCAACATCGAGCTGGACACGACCGACCTCAAGCTCGCGCAGCGCATCGCGAAGGAGATCCGCGAATCGTCGGGTGGCCTGCCGGCGGTGCAGGCGAAGGGCTTCATGCTCTCCGACCCGCCGCGGGCGCAGGTCTCGATGAACCTCCTGGACCACACGGTGACGTCGCTGCCGCGCGTGTGGCGCGAGGTCGAATCGCGCGCCGGGGCGGCGGGCGTGCGGATCCTCCGCGGCGAGCTCATCGGCCTCATCCCGCTCGACGCGGCGCTCGACGCCGCGGGCGACGCGCTCAGGCTCGATGCCTTCGCCCGCGACCGGGTCATCGAAGCGCACTTCTTGTAATGAACGAGCGGCCGCAGGCCGACCTTCTCGTCCGCGGGTCGCGGCTCCTCACCCTCGCGCCGTACCGCACCGAGCAGCCACGCGTGGGTCCGGCGGCCGGCGACGTGGGCGCGGTCGAGGACGGGTGGCTCGCCGCGCGCGACGGCGCGATCCTCGCGACCGGCCGCGGTGACGGCTGGCAGCAGTTCGAGCTGACCCCGGGCGCCGTCGAGCGCCAGGCCGGCGGCCGCGTCGTCATGCCCGGCTTCGTCGATCCGCACACGCACCTCTGCTACGCCGGCGAGCGCTGGGATGAGTTCACGACGCGGCAGAGCGGCGCCGACTACCTTGCGGTGCTCGAGCGCGGCGGGGGCATCCACGCGACCGTGCGGGCGACGCGCGAGGCGACCGACGAGACGCTGCTCGCGCTCACGCGCGCGCGGCTCGCGCGTGCCGTGTCGCTCGGCACGACGACGATCGAGATCAAGAGCGGCTACGGCCTCGAACCGGAGGAGGAGCTCCGTCAGCTGCGGCTCATCGCGCGCATCCGCACCGAGGCGGCGATCGACGTCGCGGTCACCTACCTGGCGCTGCACGCGATGCCGCGTGGCATCGAGCGTCGCGAATTCATGAAGGCGGCGGAGGCCATGGTCGCGAGAGTGGCGTCAGAGCACCTCGCGGAAGCGGTCGATGGCTTCATCGAGAAGGGGGTGTTCGAGCCGGACGAGGCGCGTCCGGTGTTCAAGGCCGCGCAGGCCGCCGGCCTCGCCCTGACCATGCACGCCGACCAGCTCCACGACGTGAACGCCGCGGCCTTCGCCGCACGCCTGCAGGCGCGGTCGGCGGACCACCTCGCGAACATCTCGGCCGACGGGATGCGCGTGCTCGAGCGCATCGGCCACACCGTCGCGGTCCTCCTGCCGGGCAGCGCGTTCTTCGTCGGCTACCCGCCGCCCGACGCGCGCCGGTTCCTGGCCGCGCGCGTGCCGGTCGCGATCGCCACGGACCACAACCCCGGGACCTCGCCGCTCGAAGGGATGCCGGCCACGATCGCGCTCGCCGTCACGCTCTGCCACCTCACGCCGCATGAGGCGATCGTCGCCGCGACGATCAACGCCGCGCACGCGCTCGGGCGCGGCCAGCGCACCGGCGCCCTCGTGCCCGGACGGCGCGCGGATCTGGTGATCCTCGAGACCGACGACGAGCGCGACCTCTGCTACCGCCTGGGTGCGCCGCTGGTCCGCGAGGTCTACGCGGGGGGGAGGCAGGTCGCATGAAGATGCCCGAGACGCGTTACGCGAAGAGCGGCGACCTGAGCATCGCCTACCAGGTGGCGGGCAGCGGCAAGGTCGATCTCGTGCTGGCCGCCGGGTGGATCAGCAACGTGGAGCTCGGCTGGGAACATCCGCGCGTCGCGCGCTTCTACGAGCGGCTCGCGTCCTTCTCCCGGCTCATCCTGTTCGACAAGCGCGGCACCGGCCTGTCCGACCGCGTGTCGGACGAGCACCCGCCGACGCTCGAGGAGCGCACCGATGACATCCGCGCGGCGCTCGATGCCGCCGGATCGGAGCGCGCGGCGATCTTCGGCACGTCCGAGGGCGGCAACATGTCGATCGTGTTCGCGGCCACGTACCCGAAGCGGACCACCGCGCTGATCACGTACAGCGTGTTCGCGAAGCGCGTGTGGTCGCCTGACTACCCGTGGGCGCCCACGACGGCCGAGCGCCGTGCGTGGCTCGACGGCCTGATCGCCGGATGGAACGAGAACGCCGATATCGCGACGCTCGTGCCGAGCGTCGCGGACGACGAGCCGACCCGCGCGTGGTTCGCACGCATGCGGCGGCACAGCGTCAGCCCCAGCGCCGCCGTCGCGCTCGGCCGGATGAACACGGAGATCGACATCCGCGCGGTCCTGCCGTCCGTCCGCGTACCGACGCTGATGTTCCATCCGGTCGACGA
This sequence comes from Candidatus Limnocylindria bacterium, assembly GCA_035935465.1. Lineage (GTDB taxonomy): Bacteria > Chloroflexota > Limnocylindria > P2-11E > P2-11E > UBA4735. The sequence goes on along the minus strand of DASYXA010000029.1, from coordinate 4,611 downwards.
CCACGACGTGAACATCGAGGAGGGACGCTGGATGGCGGCGCGCATCCCGAACGCCCGCCTCATCGAGCTGCCGGGTGCCGACCACGTCGCGTACTTCCAGAGCGCCGATGCCGTTCTCGACGCGATAGAGGAGTTCCTCACCGGCGCGCGCCCGGCGCCGGACGCGGACCGGTTCCTCGCGACCGTGCTGTTCACCGACATCGTGAACGGCACAGCCAAGGCGGCCGAGCTGGGCGACCGCCGCTGGCGCGCACTCGTCGAGGACCACCACGCGATCGTTCGGCGCGAGCTCACGCGCTTTCGCGGCATCGAGGTCGACACCGCGGGCGACGGCTTCTTCGCCACGTTCGACGGACCGGCGCGGGCGGTGCGCTGCGGGCTGGCGATCCGTGACGCCGTCGCGGCGCTGGGGGTCGAGATCCGGGCCGGCGTCCATACCGGGGAGTGCGAGGTCATCGCCGGCAAGACCGGCGGCATCGCCGTGATCATCTGCGCTCGCGTCCGCGAGCAGGCCGCGCCTGGCGAAGTGCTCGCGACGAGCACGGTGAAGGACCTGACCGCGGGCTCCGGGCTGCGATTCGAGCCGCGCGGCGCCCGCCGGTTGAAAGGAGTACCCGACGAATGGCAGATCTTCAGCGCGGAAGCCTGAGCGGCCGGTTCCCGTGGTGGCTCGGCGGCCTGGCCATCGGTGCGTTGCTGGGCGGCCTGTTCGCGTCGCTCGGGGGATCGTCCTCGGCCTGGCGTTCGTGCTCCCGTTCGCGGCCGCGCGCGGCCGGGCCGGCGCGGGGATCGCGGGTGCCCTGTTCGGAGCGGGCCTCGCCGGGATCGTCGTGCACGGGATCGCCGCCGATCTCAACACCGTCGCCGCGGCCGTCACGCTCGCCGCGGGGCTGCTCCTCTCGGGGGTCGCACTGACGAGGCGATAGGCTTATCGCGCGGCGTGCACTACCGATACAAGGAGGCGCGACCACATGGCTGAGCAACGCGTCGCGATCTATCCGGGCTCGTTCGATCCACCGACGAACGGTCACCTCGACATCGTCGGCCGTGCCGCGCGGCTCTTTGACCGCGTCGTCATCGGCGTGGGCCGCAATCTCTCCAAGAAGACCGTTTTCACCGCGGAGGAGCGCGTCGCCCTGATGCGGGAAGCCTGCACCCGGCTGCCGAACGTCGAAGTGCGCACGTTCGACAGCCTCCAGGTCGAGTTCGCGCGCGAGGTCGGCGCCACGTTCATCATTCGCGGGATCCGCGCGCTGTCGGATTTCGAGTTCGAATTCGAGATGGCCAACATGAACCGCCGTCTCGCCGAGGATCTCGAGATGGTCTTCCTCATGACCGCGCCCGAATACCTCTTCGTCTCGGCCTCGCGGGTGAAGGAGCTGGCGTCGTTCGGCGCCACCGTCGACGGTCTCGTCCCGGCGAACGTGGCGAAGGCCCTCGCGAAGAAGGCGAAGCACGGCCTGCGCACCGGGGCGACCGAGCCGGCTGACTGAAATGGCCACGCTCCTCGCGATCGACGCGGGCAACACGAACGTCGTCATCGGCGCGTACCGCGGCGCCGAGCTCGTTGCGACCTGGCGCACGGCCACCGTCCACGATCGCACCGAGGACGAGCTCGCCGTGACGCTCGATGCGCTGCTCGGGCAGGAGGACCTCTCGCTCGAGTCGATGGACGCCCTGGTGCTCGGCAGCGTCGTGCCGCCGCTCACCCAGGCGTTCACGCGGCTCGCGGACCGGTACATGGCGGGGAAGGCCGTCGTCATCGGGCCGGGCGTGAAGACCGGCGTCCGGCTGCGCGTCGACAACCCGTCGGAGGTCGGCGCGGACCGGATCGCCAACACGCTCGCCGCGCACCGCCGGTACGGCGGCCCGGTCGTGATCGTCGACTTCGGCACGACGACGAACTTCGACGTCGTCAGCGCGGACGGCGACTTCCTCGGCGGCGCGTTCGCGCCGGGGCTCGAGGTCTCGGCGCAGTCCCTCTTCTCGCGGGCCTCGCGGCTCTTCGCGGTGGGCTTCACCGCGCCGAAGGACGCGATCGGGAAGAACACCGCCGACTGCCTGCGCAGCGGGATCATCTTCGGCTACGTCGGCCTCGTCGAGGGGCTCCTGGGGCGCATCCTCGCCGAGCTCCCCGGCGGGACGGCGAAGGTCATCGCGACCGGCGGCCTCGCGTCCACGATCGCTCCGCTCACGACGAGCATCGAGCGGGTCGACGACGACCTCACCCTCGAGGGCCTCCGGCTCCTCTGGGAGCTGAACGCGGCGTGAGCGAGATCCTGCGCGGCAGGTTCGTCGTGCTCGGCGTCACCGGGTCGATCGCCGTGTACAAGGTCGTCGACCTCGCCCGCAAGCTCACCCAGTCCGGCGCGACGGTGCAGGTCGTGATGACGCCCAGCGCGACGCAGTTCGTCCAGCCGCTCACGTTCCAGGCGCTCACCTACCGGCCGGTCGAGGTCGAGATGTTCGGCACGTTCGACGATCGCGCGGCCGGCCACGTCGCGATGGGGCAGCAGGCCGACGTCGTCGTCATCGCTCCCGCGACCGCGCACACGATCGCGCGGCTGGCCGGCGGCTTCGCGGACGACCTCATCGGGACGACGGTGCTCGCGTCACCCGCGCCGCTCGTCATCGCGCCGGCGATGGAGACGCACATGTGGGCCGATCCCGCGACGCAGGCGAACGTCGACCTGCTCCGCGACCGCGGCGCGTGCATCGTCGAGCCCGAGAGCGGCGAGCTCGCCTCCGGCCAGCTCGGCCAGGGCCGGCTCGCGTCCGTCGAGGCCATCACCGCCGCGATCGAGGACGCGCTCGCGACGTCGACGGCGCTGGTGGGGCGGCGGGTGATCGTGAGCGCGGGGCCGACGCTCGAGCCGATCGATCCGGTGCGCGTCGTGACGAACCGGTCGAGCGGGAAGATGGGCTACGCGATCGCGGCCGCTGCGAAACGTGCCGGCGCGGACGTCACGCTCGTGAGCGGCCCGACCGCGCTCCGCGCTCCCGCCGGGGTCACCCTTGTCCCGATCGAGACGGCGCAGGAGCTGCGCGACGCCGTGCTCGCGGCCCTGCCCGGCGCGGATGCGGTGATCATGGCCGCCGCGATCGCCGACTACCGGCCCGCGCAGCCGGCCGAGCGCAAGCTGAAGAAGCGCGACCAGGGTGCCTCGCTGTCCATCGAGCTGACGCGGACCGCGGACGTGCTCGAGGCGGTCGTCGCGAAGCGGGAACCGCGCATGATCGTTGTCGGCTTCAAGGCCGAGACCGGCGACGCGGTCGCGGAGGCGTCGCGGATGCTCCGCGAGAAGAGGCTCGATCTCGTCGTCGCGAACGACGTGACCGCAGCGGGCTCGGAGTTCGGGAGCGACACCGATCAGGTCACCCTCGTGAGCGCCGACGGCGCCGAAGCGCTGCCGCTCCTTTCGAAGCGTGAGATCGCGCGCCGGCTCGTCGCGAAGATCGCGGAGCGCCTACGGGGCTAGCGGTCCGCGAGCGACCATGCCGTCATGTCCAGCAGGCTCGGCTGCTTGCCGTAGTAGCCGAAGGCGAGGTCGCCGAGACCGGTGACGAGCGCGCGCGGCGCGGCACCGACCGGCGCGAACCAGACCTGGAGGGCGTGGTACTCGACGCCCGGCACGCGGCAGAGGAGCAGGACCGATCGTCCGTCGGCGGACCGGCGAACGCCCTCGGTCACCATGCCCGGGCAGCGCATCGTGACCCGGCCGGCGCCGGTATCAAGGACCGCCACGCGCTGGGCCGACGGCCCCAGCCCGGCGACATAGCGCAGGCAGCACTCGCTCGTGTCGGGCGCCTCGACCCAGGCCAGCCGGGATCCGTGGTCGACCGGCTCCCACGCCGGCGCGAGCGCGATCGTGGAGCCACCGCCCGCGACGACGCTCACGCTCCAGTCCCGATCGAGGACGGCGAGCTCCTTGTGCGTCCAGGTGAACCGGTCGCCGCCGCGGACGAACGCCAGCCGCCCGTCGGGCGACCAGCGCGGCGGGTAGATCACGTGGCCGAGATCGATCCTGCGACCGGTATCCACGTCGAGCACCCAGAGGTGGATGTTCACGCCGTCGGCGCCGGCCGACGCGCTCGTCGAGTCGATCTCGATGAACGAGATCCGCCGGCCCGACCAGCTGAGGCCGGTGAGGTACGAGGTCGGGCTCGCGGAGTCGAACACCTTCTCGAGCCGGCCCTGACGGACGTCCAGCACCCAGAGCGTCGAGTGCTGGCGCACCGGCTCGGGGCGCGCTTCGCCGCGGACGATCGCGAGGTCGCGCCCGGTGCCGTCCCAGGCGAATGTGCCGGCGGCCCAGTCCGCGGGCAGGATCTTCCGGCCGTCCGGGGCGCCGTCCTGGCCCGCGCCGCTCGTGTACACGGCGGTGTCCGCTCCGGATCCGGCGAACGCGCAGACCCCCCGCGCGCTGAAGTCGGACCACTTACCGCCGCCGCAGGCCTGCTGCGTCGTCCCGTCCCAGCGCAGCAGCGCCGTCCCGCCCTCCCGCCCGCGCACGTACGGGCCGTCGGCGCTCTCCCGCGCCACGGTGGAGGCGCGCCAGACCTGCGCGAGCCCGCCGGTCGCGCCGTCATACCGGTAGATCCCGTCGTCCG
>DASYXA010000028.1:0-2221 GCA_035935465.1 Candidatus Limnocylindria bacterium | reverse complement strand
GAGATCGCCGGCTGGCTCGGCGAGGACCGCGTCGTCGCGTTCCCCGAGCGCGAATCGATGCCGTACGAGGCCGGCTCGCCGTCGCCGACCGCGGTGCACCAGCGCCTCCTCGCGCTCTGGCGGCTGCGCGACCGCGAGCCCATCGCCGTCGTCACGTCCCTCCGAGCGGCGATGCAATGGACCGTGCCGGCCGAGACGCTCGCGGAGCGCGGCCGGGCCCTGCGCACCGGCACGACGCTGCCCTGGCAGAAGACGGCCGCGTGGCTCCTGTCGCTCGGCTACGAGCCGGTCCCGGAGGTGAGCGAGCCGGGCACGTTCTCGCGGCGCGGGGGGATCATCGACGTGTACCCGGCGTCCGCGACCGAACCTGCGCGCATCGAGCTGTTCGGCGACGACGTCGAGTCCATCCGCTCCTTCGATCCGGTGACCCAGCGCTCGCAGGCGACGCTCGAGGAGCTCGTCGTGCTGCCGGCGCGCGAGCTCTCGCTCGAGCGCGGTCCCGAGATCGCCGAGCGCATCGCGAGCGCCGGCTGGGAGTCGCTCGGTGCGGACCAGGCCGAGTACAGCGCGCTCCTCGAGGGCCTGCGCCAGGGCACGTACGCCGCGGGGGTGGACGCGTTCGCGCCGCTGCTCGGCGCGACGGCATCGCTCCTCTCGCACCTGCCGGCCGACGCCGCGACCGTCGTGTTCGAGGACTCCGTCGAGCTCGCGCTCGCGTGGGACGCGTACGAGGCGATGGCCGACGAGCGCCGCGAGGAGCTGCGCGCCGACGGCCTGCCGGTGGCCGCGTTCCCGGCGCCGTACGTGCCGCGCACGCAGCTCGAGCGCGAGGCGGGGGAGCACGGCGCGCTGCGCGTCGCGCCGGCCGACAACGCGCTCCGGCTCGGCTGGGGCGGCTCGTCGAATCACGCCGGCCGGCTCGATCAGTTCCTGCGCGAGGTGGCGGCCACGGGCACCGGCACGCGGGTCATCGCGACGCCGCAGGCCGCGCGGCTCGCGGAGCTCCTCGCCGAGCGTGAGGTGACCGCCACGGCTCGCGAGACGCTCGCCGATCCGCCGGCGCCGGGCGCGCTCGTCCTGCTCCACGTCGCGCTCGCCGAGGGCTTCACGATCCCCGAGCTCGACCTGCGCGTGTTCACCGACGCCGAGGTGTTCGGGTTCCGCAAACCGCGGCACCCCGATCGCCGCCGCCGCCGCGTCGCGGTCGGCTCGTTCCTCCAGGACCTGAAGCCGGGCGATCACGTCGTGCACGAGGACTCCGGCATCGCGCGGTTCGAGGGCTTCGAGACCAAGCAGGTCGTCGGGGTGGAGCGCGAGTACCTCATCCTCACGTTCGCCGACGGCACGCGCTGGCTGCCGACCGACCGGATCGACAAGATCACCCGTTACGTCGGGGGCACCCCACCGGCGCTCTCGGTCATGGGCGGGCGCGACTGGCTGAAGACGAAGGGTCGCGCGAAGCGCGCGGCCGCGGAGATCGCGAAGGAGCTCCTCCGCCTGTATGCGGCGCGCGAGGCGACGCCCGGCCACGCGTTCGGGAAGGACACGCCCTGGCAGATCGAGATGGAGAACGCGTTCCCGTTCACCGAGACGCCCGACCAGCTGCTCGCGATCGAGGAGACCAAGAAGGACATGGAGCGCGGGCGGCCGATGGACCGGCTCGTCGTCGGCGACGTCGGCTACGGGAAGACGGAGGTCGCGCTCCGCGCGGCGTTCAAGGCAGTCATGGACGGCACGCAGGTCGCGGTCCTGGTCCCGACGACGGTCCTCGCGCAGCAGCACTACGAGACGTTCAGCGAGCGGCTCGCGACGTTCCCGGTGAAGATCGAGATGCTGTCGCGCTTCCGGCTGCCGGCCGAGCAGAGGGAGACCGTCGAGCGGATCAAGACCGGCGACGTGGACATCGTCGTCGGCACGCACCGCGTGCTCCAGAAGGACGTGAGCTTCCGCGACCTCGGCCTCGTGGTCATCGACGAGGAGCACCGCTTCGGCGTGCGGCACAAGGAGCGGCTCAAGTCGATGCGCACCGAGGTCGACGTGCTGTCGATGACCGCGACGCCGATCCCGCGCACGCTGCACATGGCCCTCTCCGGCGTTCGCGACATCAGCGTCATCGAGACACCGCCCGAAGACCGCCAGCCGATCGAGACGCACGTCGTGGAGCGGAGCGACGACGTCATCCGCGAGGCGATCGTGCGCGAGCTCGACCGGGGTGGCCAGA
>DASYXA010000027.1:0-41715 GCA_035935465.1 Candidatus Limnocylindria bacterium | reverse complement strand
CTCGTTTGGTCGTCCCTCCCCTGATCAAGATCCGGCATCTCGGATCAAGCATCTCGGCCTGCGCTGACCGGCGGGTCAGCTCCGGCCTCGACACGGGCTCAGGGCTGGTGGTGCTCCTCGTCGCGGCCACGCCGCTCCTCGTCGCCTCGTTTGGTACGCTTACGGGCGTAAGAAAGGAGGTGATGTGGAGTGAGCGATAGCTCTGGGAATCCGAAGACCCAAGACTGCACACTCCAGGCTTCCGGTATGCAACCAACTGAGGTGATCGCGGTCTAGCGAGTCTTCGCGAGACCCAAAGAAGAGGCGGCGGCAGCGATGCCGCCGCCTCTTTGTTTGCGGCTCGCGCGGGCGGGCGGAGCCCGGCCGCGCGTACGCGCGGTGTCCTTACGCTCCTGCCCATGGCGACACAACGACCCGGGGCCCGACCGTCTCGACCCAGCGGCCGATCACGGTCGGACCGCCCCCGCGCGCCCAAGCCGCCGCCGGCCGAGGATGCGCCGACCGAGATCGTCCTCGCCGACAACCGGAAGGCCCGGTTCAACTACGCGATCGACGAGAAGATCGAGGCGGGCATCGCGCTCACCGGCACCGAGATCAAGTCGGTGCGGGCCGGCCGCACGAACCTGTCGGACGGGTACGCGAAGATCGACCGCGGGCAGATCTGGCTGCGCAACGTCCACATCGCACCGTGGCAGAACGCGGTCGGCTTCGAGGAGCACGACCCGACCCGGCCGCGCAGGCTGCTGCTGCATCGCGCGGAGATCACCAGGCTCACCGGCGCGCTCTCGCAGCAGGGCTACACGCTCGTGCCGCTCCGGCTGTACATCAGGCACGGGGTCGCGAAGGTCGAGCTCGGCCTCGCGAAGGGCAAGCGCCGCTACGACAAGCGGCAGACGATCAAAGAACGCGAGACCCGGCGCGAGATGGAGGCGGCCATCAAGCGCCGGGTCGGACGCGGACCGGGTCGGGGCGAGGGCGTCTAGCCGCCGAAGGCGGGTGCGCCCTCGGCGGGCGCCTGGGCGCCGCGCTGGTGGCGGCGGATCGGGACATCCGCGAGGAAGACCGAGGCGACCATCGCGAGGATCGACGCGACGCAGGCGGCAAGGAAGACATCCTGGAGCGTCGCGGCGAGCGCGCCGCGGATGGCGGCGAGGATCGGTGCCGGGATGTGCGCGGACGGGTCGAAGAGCTGTTCGGCGTTGCCCGACCCGAGCCCCTGGAGGGCCTGCGCGGGCAGGTTCAGGGCCGAGATCTTGGCCTGGATGTTGACCGGCAGGCGCTGCGACAGGAACGCGCCGAGGATCGCCGTCCCGATCGTCGCGCCGACGTTGCGGAAGAACTGGATCTGGCTGGTCACCACCCCGATGTAGCGGGGTTCGACCGCGGATTGCACGGCATTCAGGTAGAGCGGGAACGTGACGCCGACGCCGAAGCCGACGATCACGAGGTCACGGACGATCTCGACCGACTGGGTATCCGGCGTGATCGTGGACATCAGGAACGTCCCGATCGCGACGAGGCCCGTGCCGACGGTCCCCAGGTACCGGTAGCGCTGGATCCGGAGCATGGCCTGCCCGGTCATGACGCTACCGGCGATGAGGCCGACCATCATCGGGGTGACCAGCAGGCCTGAGTTCGTCGCCGCGATCCCGAGGACGCCCTGGTAGACGAGCGGGACGTACACGATCGCCCCGAACATCCCGACCGCGACGAGGAAGCCGACGAGCACGGAGACCGCGAACGTGCGGTTCTTGAACAAGTCGAACGGCACGATCGGATGATCGGTCCGCTGCTCGAGGACGTAGAAGACCGCGAGCATGAGTCCACCGACCGCGAGGAGCCCGAGGACCTCGGGCGAGCCCCAGCTGTGGTCGCGGGTGATCGAGAAGGCGACGAGGAGCGGCGCCAGGCCCGCGGCGAGCGCGCCCGCGCCGCTGAAGTCGATGTCGCGCCACGTGGCGTCGTGCGCGGTGCGCGGCATGGTGAAGAACACGAACAGGACGGCGGCGATGCCGACCGGGACGTTCACGTAGAAGACCCAGCGCCAGCCGGCGTTGTCGGTCAGGTAGCCGCCGATGGTCGGGCCGACCACCGATGCGATGCCGAAGATGCCGCCGAACAGTCCCTGGATGCGGGCTCGGCGCTCGATGGTGAAGATGTCGGCGATCGCGGCGAAGACGCTCGAGAAGAGCACGCCGGCGAACAGACCCTGGATCCCGCGGAACGCGATCAGCTGCAGCATGTCCTGGGCCTGACCGCAGAGCGCGGATGCGAGGACGAATCCGACCATCCCGATGAGCAGCAACGGCTTGCGGCCGAACAGGTCACCGAGCTTGCCGGAGATCGGCGTCATGATCGTCGACGTCACGAGGTACGCGGTGAGGACCCAGGCATAGAAATCGAGACCATTGAGCTCGGCGACGATGCGCGGGAGCGCCGTGCCGACGATGGTCTGGTCGAGCGCCGCGAGGAAGAGCGCGAGCATGATCCCGACCGTCACGAGGACGAGTCGGCGGCCGTGCAGCTCACCGGACATTGCGGGTCTCCTTTTGCGCGGTTGGGGCGATGAGGATCTCGGTCAGGTCGGAGATGGCAGCGCGCACGCGGACCTTCTGTTCGCCGCTCAGGCCGTCGAGCCGCTTGATGACCTCGGCCGTCATGAGGTCGCCGACGCGCGCGAGCTCGGCCTCGCCCTCGGCGGTGAGCTCGACGATGACCGCGCGACGATCCGTCGGATCGTCGATCCGGCGCACGAGCCCGTCGGCGGCCAGGCCTTCGATGACCTCGCTCGTCGCCGATGGAGTCGTGCCGCAGAGCGTGGCGAGCTCACCGGCCCTGATCGGACCGCGGCCGTGCAGGATCCCGAACGTCTTGTAGCGGCCGATGGAGCCGGCGCCAGCCTCGCGGACGGCCGCGTGCCAGAGCGAGCCGACCCAGGGGAAGAATCCGAGGAGCTGCGTGGCCGCGCGCGCGTCGGCCTGGGATGGTGGTCTCGTCGGAACACGTGCCGGCATATTCATTCGCCTTCCGAATAGTTAGGTCACCGAAATATACGGCTTCCGAAGCGGCTGTCCAGGCCGCCGTTCCGCATCCTTGGCGACACTTCGGCGCCACCGCACGCCGCGACGGCTGCGCCGTTCTACCGTCGTGGGCATGCGCATCGCCGGCACGTTCGTCGCCTGCGCCCTCATCTGGGGCAGTACGTTCCTCGCGATCCGCTTCGGCAACGAAGCCACGCCGCCGGTCTGGGCGGCGACGATCCGGCTGGCGCTCGCGTCGGTGCTCCTGTTCGCGATCGCGGGCGTCCTCCGTCAGCCGCTGCCGCGCGGCCGCGCATTGCGCGGCGCCGCGTTGTGGGGCCTGTTCAACCTCGGTGTCAATCTCTCGCTCCTCTACATCGGCGAGACGACCGTGCCGAGCGGGATCTCGGCGGTGCTCTTCGCGACCGTCCCGCTGACGACGGCCCTCCTCGCCGCCCTGTTCGGCGTCGAGGCCTTGGTGACGCGCAAGCTCATCGCCGCGATCGTCGCGATCGGCGGCGTCGCGGTCATCTTCGCCGGCGAGCTCGGTGTGGCGGTGCCATTCGCCGGGCTGCTCACGGTCTTCGGCGCGGCCAGCGCGGCCGCGCTCGCGAACGTCCTCCTCAAGCAGGCACCGAAGCAGCAGGTCATCCCGCTCAACGCGATCGGCACCGCCGTCGGCGCGGTCGTGTGTCTCGGCGTGAGCGTCGCCCTTGGTGAGTCGCACGCCGTCCCGGCGACCGCGTCGGCGTGGCTCCCGATCCTTTACCTCACGCTGGCGGGATCGCTCGGGGCGTTCGTGCTGTTCACCTGGCTCGTGACGCACTGGTCCGTGTCGAACGCAAGCCTGCTCGGTGTGACGGTCCCGATCATCGCGGTCATCCTCGGCGGCATCGTGAAGGGGGAGCAGCCGGCGACGCTGACCTACGTCGGCGCGGCGATCGTGATCAGCGCGATCTTGATCGCGCTGCGGTCCCCGCACGCGCAGCCGGCGCCCGCCGTCGCGGCGGACGCCGCCGACTAGCGAGGGCGCAGCCGGGCAGGTGCCCGTTCACCACGCCCGTCGCGACCAGGATGGACTCCGCGATCGTCGGACCGACGAACGTGAATCCATGGCGCCGCAGCGCGCTCGAGAGCGCGGTCGGCTCGTCGAACGTCGCGAGCCAGCGCAGCACGCTGCCGACCTCGTCGCGCAGGTCAAGGTAGGCGCGGGCGTTCGCGATCGCCGACCGGATCTTCGCGCGGTTCCGCACGATGCCGGCATCGGCGAGGAGCCGCCGCTCGTCACGCGCGGTGAAGCGCGCCACCCGGTCCGGTCCGAAGCCCGCGAACGCCCTGCGGTACGCCGCGCGCTTGCTCAGGATCGTCGACCACGAGAGGCCGGCCTGGGCACCCTCGAGGGTGATGCGCTCGAACAGCGCGGCATCGCCGCGGGGCGGGCGTCCCCACTCGCGGTCGTGGTACGCGCGCATCGCGGGGCTCGACTCGGCCCACGCGCACCGCTTCGTCATCGGCCGACCATAGTGGCAGGCACCCTGCAGGGGCGGCTGGAAACGGCCAGCGGAGGTGTCGCAGATGCCCCCACGCGGAGTGCAGAGCAGGAAGCGCACGCGCCAGTACGAGCACATCAAGGCGAGCGAGAAGAGGGCCGGCCGGAGCGAGAAGACCGCCGCGCGGATCGCCGCAGCGACGACGAACAAGAGCCGCGCTGAGAAGGGCGAGACGAAGACGAAGCGCTAGGGCGCGACGACCACGGTCACCGTGAACAGGATCGCGATCAAGATGCAGGCCTGGCCGCTCGGACAGATCACGGTCCCGGTCGCGGTCACGGTCGATGTTCCCGGCGCGGCCGCCGTCAGGATCGCCTGGGTGCCGCGGACGAGGAGGTAGCGCTGGGGGCCGCGGACGAGGACGACGCCGTCCGGCGGATCGACCCGCCACTCGTACTCCGTCCCGAGCGCGATCTGGATCGTGTCGCCGACCCGAGCGTGGACGGTGCCTCGGTCGTTGGCTCGCGTGACGAGCACGGCACCCGCGATGGGCGAGGGCGACACGGAGGGTGGCGGCGGAGCGCCGGCGCTGCCGCAGGCCGAGCCGATCACGAGCGCGAGGGCCAGCCCGACGGGTCGCATGTCAGACGAACGCGCAGACGGGCGATCCGGTTCCCCGGTCCGGACGTGCGATCAGCCCGACGTCACGTCGCGGGCGCGGAACCGCCAGATGGTCAGGCCGACGAACAGCGCCGTGTAGGCAAGGAGCACCAGCGCGGCCTGGCCGGGGTCCGGAAGCGTCGCTGCGCCACCCGGCGGCGCTCCGCCCGGCGTGGAGCCGGCCAGCCGCGCGACGGCGCTCACGTTCCGCGAAACGCCGAGGTTCGCGATCGTCGCATAGTCCGTGTTGAACGCGACCAGGACCGACATGACGATGCCCTCGGCGAAGTACGCGACGAGGCCGATCGCGATGCCCGCGCCGGCGGACTTCGACCAGACCGCAATGAGCGCGGCCAGCGCGATGTAGGGCAGGAACGTGAAGACCGTGCGGCCGACGTTGACGATCACGTCCGTGGCGAAGGTCCCGGGAAGCGCCGGATCGAGCCCGGCGATCGAGGAGACAATCTCGCTGCCGGCGAGCGCCGTGACGACGCCCAGCAGGGTGAGGAGCGTCGCATGGAGCACGATCGCGACGTACTTCGCCGCGAGGAAGCCCTCGCGAGGCGCGCCGAGGGCCAGGATCACCCGCAGTGTTCCCCAGGTGAACTCGTTCCCGAAGACGCTCGCGGTGAGGACGATCAGGAGCACGCTCCCGAGCCCGCTCACGACGCTGAGCCCGAACCCGAGGACCTGCGCCGGGCGGAGCGTCTGCAGCGTGTCTCGGAGCTGGGCCTCGGTCTCAGGCGGAGCGGTCCCGGACGGGGCGGCGGTGGCGCCGTGGAGCGCCTGGATCTGGGCCTGGACACTCGCGTAGATGACGAAGTACAGCGCGAACGCGAGCAGTACGACGAAGAGCAGCAGGATCCAGGTCATCCACCGCCGCCGCAGGCGGAAGAGCTCGCTACGAACCAGCGGGAGCACCGCCACCTCCGTCCTCGGTGATGTCGAGGAACACGTCCTCGAGCGAGCTCTTGCGCGGCACGATCGCGCCGGCGTAGATCCCGGCAGCCGCGAGCGCGCGATTGAGCTCGGCGCCACGCGCCGGCTCGGCCGTGACGGTGACCTGACCCTCGGTCTCCCGCACCTCGGCGACGCCGGGCAGGCGGCGCAGGATCGCGGCGGCGCGCGCCGGGTCGCTCAGGGCGATCTCGATAGTGCCGGCGCCGGCGGTGACCTCGGCGATGGTGCCGCTCGCGATGAGCTTGCCCTTGTTGATGACGAGGACGCGATCGCAGATCTGCTCGACCTCGTAGAGGAGGTGGCTCGCGAGGAGCACGCCGTGGTCCTCCTCGGCGAGCTCGCGGACGAGCTCCCGGATCTCGCGCTGTCCGGCCGGGTCGAGGCCGTTGGCCGGCTCGTCCAGGATGACGAGCGGCGGATCGGCGAGCAGCGTGGACGCGATGCCGAGACGCTGCTTCATCCCGAGCGAGTACGTGCGGTACTTGGAACCGGCGCGGGCGGTCAGCCCGACGCGCTCGAGGAGCGGATCGACCCGCGTGCGAGCCGCACCACCGCGGATGATCGCGAGCGCCATGAGGTTGTCGCGACCGGAGAGGTAGGGATAGAACGCCGGAGTCTCGACGATCGCGCCCGCCCCGGCGAGCGCGCGCTCGCGGTCGCGCCAGACGTCGCGGCCCATCACCTCGGCCGTGCCGTCGCTGGGCTGGACGAGCCCGAGGATCATCCCGATCGTCGTGCTCTTTCCGGCGCCGTTCGGTCCGAGCAGCCCGACGACCTCGCCGCGCCGCACCTCGAGATCGACATGGTCCACGGCGGTGAGCGCGCCGAAGCGCTTTGTGACGCCGCGGGTGCGAAGGACGACGTCGCGCATGGTCAGAGCGTAGCCGCGCGGCCTGGTCGCTAGGGCTTGGTCCACCCCGGCGGCATGAGGATCGGACCGTCCAGCGTCGGGTAGTAGACCTGCCAGCCGTAGAAGCCGCGGTACGCGGACGGGTCGGCGCGCATCGCCTCGCCGTATCCGGTCACCGCGTTCACGTAGAACGACGAGTGGTTGTAGGCGAAGATCGCTTTCTTCAGGTCACCGGGTGCGCCCGCGGCTTTCAGGTAGCGGCCCGCGGCGAGGATCGAGTCGCGATAGCTGTTCACGTCGCCGCCAGCGCCATACGCGGCCCAGGTCGACGGGATGAACTGCATCGGGCCCTGCGCGCCGGCCGACGAGTCGCCGCGGATGCGGCCCATGCGCGTCTCGATGAGGTTGATCGACGCGAGGACGTACCACGGCACGCCGAACGTCGCTTCGGCCTCCTTGTAATACGACATCAGCTCGTCGATCGGGGGCGGCTGGACGATGTGCCAGTCGGGAAGGCTCTTCGGGATCGGACCCGCGTGCAGCAGCCGCAGCTGCTTGCCGGCCTCGATGCTCGCGGCGATGGTCGCCCGCGGGCCGGCGGGCAGCGCGGCGAGGACCTGATCCGTCCACTCCGGAAAATCGGCAAGGCGCGAGATGCAGAGCTGTTCGGCGTGGCCGGCCCAGGCGAGCTGGGCGGCGGGCGCGTTCGGGTCGCGGATGATCGCCTCGACCGTGGCGAGCTGCGTCCCGAGCGCGGCCGCGTCATTCGCGATCACCGGCGGCGCGTTCCAATCCGGCGGCGGCGTCGTGGTCGGTGCGGCCGTCGGCGGTGCGGTCGGAGCAGGGCTGGCGGTCGGGGTGGCCGCGCCGGTCGGCGGCGCGGTCGGCTCCGCGCGGGTCACGCCGGTCGTCGAGCAGGCGACCAGCGCCACGGTCGCGAGGACGATGGACGCGCTGCGCAGGAGTGCCGGCACGCCCCATACAACGCGGCCGGTCACCGCGCGTAATGCCTCGGTCATCCGTCCCCTGCTCGGTCGACCACCGAACGAGCCTACCCTCGGGCGATGCGCGTGCGCACCGCCGCGGTCGCGTTCGGCGGCTTCATCGTCCTCGGCCTGCCCACGGGCATGCTCGGCATCGCCTGGCCGTCGATCCGCGCCGCCCTCGATGCCCCGCTCGCCGGCCTCGGGGTCCTGCTCGCGACGATGACGGTGATGCAATTCGGCTCCAGCGGGCTCTCGGGCTTCGCGCGCGAGCGCTACGGGACGATCGCGCTGCTCCTCGTGCCGGCGGTGCTCGCCGCCGGCGGCCTCGCGCTCTTCGCGCTCGCGGACTCGTTGCTCACGCTCACCGCGGCCGCGGCCCTCCTCGGCGCGGGCCTCGGACTCCTCGACGCCGCGGTGAACATGGAGGCGGCGCTCAAGCGAGGGGTCCGGTTCATGGGCGCGCTGCACGCCTCGTGGGCACTGGGCGCGACGCTCGGTCCGGTGCTCATCGGGGCCGTGCTCGTCGCGACCGGTTCGTGGCGCCTCGGCTACGCCGCCGCGGCGCTGGCGTTCGTCGCTCTCGCCGTCGCGACGTACGTCGCCCGCGCCGACCTCGGCGGCGCGCCGGAGCACGACGGTGCGCCGGTGGCGACCGCCGGCGCGCGGCGCGCGATCGCCGGCGGGGCAGCGCTCCTCTTCGTGTACGTCGGGATCGAGCTCGGCGCCGGGCAGTGGAGCTTCACGCGGCTCACCGCGGACGGCTCGCTCACCGACGCGCTCGCGGGCCTTGCGGTCTTCCTGTACTGGTCCGCGCTCGCGGCCGGCCGCATCGGGCTCGCGCTCTTCGGCGAGCGCGTGTCCGCCGCGCGGCTCCTCGATCTGAGCGTCGGCGGCGCGCTCGTGAGCGCCGTCGCGTTCTGGCTGCTCCCGACGGCGATCGCCGCGCTCGTCGCGCTCCCCTGCATCGGCGCCGCGCTGTCGGTGTTCGTGCCGGTGCTGCTGTACCTCACGCCACGCCGGGTCGGCCGCCCGGCGGCGCCGCGCGCGATCGGCTACCAGGTCGCGGCGGGCATGATCGGCGGCGCCGTCCTGCCCGCCGGCATCGGCGTGGTCATGCAGTCGAGCGGCGTCGCGACCCTCGGCCCGTGCCTGTCGGCGCTCGCCGTGGCGCTCGGCGGGCTGCACCTCGCGATCCGGCGCACCGGCGCACGCGAGCGGGCACCGACGATCTAGGCGGTGTCATTGCGCCCACTGACGCCGGCGTGCGGGTGAAAATGACTTCAGGCCCATTGAACCTCGGGCCCCGACATGCCTAGAGTCGGCCGGTGGCAGCGGGTGCGGGGAGTGCCGGATCGGCACCAGGTGACGAACGAGCGGTGCGCGTCCTTGTCGCCGATGACTCCGAGGCCCTGCGCGCGGTCGTCCGGATCACGGCCGAGAGCCAGGAGTGGATCGTGCTCGAGGCGCGCACCGGCGCCGAGACCATCGACCTCGCCCGCTCGCAGCGACCCGAGCTCCTGATCCTCGACCTCGACTTCGGGGCCGGGCCGGACGGCATCTCCGCGCTCGCCGAGATCCGATCGTCGTCCCAGCTCCGTGACCTGCCGGTGATCGTGCTCACCGGCACGCTCGACGCGGTGCAGCAGGCGCGCGCGGCGGCGATGGGCGCCACGGTCATGCTGAAGCCGTTCAGCCCGATCGATCTGATCGGAACGATCCGCCAGGTGCTCGGCATCGAGCTCGCCGGCGATCACCTCGGGCTGCAGCTCGTGCACGAGGGCGCGGTCACCGCGCACCAGCTCGAACGGGCGCTGGATGACCAGGCGGCGCGGGAGCAGGACGGCGACCGCGTGCCGCTCGGGCGCGTGCTGCTCGAGCACGGCGCGATCTCCGAGGACGAGCTCGCGGCCGCGCTGCGCGCGCAATCCGCGCTTCCGGACCGCCGACGACGTGGGCCGCGGTTCCGCGCGGCGAGCCGCGTGCTCATCGTCGATGACAGCGCCGCGGTGCGCGACGGCATCCGCGCGCTGGTCCGGACCGACCCGAGCCTGCGCACCGTCGGCGAGGCCGCCGACGCGCTCGAGGGACTGAAGCTCGCCCGGGCGCTGCGGCCCGACCTCATCCTCTTGGACAACGAGATGCCGGGCCAGCGCGGCGTCGACCTGCTGCCGTTGCTGCGCGCCGAGCTCCCGAAGTCGCGCGTCGTGGTGTTCTCGATGTCCCACTCGATCTCCGAGCAGGCCCGCGCGCAGGGCGCGAGCGCCGTCGTGAGCAAGGACGGAGGCGAGGTCACGCTGCTCGAGACGCTGCGCCAGGTGCGGCGGGGAGACGACGCGACGACCGTGCGGCTCGCGGCGTTCGCGCGCCTGCGGCGGGACCGCACGCGCCTCCCGACGCGCGAGCCGGGCGTCCTGCTCGCGGCGTTGCTCGGCTACGGCATCGCGTACCTTCTGACCGAGCCGGCGCTCGGCGCCGCATCCGCGGTCCTGGGCGTCGTCAGCGTGGCGATCGCGGGCGCGCTGCTCGGACCGGAGCTCGGCGTCATCGCCGCCATCCTGGTCATCGCGACCACGTGGGCCCTCTGGGGGATGACCGGCCACCTCGTCGGCGAGACCGTGCTCCGCGTCGGTGGCGGCATCGGAGCGCTCACCTTGCTCGGGATCGGTGCGGGTTCCGGCGCGTTCCGGCTCAGCCCGACCCACCGCGCCGACACGCTTCTCGCGGAGGCCATCGGCGCGAGCGCGGCGGGGGGCGACGCGTTCGTGCGCACAGTCCGGTCGGCGCTCCGCTGTGACGGCGCGATGCTGTTCGCCCTGTCAAACGGCGGCCGTCAGCTGCGCGTGGTGAGCCTCGCCGGGGTCCAGCTCGGCGACGAGCGAACGTTCGTGGGTCTGCCCGCGCTCGCCCGATCGCTTCGCGAGGCGCGCGTCGTCGTGATCGGGTCGGGCGAGGATCTCATCGACGGGGCGCGTGTCGCCGCGTTCGCTCCGATCGTCACGGAAGACGGCGCGCCGCAGGGTGTGCTCGCGGTGTTCTACCGCCGCGCGGTGTCGTTCTCCGAGCGGGACCACCGGCTGCTGCGCGCCGCCGCGATCGCGGCGGAGGCAGCGCTTGCGATCGGACCGCGGGCGCGCCCCGCTCCCGTGACGCGGTGAACGCGAAGAGGAGCGGAACGCTCCGCTCCTCTCTCGCGGAAACCGGTGCGGACTAGAGGGTCGCTGGTGCGCTGATCTGTCGCGCGGGAGCGGGCGCCGCGAGCGTGGCCCGCCACGGCGTGCCGAGCACCGGGAGCAGGATGCGGTCGAGGCCGATGAACCCGGCCGTCTTCCAGGCGAGGACCAGGAGGAAGCCGAGCAGGAGCAGGATCGGGTTGCTGCTGACGCTGCCTGCGAGCATGAAGTTGAGGTTCATGAACGCTCCGGCGACCGCGGCGATGCCGACGAACGCACCGAGGATCAGGCCGAGCCCGACGGCGGTCTCACCGAAGGCGATGATCTTGCCGAACAGGCCCTCCCAGTGGTTGTCGATCATGAATTGGATGTAGCCGCGGTACCAGTCGTAGCCGATCGCCGGCTTGGCCGGCGCGGCCGGGATGGCGGCGATCCGCTGCCAGAAGGCGTAGATGCCCTGGCCGTCGATGACGTAGTTCGTCTTCGCGCCGACGTCGATGATCTTGTGCCAGCCCGCGTCGAGCCAGCTGAAGCCGACGTAGATCCGGACGATGAACCAGATCGGCGCGAGCCGCCGGTCGGAGAACAAGAGCTTCGCGAGCGGCGGGTCGGCGACGATGGTGTCGGTGGGGACGATCGCGTTCTTCACGTTGCTGCTCCTTTCGGTCCTTCTCGTTCTAGGCGAGGTCGCGTGACGCGCTGTAGGTCTCGCGGGTGCCGACGTACGCGACGACGGCCATGCCGAGGCCGAGCGCGACGCCGGGGATCAGGTAGAAGCCGTCGACGGCCGGACCGAAGTCCTTGAACACACCGAAGACCGAGCTTCCAGGGAAGTTGTTGCTGGCGAAGGTGGCGCCGAAGATCGCCGTCAGGCCGACGATGAGGAAGTCGTAGGGCGACTTCTTGGCACCGAAGATCTGGACGGCAACGCCTGCGGCCAGCGAGACCACGACGATGGCTGCGAATGCTGTGAGGCCCATTTCGTTACCTCCGTTCCAAACGTGCTGAGGTCAGGATGCGCCCGCAGGGGGCCTCTTCGACAGGGCCGTTCGGCCCCCCTCGCCGGGATCGCGGACCCATAGATCGCGCGGAACGGCCCCGGTCTCGGCCCGGTGCCCGGGCCGTTCGGCCCTCCGCAGGCGGTGCACCCCAGGCGACGCGGGCCGCGGCGGCGGACCGAGTGCGCCGGTGTGGAGCGCCCGCGGGACGCGCCGCGGCTCGCCCTCGCTACCGCTCGCGCAGCTGATCGATCACGGAGCGAACACCCGGCGCCGCCGCGGCGGCGGCGTGCGCGTGACGGCGGACGGCGGAGCCGACCTCGCCCGCGAGGGTCACGACGCCGGCGGCGACCGCGACGCTGACCCGCTCACAGCTCGGGACGTGCGAGAGCGCGTCCTCGACCTCCTCGCGCAGGACGTCGTCCCGCGTCGGCGCGACGAGGAGCTGGATCTCGTTCTTCACGGCGGCCACGCCGGCGATCGCGGCGACCGTCTCCTCCGCGGCCTTCCGCTGGTACCAGTGCTCGACGCTGCCACGCAGGGTCACGACGCCACGCCGGACGATCGAGTCGATCCGGTCGGCCGGCACGGCGGTGTTCCAGCCCAGTCCGTGGCGCACAGCGTGAGCGATCTTCGTGTCGTCGTGGTCGCCCGTCTCACCCTCGACCGTGAGCTTGTTGGCGACGTCGCGGACGCCGGGAACGCTGACGGCGATGTTCGCCGCGGCCGCGACCTTGTCGCGGCGGGAAACGGTGCCGGTCAGGGTGACGATGCCCGCGGAGACCTCGACCCCGACCTCGGCGGGGGTGAGCCGACCATCGCGATTCAGCTCATGGAGCACCCCGCCCTGGATATCCCGATCCGGCTTCGGCGGGTGCGGGACCGTCGCGCTCCTGGTGCTCATGTCGGTGTGAGCAGGCCGAACGGCATCATCGCCGGATCATGCTCGCGGACGAGCCGTGCGGAGCCCCGGGCGATGAGCACCGAGCAGCTCGCTCGCATGAGGACGCGCCGCGCGACGCTTCCGGCGAAGAATCGCGCGAGCCCGGTCTGGCCACGCGAGCCGACGACGATGAGATCGGCCGCGAACTCGTGCGCGGCGGCGAGGACCTCATCCGCGGCATCCCTTTCGCGGACGCTCGTCTTGACGGCCCGCGGACGCGGCTTGAGCATCCGGAGGCGCGCGGCGACGGTCGCGCGAGCGCGAGCGCGCTCCTCGTCCAGAGACTCGAGATACAGCAGCTCGCCCGCGGAGTAGAGCGCGGGTGCTCCATCGGACGCCGAGAGTGGGCGGCCAACGTCGACTACGGTGACAATCTCGAGTGCCGCGTCATCGAAGAGCGGCCAGTCGTTCACGAAGGCAGCAGCCGCCGCGGCGCCGCTCGAGCCGTCATCGGCGAGCACGATCCGCCGGGCCGCGGAGCGGCGCGCGACGAGGACCGGGCATGGCGCCCGGTCGATGACGCCCGAGGAAACGGACCCGAGCACGGCCGCCGCGATCGGCCCCCGCCCGCGATTCCCCACGACGATGAGGTCAGCCTCCATCGCTCGGGCCCGCAGCGCGATCATCTCCGCCGGCTGCCCCACGGCATCGCGCCACGTGATGACGCAGTCCCGACCGGGAAGGCTGGCGGCGAGGAAGTCGAGCTCGTGCTCGAAGGCCCTGAGGTCGCGCTCCACGAGCACGCCTGACACGGCGAGCGGGTTGGGCGCGACGACGCCGAACAGCTCGATCTCGCTGCCGGCCGGCCAGCGCGCGCCGGCGACGAATTGGCGGGCCGACCGGTCTGCGGGGGATCCGTCGGTCGCGAACAGGACCTTCATCACCATGCCTCCGCAGCCGGACCCTATGGCCGGATCCCCGGCCGGCGAGAGGGTCGAACGACCCGTCGTACGAGGACGGATGGCCCGGCGCGCGGGAGGACGGCGGCGGCCACGGAAGTGGCCGGTGGGCTACGCCGGCGCGAACTCGATGTAGCGCGCGAAGGCATCGGTCAGCAAGCCAAGGACCACGCCCACGATGACCGCTGGAACGATCCCGCAAACGCTGGCGGGTCCGAGCGCACGGCGATCGATCACGCGTGAGCCGACTCGACGACCGGGCCGCGCGGCTCCTGCCGGGCACGATTCAGGAGGCCGCCGGCGAGGAGGATCGCGACCTGGCGTTCGCCGAGCTGGTGAGCCAGGAGGATCGGGCGTTCGAGCCGCGACCCCTCCAGCCGAACCGACTCGGCGCGGGTCGCGAGCGCTTCGACGAGGTCGTGGATCGCCAGCGCGTCACCCGCTCGGAGCAAGGCCGCATCGCGGGGATCGGCGAATGTCAGTGGGACGATCCCGAAGTTGACCAGGTTCGCCGCGTGGATCCGCGCGAACGACCCGGCGATGACGATCTGCACGCCGAGGTAGCGCAGGACCATGGCCGCGTGCTCCCGCGAGCTTCCCTGACCGTAGTTGCGGCCGGCCACGACGAACGAGCCCGGCTGCGCCGCCGCTCGAGCGGCGAAGGTGGGATCGACGCGCCTGAACGCGAAGCGCGCGAGGGACGGGATGTTCGAGCGCAGCGGGAGGATCTCGGCGCCGGCCGGAAGGATGTCGTCGGTCGAGACGTCGTCGCCGAGGACGAGCAGGAGCCGACCCGCGACCGACGCGGGCAACGGCGCGAAGGTCGGGAGCGCGGCGATGTTCGGGCCGCGGATGATGACGGCCAGGCCGCTCGGCTCGGGCGCCAGGATCTGCGAGTCGTCGATGGCGTACGCCGCCGGAATGGCACGCACCTCGGGGATCCGGTCGAGCTCGCGCGGGTCGCTGATCCTGCCCCTGAGGGCGGTCGCGGCGCAGACCTCAGGGCTGGCCAGATACACCTCGGCGTCCGCCGTGCCGGATCGACCGTGGAAGTTGCGGTTGAACGAGCGCAATGACGCCGAGCCCGACGCGGGCGCCTGACCCATGCCGATGCACGGGCCGCACGCTGACTCCAGGATCCGGGCGCCCGCCCGGACGAACGTCTCGATGACCCCGTCCCGCTCGGCCATCAAGAACGCCTGACGCGAGCCCGGGCTCACGACGAGCGAGACCCGTGGATCGATGGTGCGACCGTCCAGGATCTTGGCCGCGATGAGGAGGTCTCGGTAGCTCGAGTTGGTGCACGAGCCGATCGCGACCTGCTGGATCGGCCTGCCCACGATCTCCGCGATCGGGATGACGTGGTCGGGCGAGTGCGGGAGCGCGACCAGGGGTCCGAGCTCGGTGAGGTCGAGCGTGAGCTCCTCCGCGTAGGACGTGTCCGCACCGGTCGTGATCGCGCGCCAGGCGAGCTGGCGACCCTGCGCGCGCAGGTACCGGAGCGTCTGATCGTCGCTCGGGAAGATCGAGCTCGTTGCGCCGAGCTCGGCGCCCATGTTGGCGATCGTCGCCCGCTCGGGGACCGAGAGTCCCTCCACCGCCGCGCCAAAGTACTCGAAGACCCGCCCACGGCCACCGCGGACCGAGAGGCGACGGAGCAGCTCGAGGATGATGTCCTTCGCGGAGACCATCGGCGACAGCGCGCCCAGCAGCCGGACCCCCGTGATCGTCGGCATCTCGAGGACGAACGGCTCGCCCGCCATCGCCATCGCGATGTCGAGACCGCCGGCGCCGATCGCGAGCATGGCCATCCCGCCGGCGGTCGGCGTATGCGAGTCGCTCCCCAGCAGGGTCTTGCCGGGCGCCGCGAACCGCTCGAGATGTACCTGATGGCAGATCCCATTGCCGGGCCGGGAGAAGTGGGCGCCGAACCTCGCGGCAGCGCTCTGCAGGAAGCGATGGTCGTCGGCGTTCTCGAAGCCGGTCTGGAGCATGTTGTGATCGATGTAGGAGACCGCGAGCTCGTTGCGGACCCGATCGATTCCGAGCGCCTCGAACTGCAGGAATGCGAGGGTGCCCGTCGCGTCCTGCGTGAGCGTGTGGTCGATCCGGATCGCGATCTCGGCGCCGGGCCTGAGGTCGCCCCCCACGAGGTGCTCGCGGAGGATCACCTCGGTGACCGATCGCCCCATCAGAGGACGATCCTGCCGGCGAACGGATCGGGCTGCCAGCCGGCACAGACGACGTACGGGGGATCGTCGTCGACGACGCGCAGCAGCTTCGGGCAGGCCAGGCACTCTTCGATGTCCACATCCGCGCCGCGGAGCGGGCAACCGACGCGCGCTCCGTCGACGAGGGCGCGCTGTGCGCGTCGCTTCGTCCAGAACATGTACCTACCTCCGCGCTGCGTCGAGCTCGATCAGCTCGTCGCGCGAACGTTCGAGCTCCCGGATACGTACGGCGATCCCGACCAGCGCTGCCAGCGCGACGACGGGAACGGCGATCGCGACGAGGAGCGTGGATGCCTCAGCGGTCATGCGGCTCACCACCTTCCGGAGATCCGGTCTCAGCGGCACGCATGAGGACCCGCGCGGCCACGAAGCCGGCGACCGTGGCGAGCATCAGCGCGAAGACGACCACGACCGTGAGAACGATCCCGAGATCCATCGCTCGCATCCTCGACGGGCCTGCGGTCGGGAACTAGGGCCGAAGGTCACCGGCTGCCGGGCGGACGGTCCCGCCGGGGCTGCTTCGGCCGGCCGTCCAGCCACCGCCGGCGAGGATCGCCCGGGCCGACCTGCCGCCCGCATGGCCAACGCCCCAGCATCGCTCGCTGGTCGGCAGGACGGCCGGCCCGCGGGGACGACCACCGCGACGACCGTCGCGCTCTCGCGATGGAGCAGCTCCGCGGTCGCGATCGACGAGGGGCCGACCGGCTCGCATCGATCGAGCCGACCGGCTCTACTCGCAAGCGGGCCGGGTCGGCATGCTCGGACCACGGAGCCCCGCGGCTACGACGACGCGATCCGCCGCCGCGCTGAGTGGCGACGGAGCCGCGGCACGCGGTACCGCGCGGCGCACGGGAGGATGTCGAATGAAAGTCCTGATCGCGACCGATGGCTCGCCTTCGGCGAGGCATGCCGAGGAGCTCGCGTCGGCGATCGAGTGGCCCGCCGACACGGGGATCGAAGTTCTGGCCGTCGATCAGCTGGCCGAAGACGAGATCGACCAACCGGCGGCGCGGTTCGCCGCGGCGCACGCCGCGTTCCGCAAGGAGATCGACGACCGGCTGACCGCGTTCGTCGCGCTGCTCGCCCGGCCTGGCCGCAGCGTGCGCGCGCGGGTCGTGTTCGGCCGGCCGGCCACGGTCATCGTCAACGAGGCGACGGAGCTGCACGCCGACCTCGTCGTCATCGGCAGCCACGACCGCGGCGCGCTCGCGTCGTTCGCGCTGGGTTCGGTCGCAGCCGAGGTCGTGGACCACGCCCCGTGCCCCGTGCTCGTGGCTCGGCGGTCGACCCTTGGGCCGATCGTGCTGGGTCATGACGGTTCAGCGGGCGCGATGCGCGCGGA
The DNA here is from genome assembly GCA_035935465.1 of Candidatus Limnocylindria bacterium. GTDB lineage: Bacteria > Chloroflexota > Limnocylindria > P2-11E > P2-11E > UBA4735. The sequence continues at coordinate 24,166 of DASYXA010000027.1, read as the reverse complement.
GGAGCTCGTGGCCAGCTGGCCGTTCCTGGCGCGGGAAACGGTACGCGTGGTCAACGTGACGCCGCTGCCGCCGTCCTGGTATGCGTCGCTCGATGCCGGCACGGGCGCGGCGATCGACGGCGATCTCCTTCAAGAAGTCCTCGATGAGCGTCGGGAGCGCAGCCGCCGGATCGCGCAGGCGGCCGCGGCGCGACTGACCCAGCGCGGGCTCGATGCCCGCCCGGAGCGCCAAGACGGAGCACCCGGCGATGGTCTCCTCGACGCGGTCGCCGCAGCGAAGGCGCAGCTCGTGGTGATCGGCTCGCGCGGCAACACCGGCCTCACGCGGCTCCTCCTGGGCAGCGTCGCGCGCACGATCCTGTACCAGGCACGGTGCTCGGTGCTGATCGTCCGCGAGCCACAGGCGGGCGCGACCTCGCCCCGACCGCGGCACCCGGCCGCCGCCGCCGTCTAGGTGTCGACCGACGACCTGCGACCCGTCAGCGTGGCGCGCGCCACCGGCTTCTGGCTCGTTGCGATGGTCGGGTCCGCCGCGGCGGCGTGTGCGTTCTGGGGTGTGCTCGCCCCGGGCAAGGCCTGGCGATCGCTCGCGGTCGCAGCGGCTCGTGTTCGGGAAATCGGGTGACGCGCCGCTCGCGCACCGTGCTCGTGGTCAGCGCCGATCAGGAGGTCCGTGCCGGCTGGGCCCGCTCCTTCGAGCAGCTCGGGATGCGCACGCTGCGCTGCGTCGGTCCGCAGATCGCCTGCGCGCTCCTCGACGGAGCGGTGTGCCCGCTCCAGGTCGCAGCCGACGTCGCGATCTACGACCGCGCGGTGCTCACGCCCGAGCTGGCGTTGCGGCTCGCGCGCGCCAATAGGCGCGTGCTTCCGATCGCCCTCGCCCGCGACAAGCGCGATGGCGCCGGGCGCCACGAGCCGCTCGTCACCGGCGTCCTGTCGAGATCCCGCACCAACGCCTGCATCGGCCTCGCCGCGGACCATCTGGGTCGATAATCGCCGCATGAGTGGGGGCGTCCTCGCCGGTCGACGGGCCTATCCGACCCGACTGTTGGTCGCGGCGCTCGTGCTGCCGATCATGCTGCTCGGCGCGCTGGTCGGGCTCGACTACTGGGTGCTGGAGCCCGCGCTCTCATCCGCGGCCGGCCACGTCGCGCTCCTCGCGATCGGCTCGGCGGGAGTGCTGACGTTCTCGGTCGTCATCCTCGGGCGCCTGGGCGAGCTGCATCAAGCCGAGATGGCGCAATCACGCCGGCTACGCGCGCTCAACGCGGCCGGCCTCGCGCTCAGCGCGGAGCTCGAGACCGAGGCCCTGCTGCACAAGATCGCGGAGCTCGCTCGCGTCGTGGGTGACGCGAAGTACGCGGCGCTCGGCACGTTCGACGAGGACGGAAAGGTGACGCGCTTCTACACCGCGGGGATCAGCGACGAGCAGCGCGAGCGGATCGGCCAGCTGCCGGTCGGCAAGGGCATCCTCGGCCTGCTGCCCAGCGAAGGGCGACCGCTCCGACTGCGAGATCTGCACGAGCACCCCGCATCGGTCGGCTTCCCACCGCATCACCCGCCGATGAAGACCTTCCTCGGCGTCCCGATCCGCTGGCGCGGCGAGTCGGTGGGGAACCTGTACCTCACCGAGAAGCAGGGAGGCGACGAGTTCACGGTCGAGGACGAGGAGGCGCTGCTCGCCCTCGCTGCCCAGGCGGCCATCGCGATCGAGAACGCGCGGCTCTACGCGCAGACGAGCCGGATGTCGATCCTCGAGGAGCGGCACCGGATCGGCATGGATCTCCACGACGGCGCGATCCAGTCGCTGTACGGTCTGGGCTTGCTCATCGAGGACGCCTCGGCCCAGGTCGACACGCTGCCGCGGGACGCGAAGCTGCAGCTCGGGCGCGCCGTGGACCGCCTCAACGCGGCGATCGCCGACCTGCGCGGCTACGTGCTGGGCTTACGGCCGATCCGCGGCTCCGACCGGCCGTTGCGCGAGTCCTTGCCGACGCTCGCGACCCAGATCGGGACCAACGCGCTCCTGCGCGTCGACGTGAGCGTCGAGCCGGCCGCAGAGGCGGCGCTGGACCAGACCGAGCGTGAGGCCGTCTTCTACGTCGCAGCGGACGCGCTCGGCAACATCGCGCGGCATGCGCGCGCACGTCAGGCCGGGCTGTCGCTCCGCCGAACCGACGGCGCGATCGTGCTCGAGATCGTCGACGACGGCGTGGGCTATGACACGGCGACGTCCGCAGCCGGCCTCGGGCTCCGCAACATGCGTGAGCGCGCGTTCAACGCCGGCGCCCGGCTTGACGTGACATCGACTCCCGGCGCCGGCACCCGCATCCGGCTGCGGATCCCGTCACGCGAGCGGGCCGCATGACCATTCGCGTGCTGATCTGCGACGACCACGAGGTGGTCCGCGAGGGACTGCGTGGACTCATCGGCCGCCAGGCGGCCATGAGCGTCGTCGGAGAGGCGGGCACCGTCGCCGAGGCGATCGCGGCGGCGGGGCGCGCGAAGCCGGACGTCGTGATCATGGACGTGCGGCTGCCGGACGGCTCAGGCGTGGAGGCCTGCCGGGCGATCCGCGAGGCTCGACCGGAGACGAAGGTCGTCATGCTCACGTCGTACGCCGACGACGAAGCGCTCTTCGCGTCGATCATCGCCGGCGCGTCCGGATATCTCCTGAAGCAGACGCGCGGGCAGGCCGTGGTCGACGCGATCACCGCGGTCGCCGCGGGCCGCTCGCTCCTCGATCCCGACGTCACCGGGAAGGTCCTCGAACGGCTTCGTGAGAGCAGGGCCGAGGATCCGGCGTTGGCGTCGCTCACGGAGCAGGAGCGGAAGGTCCTGGCCGGCCTCGCCGACGGGAAGACGAACCGCGAGATCGGCGAGGTGCTGTTCCTCTCCGAGAAGACGGTGAAGAACTATGTCAGCCGGATCCTCGACAAGCTCGGCCTCGCGCGCCGAGCCGAGGCCGCGGCGTACATGGCGAAGCACACGCCCCGGCTCTAGGCGCGGTCGGGCCATTCGGCCCATCGCAGCGATGACAAGGGACCGTATGGCGCCGGATGGCCTGCTCCTACCGTCGCGGCATGGACGACCAGGTCGCGCCGCCCGTTCCGGAGCCGCCCGATCCCGAGGGGATCTTCGCGCGGCGCACGCTGCTCGGCGTCATGGGCGTCGCGTTCGGCGGCGCGCTCGGCGTCGCCGTCCTCGGCGCGACACGGAATCTGCCGGTCGCCGCCGCGGCGGCGGCCCCAACAGCCACGCCGGCGGCGGTCGACCACTCGCTCCACGCCGCCGCGAGCCCGGTGCCGTCGGGATCGCCGGTCGATCACGACGCCCAGATGGAGGCGGCGGTCACGGCGTTCCCCGCGAAGACCCGGGGCATCGGCCTGCAGGAGCTCAGCTCGACGGTGGTCGACGGGGCGCGCGAGTTCAGGCTCACCTGCGCGCCGCTGCAGTGGGAAGTCACGCCGGGTGTCGTCGTGAACGGGCTGGCGTTCAACGGCCAGATCCCGGGTCCGATCATCCGCGCGACCGAGGGCGAGCGCATCCGCGTGATCGTGCAGAACGATCTCGCCGAAAGCACGGGCGTGCACTGGCACGGGCAGCGGGTCCCGAGCTCCCAGGACGGCGTGCCGTTCCTGACGCAGCCGCCGATCAAGCCGGGCGCGACGTACGTCTACGAGTTCACGGCCGGCCCGTTCGGCAGCCACATGTACCACTCACACCACAACGCGACGGAGCAGGTCGGCCTAGGAATGCTCGGGCCGCTGATCGTGGTCCCGAAAGAGAGGACCGTGGACCCGTCCTTCGACAAGGACGAGTTGTTCATCCTCAACGACGCCCTCGGTGGGTTCACGATCAACGGCAAGGGCTTCCCGGCCACCGCTCCGTACACCGCGACGCTCGGGCAGCGGATCCGCTTCCGGTTCATGAACGAGGGTCAGGGGATCCACCCGGTCCACCTCCACGGCCTGACGTTCGAGGTCTTCGCGCGCGACGGCTACCCGCTCCCGGCCCCGTTCAGGTGCGACACCCTGAACGTCGCGCCAGGCGAGCGGTGGGACGCGATCGTCGTCGCCGACGCCGTCGGGGCGTGGGCGTTCCACTGCCACATCCTCGGGCACGCCGAGGGCCGGACCGGGATGTTCGGGATGGTCACGGCGCTGCTCGTGTCGGCCTAGCGTGCGCCGCCGCCACTTCCTCGGCGCGCTCGCGGGCGCCGCCGCCGCCGCGTGCGTCGCGCCGGTCGCGACGAAGACCGGGCCGACGCCGATCCCGAGCTCGCTCCTTGCGCTGCCGTCCATGGGGCTGTGGCCGGCGCGCTACCAGCAGGCGCCGCACGCGGTGCGCGATGCGTACGCGTTCGCCATCGACCACCGGGCCGAGCTGCGGTACATCCCGTGCTTCTGCGGCTGCGGCCAGACGGCCGGCCACCGGAACAACTGGGACTGCTTCGTGAAGGAGCAGACGGGGCCGGGCGCGTTCATCCTCGATCCGCACGGGCTTGCGTGCGGGACCTGCGTCGGCGTCGCGCTCGATGTGAAGGCGATGCTCGCGACGGGCATGCGGGTGTCGGCGATCCGGGCCGCGATCGACGAGAAATGGGCCGCGACGGGTCCGGCGACCCGGACCCCGTACCCCGATGACTAACGAAGTAGGCTGGCTCGTGGCGCACGCCGACGGCCGGTTCCGGTGCCCGCGCCGGCTGTGGGCGGTCGATCTCGGGCGCTGCCTCGGCTGCAACTGGCTGGTCGATCTCGACCGCGCCGGCAGCCCGCCCTCGTTGCGGTGCGCCGCGACGGAGCCGGTCCCGGATGGTCGGCGCTCGAGCGAGATCCGCGCACACCTCGACTAGCCGGGATCTCCGATCGCGCACCGAGCGAGCCGCTGGAGCGCCCCTCGTCGAATCTGTGGAGATGGGGGAGGGTCGAACTCCCCGTCCAGAGCCCTTGAACGTATCGCGTCTACGAGCGTAGCCAGCGGTTTGTTGTCTCGCGGTCCCGGACGCGCACTGACTCGCTTCCGGTCCCGCCAGCCCGTGATCTTTGATCCACCTACCGGGCACTGGGCGGATCGCAGCCCCGCAAATGACGCCCTTCCCGGCCCGCGGGGCGGAGACCGAGAGGACGGTCACTGACTAGGCAGCGACGGCGTAAGAGGTGTTGCCAGTTACCTGGCGCCGTTCGGATTTTCGAGGGGGAACGGCGTTCCTCGGCTCGCGACGATACGTTCGCCTGCCCTGTCGAAACCACGCATCCCCGTGCGTTCCGTCAGGAACGATCCCATGGTAGCCCCCGTGCGTCGCTCGATGGGTGTGATCCCGGCCACACTGTCCAGCACGACGACCGCTCCGCCCGCCTCACCATCGGCGACCACGCCCGCGTTCCGCTACGTCGCCATCGGCGCGTCGGACACGGTCGGCGTCGGCGCGTCCGATCCGCGGACCGGGTCATGGCCCGCGCGGCTCGCGGCCCGGCTGCCCGCGGGCACGGACTTCGTGAACCTCGGCGTGTCGGGCTCGCTCGCCGCGCAGGCCGCGCGCGAGCAGGTCCCGACGGCGGTCAGCCTCCGGCCGCGGCTCGTCACGATCTGGCTGGCGGTGAACGACCTCAACGCGGACGTCGCCGCCACCGACTACGCGGCCGCATTGCGTTCGGTGATCGGGCCGCTGGTATCGCGGACCGGTGCGCGGATCTTCGTCGGCTCGGTCCCGGATCTCCGCACGGTGCCGGCGTACACGGGCAGCGACCTCGCGGCGCTGCTCGCGCGCATCAGCGCGTACAACGCGGGGATCGCGGCGCTCGCGGCATCGCTCGGTGACCGCGTGACCGTGATCGACCTGTTCACCGGGTCCGGGCCGCTCGTCGGCACGATGATCGTCTCGGCCGACGGCTTCCATCCATCGGACGCCGGATACGCATTGATCGCCGACCGCTTCGCGACGGCGATGCGCGCGGCGGGGATCGCGCTCCGCTAGGTCCCGGGGGTCTTGAGCGCGGCCCAGTGCGCGCCGCCGTCGGTCGTCCGCTGGATCGCGCCGCGGACCGTCGCGTACCCGGTCTGCGCGTCGCCGAAGACGATCGCCGGCGGGACCGGCGCGGCCTGCCGGTAGTCCGTGGTGAACGCATGCCACGACGCGCCGCCGTCGGTCGTCTCTTTCGGGATCGCGCCGGCCGAGAGCTGGAACCAGCGCGATCCGGTCGCGAAGACGACGGTGCTGTCCGGATCCGGCGCGTCGGCGGCGCCCGACCAGGTCGCGCCGCCATCGCCCGAGATGAACACGTACCGACGCTGCCCGGCGGTGCTCTGGCCCACCGCCTCGACGAGCACGGCCTGGCCGAACGCCCTCACCGGACCCGCGCGCAACGCGAACCCCGCGGCGGTCGTCGTGAATCCCGGTGGGTCGGGTAGCGGCCGCGACGCGCTCCAGGTCCGACCGCCGTCGGTCGTGCGGTAGATGACCGGCGGGCTGTTGGGATCCCAGGCCGATAGGAAGCCGTGCTGCGGGTCGGGGAACGACAGCGCCTCCTTGCACTGCGCGGGCGCGATCCCGGTCGGCGTGATGGCCTGCCACGTGGCGCCGGCATCCGCCGTATGCGAGAGCGTGATCGGCTGCTGCGTGCACTGGGCCGCGGCAGCTCCGGCGAGCGAGACCCAGCCCTCGGTGTCGCTGGTGAACGCGATCTCGGGGTTGGCCAGCGGCGCCGGCGTGGGCCGCTCGGTCCACGTATCGCCGCGGTCGGTGCTGCGGAACAGCCGCGAGCCCGCGACGAGCGCCCACACCACCGTCCCCGACGGCGCGGAGAGCTGGGCGAAGCTCGGCAGCGCGATCGGCGTCGCCGTGGGCGGCGGGGACGGGGTCCGCGCCGGCGTCGGGCTCGCGGTGGCCGACGCCGGCGTCGGCGATGCGATCGCGCTCGGGCTGGAGCGGGGAGACGCGGCGGGCGATCCACAGGCGGCGGCGAGCACGATCGCGCTGACGAGCGCGCGGCGGAGCATCTCCTCCACGCTACTCCGCTACGCCGGCGCGACCTCGAGCACCGGGGCCGACTCCGCCGTCGCCGAGCGCACGGCGCGATCCATGACCACGAGCCCCGCGACCATGAGCGCCATCGCGCCGACCATGACCGTCTGCGGCGAGAACGCGCCGAGCAGCGCGGACGCGGCGAAGGGCGCGATGGTGCCGCGCATCCCCATCAGCGACGACTGCGCGACGGCGTAGTCGCCGACCCGCCCGCGCGGAGCGAGCTGCACGATGTTGGTGAAGAACGTGATGTCCCCGCCCGCGTTCGTGATGCCGGCGACGACCGCGACGGGCAGCAGGAAGATCGTGCTCGGCGCGAGCAGGTAGCCGAGCGGCATGAGCAGCACGAGCGCCGTGTTGATGACGGTCATCCGCAGCGACGAGCCGCGGTCGATGAACCGGCCCCACACGAAATACGCGATCACCGCGCTGCCCGCCTGCAGCGCGGTCATGAACCCGACGAAGCTGTTCGGCGCGTTGAAGTGGTCCACCAGCAGGATCGGGTAGAGCGCCGCGTTCATGAGGTTGCCGAAGCCGAAGATCGTGAACGAGAGCAGCAGCCGGCGGTACCGGCGATCGCGCCACACGTCCCGCGCGATGCGCGACGGGCGGTGGCGGACCGTCGGGATCGCGGGCGGGTCGTGACGGATCCAGCCGAATCCGATCGCGCCCGGCAGCGAGAACAGCGTCGCGGCCGCGAACACGAACGTCGCCGGGACCGAGTCGATGAACAGGCCCGCGAGCGTCGCGCTCGCGATGCTCGCGATGGACGCGCCGACGCGGACCTTGCCCATGGCCGACGCGCGCTCGCTGTCGGGGTAGATGCCCTGCATGAGCGTCGCGTACGAGGCCATGTTCGCGACCGCGATCACCCACATCGTCACCGAGACGAACGCGAGCGCGAACGGCGTCGCGGCGATGAGCACACCGACCAGGAAGATGGACCGCGAGACGGTCGCCGTGACGGCGGTGATGGCGACCGGCCGGAACCGCGCGAGCAGATAGCCGAACAGCGGCGAGAAGAGGTGGCCGATGAACGGGCCGGCGACGACCAGCGCGACGTCCTCGGTCGAGCCGCCCATGCGCCGGACGACGACGGGGAGGAACGCGACGGTGACGCCCAGGTAGACGCCCGCCATGACGCCGGAGAAGGCGTCGATCCGGAAGTTGCGGCGGACGCGCTCGGCGGACCAGTTGTGCTCGACGGTCGGCACCACGACCAAACTAACGGTGCGGCCGTACGCTCCGCGTGCGCTTTTCGGTGGCAATGGGCGCGAATGTGCCCAAATCCGCTAACGGTCCGGCGTGAAGCCTCCCGGCCGCGGTGGCCGGACCCCACCCGGACGGGGCGGATATGGCCTGCGGCCGCCGAAGCCGCCGGGCCCACCCGGCCCACCTGGCCCACCTGAGCGGGGGCCGGGACGGAAGCCGCCGGGCCGTGGCGGGCGGAACGCGACCGGACCGCGAGCGCCCGGCGCCGTCGAGCTCACCACGACGCGCCGGTTCGGATCCATGCCGACCGACTCGGTCCTGATGCCGGGCTGGCCCTGCACGGCCAGGTGCACGATGCGCCGCTCGTACGCGAGCATCGGCTCGAGCGTCACCGCCTGCCCGGACGTCTGCACGCGACCGGCGACGCGACGGGCGATCTCGCGAAGCTGCTCCTCGCGCCTGCGGCGATAGCCCTCGACATCGACCGGCACGTGCACCGTGTGGCCGACCCGCTTCGACGTGATCGCGGAGACGATCTGCTGGAGCGCGACGAGGTTCTCGCCGCCGCGGCCGATGAGCGCCCCGAGGTCCGCGCCGCCGACCTCGAGCCCCTCCAGCCCGGAGCGGTCATCCATCGTGACATCGGCCTCGACGTCCATCTTCGCGAGCAGCTCCTTGAGGACGGAGAGGCCGAGCGCCAGCTCCTCGGCGAGCATCGGGGTCCGCTCCTCGGCCTCGTCCGCCGCGCGATCGGCCGCGCGCTCGGCGGCCGCCCGGACCGCATCGGGCCGGCGCGGGACCTCGCGCTCGTCGATGACCGGCTCGGGCTCCTGCGCGCGCTCCTCCTCGGTGAACGAGAGCAGCACCCGCGCGTCGACCCCGCCCATCCCGAGCATGTTCGCGGGCTTGCCGCGCTCGAGGATCTCGATGTCGACCTCAGAACGCTTGCGGCCGAGCTCGAGCAGTCCCCGCTCGATGGCCTCTTCGACGGTACGGCCGGTGAACTCTTCTCCGCGGAGCGGCATCGCGTCCCCCCTCGTGCTTCTCGCTACTTCTTCTTGTTGCGGTTCCGCTGGCGGCGCGCCTCACGCGTGTTCTGCGCCCCAGTTGCGCCCTGCGCGCCGGGTCCATTCGAGGCGACCTGGGCCTTCGCGGCCATGTCGCGGCGCTCTTCCTCGAGCGCCGCCTGCTGCCGCGCCGCGAGCGTGCGGTCAGCGGGCGACGGGATGTTCTTCAGGAACGGTAGGAAGCGGGGCAGCTGGCCCCAGCCGCTCACGAAGTACTGCTGGACGATCCCGAACAGGGTCGTGGTGACCCAGTACACGGCTAGGCCCGACGGCACGCTCGCGGCGATGAACACGGTGATCAGCGGGAAGTAGTACTGCATCGACTGCATCATCTTCTGCTGCGGATCGACGGTCTTCGGCTGGATCGCCGGCTGGAACATCACCGACGAGATGAGCTGCGTCGCGCCGGCGAGGACCGGGAGGATGTACAGCGGGTCGTGCTGGCCCAGGCCGTTCGACAGCCAGGGAAGCCAGTGCGCGGTGAGGTCCAGGGTCTGTCCCGGGCCGATCGGGTTGGGCAGGAAGGGCCAGATCACGCTGCCGATCTCGAGGCCGTCGGGTGGCGGGTTCCGGACGAAGAACTGGAATCCCGCGTACATCGCGAGCAGCAGCGGCATCTGCAGCAGCAGCGGCAGGCAGCCCATCGCGGGGTTGTACCCCCGCTCCTGGTACAGCTTCATCTGCTCCTGGCCGAGCCGCTGCTTGTCCGATCCGTATTTGGCCTTGAGCTCGGCCATCGCCGGAGCGAGCTCCTGCATCGCGCGCTGGTTGCGGATCTGGATCTTGAACAGCGGGTACAGCAGCAGGCGGATCGCGACGGTCACGACGACCACCGCGAAGCCGAAGTCGTGGACCAGGTCGTAGGCGGCGATCAGCAGCGAGACGAGCGGGTGTACGAGCAGAAAGTTCCAGTACGGCGCGAGCGGTTGCACCTAGTGGCCGGCTCGCTGTGGCACGGGGTCGTAGCCGCCGCGCGCGAATGGATTGCACGAGACGACCCGGCGGATCGCCAGCCCGGAGCCGCGCAACGCGCCGTAGCGCTCCACGGCCTCGATCGCGTATTCGGAGCAGGTGGGCGTGTACCGGCACGCCGGCGGAAGCCCGGGGCTGATCTTCGCCTTGTAGAACCGGAGGGCCGACAGGAGCGCCCGGCTCATCCGAGCACCGCGCCAAGGTGGCGGTCCACCGCGCCGCGCAGGTCGGCCGGCGCGGCGGCGAGGGCCGCCGGACGCACCGTCAGGACCAGATCCACACCGAGCTCCGCGCCTGGGCGCGCCGCGAGCACCTGCCGGACGGCCTCACGGACGCGCCGCCGGGCACGGTTCCGCTGCACGGCACCGCCGACCGCGCGCGACGCGGCGACCGCGACGCGGACGGTGGGCTCGGCACTCGGCAGCGAGCGGAGGGAGAACAGCGTGTCGTTGCGCACGGCGCCGTCCGCCCGGACGCGCGCGATGTCTTCCCCTCGCCGCAGTCGCGCGGCGTGCATCACGGTCCGCTTAGACGACGGTGAGACGCTTACGACCACGAGCGCGGCGCGTCGCGAGCACCTTGCGGCCCCCGGTCGTCTTCATGCGCGCGCGAAAGCCATGGACGCGCGCGCGGCGGCGGGTCTTCGGCTGATAGGTACGCTTCACGATCGAGTCCCTTCTCGAAAAAGCTGGATGCGGTCACGAGCGGTTGCGCCTGGTTCGAAGCGGCTGCGCCTGGTTCAAATGGATGTGTGAGTGAAAGTCTAGCAGCCTGGTCCGGATGCGTTTCTCTGCCTTGCCGCCCGTTCCGACGCCGGGGTATAGTTCGCGGGCTTCCAGGGGAGCCACTTCCAGCGACGAGCCGTTCGCGTTCACATCGCGATCCACGCGTCATCGCGGCTATGCATCGCGCGCGTATCTGAGTGGGGAGCATCCGTGACGTCTGACTCGCAGCTGGGAGCAGAGAGCCGCACCAATCTGAAGGAGCTATGGCGCGCCGCCCTCGGCGAGCTGCAGCTCGCGATGCCGAAGGCGAACTACGACACCTGGTTCAAGGAAACGTACGTCGTCAGCGAAGAGGACGACGTCTTCTGCATCGGGGTCCCGAACGCTTTCGCCCGCGAATGGCTCGAGAACAAGTACCGGACGCACGTCCGCGCGTCGCTCACGCGGCTGGTCGGCCGCACCGTCGACGTGCGCTTCATCACCGTGCCGCCTGTCGCGGCGCCCGCGGCCGGCACCGGCCAGCGGCCCACGAATCCCGCGTATTCCGGCCAGAATCCGGCCGGCGGCGTCACTCCGGTCGCCCCGCCGTCCGAGCGCCGTGGCGAGACCTCGCCGGTCACCGCGATCCTCAATGCGCGCTACACGTTCGCCACATTCGTCGTCGGCTCCAATAACCGGCTCGCGCACGCCGCCGCGCTCTCGGTCGCCGAGCGCCCCGGTCACTCGTACAACCCGCTCTTCGTGTACGGCGGCAGCGGACTGGGGAAGACCCACCTGATGCACGCGATCGGTCATGCCGTCCTGTCGCGGCACCCGAAGAAGCGGGTGGCGTACGCCACGAGCGAGAAGTTCACGAACGAGTTCATCAACTCGATCCGCGGGCAGAAGTCCGAGGAGTTCCGCGAGCGCTATCGCCGGATCGACGTCCTGCTCATCGACGACATCCAGTTCATCGCCGGCAAGGAAGGCACGCAGGAAGAGTTCTTCCACACGTTCAACGCGATCCACGAAGAAGGCAAGCAGATCATCATGTCGAGCGACCGGCCGCCGAAGGCGATCCCGCAGCTCGAGGACCGTCTGCGTTCACGATTCGAGTGGGGGCTCATCGCCGACATCTCCGCGCCGGATCTCGAGACGCGCACCGCGATCCTCCGCGCGAAGGCCGAGGCCGCGAACGTCGCGGTGCCGCCGCCGGTCATCGATTTCCTGGCGCAGCGGATCGTCTCGAACATCCGCGAGCTCGAGGGCGCGCTCACGCGGATCGTCGCGTACGCGACGCTGAACGCGGTCGCGGTGACCACGGATCTCGCCCAGACGATGCTCCAGAACATCCTCTACAACCCGCGCCGGCAGTCGCTCACCCCGGAGCGCATCGTCGAGACCGTCGCCAAGTACTACGGCCTGCCGTCCGACCAGCTCCGCGGCAAGGCGCGCGACAAGCAGATCGTCCTACCGCGGCAGATCGCGATGTACCTCATGCGCGAGGAGACCGAGGCGCCGCTGCTGCGGATCGGCGAGGCCCTCGGCGGCCGCGATCACTCGACCATCCTCCACGGTTGCGAGAAGATCGAGCGCGAGATGGGCGAGAACGACGACTTCCGGCGCGATATCAACTCCCTCCGCGAGCTGCTGTACGCGGACTAGCCCGCCGCCGCGAGCGCCCGATCGTGTGGACAACAGCGCATGCCGTGTGGATAACGGCCTGGAATCGTGGACAACCGCCCCAGTACGGTGTCTCGGCACCGCCGGGCTGTAGCATTTCACGACACGGACGCCGGGCCCGTCCCCGGACATCCGCAGCTCGTCCCCCGGCCATCCACCGCGCTGACCGCGTCACCGGCTCCTCGCGCCGCGTCGATCACGCGCCACACGGCATAGTCCACAGCACTACTGCTACGACTGGCGTTCTAATCAACTCCTACCGGCGAGGACGTGGAGGGACACGCACGTGAAGGTCAGCTGTTTACAAGAGAACCTCGCGCGCGGTCTTTCGATCGTCGGCCGCGGGGTCTCGACGAGAGGGACCCTGCCCATCCTGGGCAACGTCCTGCTGAAGACGGACGGCGGCCGGCTCAAGCTCACGGCCACGAACCTCGAGATCGGCGTGAACTGCTGGGTGCCGGCGAAGATCGAGGACGAGGGCGCGATCACCGTGCCGGCGAAGCTGTTCACCGACTTCGTGAACTCGCTGCCCGCCGGACCGATCGAGATCGCGCTGAACGTCCGGACCAAGACGATCCACCTCAAGAGCGCCACGACCGAGGCCAACCTGAAGGGCCTGGACGCGGAGGAATTCCCGATCATCCCGGCGATCCCGGACAAGCCCACCACCCGCATGTCGCAGGGTGTGCTCCGCCGGATGATCAACGAGGTCGCGTTCGTCGCGGCGACCGACGACTCGCGGCCCGTGCTCACCGGCGTCCTCACCACCTTCGACGCCACCGAGATCACGATGGCCGCGGCCGATCCCTACCGGCTCTCCGTGCGGCGCGCGCCGCTGCTCGCGAAGGTCGAGCCGAAGGTCGAGATCATCATCCCAGCCCGGAGTCTGTTCGAGGTCGCGCGCATCGTCGATGACTCCGACGCGCCCGTCGACATCCTCGTGACGCCGAACGGCAGCCAGGTGATCTTCCACACCGATGAGGCCGATCTCGTGTCGCGGATCATCGAGGGCCAGTTCCCGAACTACCGCCAGGTCATCCCGACCAGCCACTCGACCAAGGTCACCGTCTCGCGCGACGAGCTGCTCAAGGCGACGAAGCTCGCCTCGTACTTCGCGCGCGATGCGGCGAACATCGTGCGGTTCGCGGTCGATCCGGCCCAGGAGATCCCGCTCGTCGTGAGCGCGACCGCAGCCGAGGTCGGCGACAACACCTCCCGTGTGGACGCGACCGTCGAGGGTCAGGCCACCGCGATCGCGTTCAACTCACGCTTCGTCGCGGATGCGCTCGGGAGCCTCGCCGCGTCCGAGGTCGCGCTCGAGCTCGGCGGCCCGCTCGCCCCGGGCGTCGTGCGTATCGTGGGCGACGACAGCTACCTGCACGTGGTGATGCCGCTCCGTATCCCGTCGTAGCGACCGGTGCGCGTCGCCACGCTCCTGCTCGAAGACTTCCGCAGCTACGCGAGGACGGAACGCACGCTCGCTCGTGGCGTGACCGCGCTGGTCGGCCGCAACGGGGCCGGCAAGACGAACGTCCTCGAGGCGATCCACCTCATCGCGCGGGGCGAGTCGCCGCGAGCCCATGACGACGGCGAGCTGGTGCGGTGGGGCGCGACCACGGCCCGCGTATCGGCCCGCGTCGAGCGGGTGGACGACGCCCGGACCGTGGACATCCTGCTGTTCGCGCCGCCCGAGGGCGAGCGGCGGCGGCCCCGGCGGTACCTGCTCGACGGCGCCGGCAAGCGAGCGGACGAGGCCGGCGGCGAGCTCGCGGTCGTGTCGTTCTTCCCTGAGGAGGTGCAGCTCCTGGCCGAGGCCCCGAGCGCGCGGCGGCGCTACCTCGACGCGATGGTGGCGCAGGTCCACCGCCGGCATCGTGCCGAGACGCGCGAGTACGGTCGGGTGCTCGAGCAGCGCAACGCGCTGCTCCGCGCATTCCGGGCCGGTGACGCTGGCCCGAGCGAGGCCGGCGGGGCCGGGCCCGGCCGCACGATGGAGCTGGGCTTTTGGGACGAGCAGCTCGTGCGGCTCGCGGCCTCGATCTCCCTCCGCCGCCTCGAGGCGGTGCGCGAGCTCGTCGCGCCGTTCCGCGAGGCGGCGATGCGGTTCAGCGGCGCGGACGCGCTCTCCCTTGCCTACGCCGCGCAGGTCGAGGGCGACACCATCGCCGAGCGGAGCGCCGCGTACCAGGCACTCCTCGAGCGGAAGCGCGATCGGGAGGTGTGGCAGGGGACGACGCTCGTCGGACCACACCGCGAGGACCTCGCGGTGAGCGCGCTCGGTCGCGCGCTGCCGACGTTCGCGTCGCGCGGCGAGCAGCGGAGCGCCGTCCTGTCGCTGAAGCTCGCCGAGGCGGCCTGGATCCGCGATCGCGTCGGCGAGCTGCCGGTGTTCCTGCTCGACGACGTCCTGAGCGAGCTCGACCCGGGACGGCGCGATGCACTGGTCGCAGCACTGCCGGAGGATGCGCAGACGCTGCTCACCGCGGCCTTCGAAGCGGGTGTGCCGGAGCGGCTCATCGAGCGCGCCGACATGCTGCGGGTGAAGGACGGAGCCATCGGGTGAGGCCGCTCGGCGGCGCGATCGACCGCGCGCTCCGCAAGCTCGGGCTCGACCGCGAGGTCGCGCGGGTCTCGGCGCTGGATGCGTGGCCGGCCGCGGCCCGCGACGTCTTCGGGCCGTCGGCCGACGCGACGCGAGCCGTCGGTCTGAGCGGGCGCGCGATCGTCGTCGCCGTTCCCGATGCCGCGTGGTCGGGAGAGATCCGGCTGCGGGAAGCGGAGGTCGTCGCGGCGCTCGCGCGGCATGCGAGCACCGATATCGAGCACATCCGCACCGTGCCGGCGACCGGCGCGGGTTGGCACGGGTCTGGCGATGCTCGGTCGCGTGACCCACACTCCTAGACTTTCGCCCTGGTGAGGCAGACCGGCTGGTCGACGAAGGTCGGGTCGACCACCGAGCTCCGGCCGGCGAGCTCCGACGTCATCGTCGTGAGCGAGCCGACCCTCGGCGCGACCCTCCGCACGAAGGGCCGCTTCTACTTCCTGTGCGAGGTCATGCCCCAGGGGAAAGCGGGCGCCGACGTCGCGCGCGAGGTCGCCGATCTGGTGCGCGAGCAGTACGAGTACGACCTCTCCGCGGGCATCGAGGTCGCGATCCGCAAGGCCCTGCGCGACGCGAACCGCAGGGCCGCGCACCGCCTGCGAGACCAGAACGGCCGCATCACGCTGCACGCGGCCTGCGCCGTCATGGTGAACAACGAGCTCTACGCCGCGCGCATCGGCCAAGCCCAGATCTTCCTGGTGCGCCGGGCGCGGCTGTTCCTGCCCGGGGACGACCCGAACGAGCTCGCGGACTTCGTCCACCGCACGACCACCCGTCGCGCCGCATCGCTCGGCAGCGATCCCGATCTGCTGCCGTCGGTCTGGAAGCAGAGCATCGAGGCCGGCGACACGATCATCCTCGCCGGCGGCAACGCGATCGCGGTGCTCGGCGCCGACGCGCTGCTGAACGCCGCGGTGACGCTGCACCCGCGCGCCGCCGCGGAGCACCTGCACGAGCGGTTCATGGCCGATGGCGGCGCGGGCAGTGACAGCCTCGTGCTCATCGAGGTGTCGCCGGCGGCGACGACCGCGCCGCGGATCGCTTCCGCGCCCGAGGCCAGCAAGCCGCCCGAAGAGGTGCTGGTCGCGGAAACGATCCGCTCGCGGCTCGATGCGATCTGGAGCCGCCGGCCGCGGATCGGCCGCGCGGTGAGCGCCGTGGCCTCGCCGGCCGCCGGCGCCGTCGGCCGCAGCCTCGCGATCGGTCTCGAGCTCATGCCGCACCGCACCGCGACGCTCGGCGGACCGATGCAGACCGCGCGCGAGCGCACCGCGCGGCAGCAGCGGCTGATCAGCCTGCTCGCAGTCGCGCTCCTCGGGGTGTCGGCGGTCATCGGCGCGGTCGTCGTGCGCGACTTCCAAGCGAACAACGTCATCGCGAGCTACAACCTCGCGGTGCTGGCGGCCTCGAACGACCTCGACTCGGCTCAGGCGTTCCTCGACCGGAAGCCCGCGGCCGACGATGTCCGGGCCCGGCAGAAGCTCGAGTCCGCGCGGGCCCACCTCAGCGCGGCGGCGGCGTCGCACGCCGCGAACACGCAGCAGCTCGCGGCGCTCACGGCGCGGGCCGACGCGCTCGCGGACCGGCTGAATTCGGTGCTCATCGATCTCGGGGCGGCCGCCCCCGGCGCGAAGCCGGCGAGCTTCGCCCAGACGCAGTTCGGGCTCTACGTGGCCGATCCGGGAAGCGGCCGGCTGTGGCGCGTGTTCGAGCCGTCGCCCGGCAAGACGACCGCCGCCGCCGTGCTGAAGACGGGCACGGGCGGCGTCGGCAGGCCGCTCTTCGTCGCGGCCGTGGATAACGCGCTGTTCGCCCTCGACGATCGGAACAAGATCTGGAAGGCCGAGGGGAACACGGTCGGCGAGGTGACGCCCGCGGGCACGGACGCCTGGAAGAGCGTGACGGGCTTCACGACGTTCGGCGGCAACCTGTACGTGCTCGACGCGGCCTCGGGCCAGATCTGGCGGCACCAGGAGGACCGCGGCACCTACGGCGCGGCGGAGGGGGTCCTGGCGCAGCCCTTCGCGCCGGGCGCGATCTCCTCGTTCGCGGTCGACGGCAGCGTCTGGATCACGACGACGGCCGGCGACATCGGCCTGTACAAGCGGGTCGGGCTCGCGACGACGGCGACGAAAGCCGACTTCGCGGTGAAGTGGCTCGGCGACCCGGTGAAGGCGACGGCGATCCAGGCGATCGACTCGCAGCGCAGCATCTACATCCTCGACGCACCGGGCCGCCGGATCGTGCAGCTCACGCGCGACGGGCGCGAGGTCGCGCGGTTCGACCTGCCGAAGGACCTGCCCGCCCCGACGGCGTTCTTCGTCTCGGAGGGCCAGCGCATCGCCTACACGGCGCACGGCGCCAAGATCGCTACGACCGACCTCAGCCGATGATCCCGTTCGCCGACGTCAATCCGACGCGCGGGCCGGCACCGGTGAACCGGCTGCTGCTCTTCGTCAACATCGCCGTGTGGATCTACATCGTCAGCCTGCAGCGCACACCGGGCGCCCTCGACGCGTTCTTCGCGCGCTACGCGTTCGACTGGTCGCGCTTCACGAGCGACATCGCGTCGGGGGCCTGGACGTTCGCGACGTTCGTGCCCCTGATCACGCACATGTTCCTGCACGGTGGCTGGCTGCACATCATCGGCAACATGCTCTATCTCTGGGTGTTCGGCGACAACGTCGAGGACCGTCTCGGCAGCGGCACGTACCTCGTCTTCTACGTCCTCTGCGGGATCGTCGCGGCCGTCGGTCAGGGCCTGCTCTCCGCCGGGCCGATGATCGGCGCATCCGGCGCGATCGCCGGGGTGCTCGGCGCGTACCTCGTGCTCTGGCCCGGCGCTCGCATCCGGACGCTCATCTTCCTCGGGATCTTCATCACGGTGCTGCCGCTGCCGGCGGTGGTGGTCATCGGGTTCTTCATCGTCATCCAGCTCATCGAAGGCGTCGCGTCGCTGCGGCTGCCGGGCTACGCCGCGACCGAGCAGGTCGCGTACTTCGCGCACCTCTTCGGGTTCGTGGCGGGCATCGTGCTGCTGCTCCTGCTGCGCGGCCGCACCCGGCGCGATCCGTCGCGCTACGGCAGGTACGGGTAGCATTTTGGGGTGCCCGAGTCAGACCCGCGTTCGGGCCTCGTTCTCTGCACCGTCGAATCGGTGCGGGTGCACGTCCTCACCGGGCAGCACGTGGTGCTCCTCCAGCCCAGTGACTCCGACCGGCTCGTCCCGATCTGGATCGGGGCGGATCAGGCACACAGCATCGCGACGCGCATCGCGGGGATCCCGAGCGATCGCCCACTGACCCACGACCTGGCGATGTCGATGCTCGCCGCGGCGAACGTCGAGATCACCCGCGTCGTGGTGAAGGATCTCGTCACCGATCCATCGGGCCAGGGCAGCGTGTTCCATGGCAGCGTGTTCCTCCAGGTCGGCGACCGCGAGGTGGAGATCGACGCGCGGGCCTCGGACGCCATCGCGCTGGCCGTCCGGTGCGATGCGCGGATCCTGGTCGCGGAGGGCGTCGTCGACCGCGCGTCCATCGCGGGGTCGGGCGACGACGAGGACGGCACCGGCGAGCTCGGCGTGTTCCGCCAGTTCATCGAGAGCCTGCCCGACGATCCGAACCCGGGCAGCGGCTGATCCCGATCCGGCGAGCGCCGTCGTGATCGATCGTGCGCTCTGGCCGCTCGAGACGGGCGCCGACGCGCGCGGGCACCTGCGGGTCTCAGGCGTCGACCTCGTCGGTCTCGCCGATCGTCTCGGCACGCCGCTCTACGCGTACGACGCGGCGACCATCCGCGACGCGTATCGCCGCTACGGCGCGGCGTGCAGGGCCTTGCGTCCGGTCCGGATCTCCTACGCGATCAAGGCCTGCGCGCTCCGCGGCGTGGCCGCGATCCTCGCCGACGCCGGGGCCGACGCGAGCGCGGCGTCGCTCGGCGAGCTGCTCGCCGCGAAGCGCGCCGGATTCCCGATGGCCCGGACCCAGCTCCACGGCAACGCGAAGACCGACGACGAGCTGCGCGCGGCCCTGCGGCTCGGCGTCGGCCGGATCGTCATCGATGGCGCGGACGAGATCGACCGGCTCGCGCGCCTCGTCGCGCGGCGCGCGCGGCCCGTGCCGGTGTGGCTGCGCGTGTCGCCGGGCATCGGCGCGGACACCCACCCGCACCTGCGGACCGGCGTCCTCGACAGCAAGTTTGGCGCGCCGATCGCGGGCGGTGACGCGCTGGCGCAATGCCGCGCGATCGCGGCGACGAAGAATCTCCGGCTCGTCGGGATCCACGCGCATCTCGGTACGCAGCTGCACGAGGCCGAGCGGTACCGCGAGCTCGGCGCCGCGCTCGCCGCGCTCGGGCGCGAGGTCCGCGCCGCCACCGGCATCCCGGTGAAGGAGATCGCGGTCGGCGGCGGGCTCGCGATCGCGCTCCGGAGCGGCGATCCGGTGCTCGACCTCGAGGCCTACGCGCGCGCGGTCGGCGAGCCGATCCGGTCGGAGGAGTCGCTGCGAACGGCCGTCCTGTACCTCGAGCCAGGACGTTCGCTCGTCGGCCGCGCCGGCGTCGCGCTGTATCGCGTCGTCGGGACCAAGCGCGTGGCCGGCGTCCGCACGTTCGTGTCCGTCGACGGCGGCATGGGAGACAACATCCGGCCCGCCCTGTACGACGCCGCGTACACCGCGGTCCTTGCGGATCGCGCGACCGCCGCCCCGGCGGAGCACGTCGCGATCGCGGGGAAGTACTGCGAGAGCGGTGATCTGCTCATCCGCGACGTCGCGCTCCCCACGGCCGAGCCGGGCGACGTGCTCGCCATCCCCGCGGCCGGCGCCTACAGCGTCGCGATGGCCTCGAACTACAACCACCACCTGCGGCCGGCGGTGGCGCTCATCGACGGCGGCCGCGCGAAGCTGATCCGGATGCGCGAGACCCACGCCGACATCTGGCGGCTCGAGCGCTAGCGAGGGCGCAGCCAGAGCGACAGGCGCAGCAGCAGCAGATCGCGGATCGCCCGGACGATGACCTTGGGCGGCGTGCCCTTCGGCTCGTGGTGCATCCGCGCGTGGTGGGGGATGCCGACCTCGCGCGTGACGATGCCATTCGCGCGGAGCGTGATGAGGAGCTCGGGTGAGAAGAACGCGCCGTTGGACCGCACGCCGGCGAGCGGGACGCGCTGGAAGACGTCCGCCCGGAACAGCTTGAACGCGCAGTCGACGTCGCGCCAGCCGCCGGCGAAGAGCAGCCGGATGGCGCGGTTGTAGGTCCGCGACACGAGCCGGTGCCACCAGCCGTACTCGAGCGTGAGCCGGTAGCCCAGGACCGCGTCGACGCCGGGCACCAGCGCGTCGCGGAGCCTGCCGAAATCGGCGATGTCGAACTGCTGATCGCCGTCGGTGAAGAAGATGAACGGCTGGCTCGCGCTCACCAGACCCGCGCGCACCGCGCCGCCGTAGCCGCGGCCCGGGCGATGGTGGATGACCTTCACGCGACGGTCGGTCGACGCGAGCGCGTCGGCGAGCTCGCCGGTGTGATCGGTGCTGCCGTCGTCGATGACCGTCACCTCGACGCGGTCGGCGTACGCCGGAAGGACCTCGAGCGCGCGGGCGACCAGGGGGGCGACGTTCAGCTCCTCGTTGCGCGCGGGGAAGAAGAAGGAGAGGCCCGCCAGGCGTTCGTGCACAGCCCGATAACGCTAGCGTTCGGGGGGTGATGCGCCCGTCCGTCCGGATGACGACCGAGTCGTGGATCGCGGTCGCGCTCGGCTGCCTCGCGGTCTCCGGCTACGTCATCGCCGGCTGGGGCGTGACGACCGTCTACGACTACTACGGCCGGCTCGCCGACGCCTTCGTGCACGGCCGGTACTGGCTGCTCGAGGACCCGCCGTGGCTCAACGAGCTGCTCGCGTGCGGCGCCGGCCGGTGGTGCGTCGCCTACCCGCCCCTGCCGGCGCTCCTGGCGATCCCGCTCCTTGCGTTCGGCACCGCGACCGCGCAGGACCTCGTGTCGCAGATCTGCGGCGGCGCCTCGGCCGGCGTCCTCTATCTCGCCCTGCGCGCGTACGGAGCGCCGCGCGCGGTCGCGATCGCGGGCGCGCTGCTGTCCGCCTTCGGCACGACGCTCCTGTTCACGAGCGCCGACGGCCGTTCGTGGTACGCGGCGCACGCGGTCGCGATGCTGTTCACGACCATCGCGTTCCTCGTCGCATCGCGGGGCGGGGGT
This sequence comes from Candidatus Limnocylindria bacterium, assembly GCA_035935465.1. Taxonomy (GTDB): domain Bacteria; phylum Chloroflexota; class Limnocylindria; order P2-11E; family P2-11E; genus UBA4735. Next base: position 2,686 of record DASYXA010000027.1, on the reverse strand, counting down.
GCATGGTGGGTGGGCGCGGCGATCGGGCTCGCCGCGCTCGCGCGCCTCCCGGTTGCGGCCGCCGCGCCCGCCCTCGCCCTGCTCGTCGCGCGGCGGTCCGGCCTGCCCGTCCGCGCAGCCGCGCTGCGCGTCGTCGCCGGCGGGCTGCCGTTCTTCCTGGTCTACGTCGCCTACAACCTGGCGCGCTGGGGCACGATCACGGACGCCGGCTACGCGAGGCTCACCGAGGGCGACTTCTTCTTCGACCACGGCCTCTTCTCGCTCGCCTACCTGCCGCGCCAGCTCTACGCGATCTTCATGGAGCCGCCGGACTTCGTGCCGAACGTCTGGTACTTCCTGCGCCCGCGGATCGTGGGAATGAGCCTGTTCCTGGGCACGCCGGCGCTCCTGTTCGTCTTCGCCGGCCTGCGGGACGTGCGGCGGTCCGCGGTCGTCGCCGCGACCGCGCTCGCCGCGGGCCTCGCCCTGCTGCCCGATGTCACGCACGGGACCGTCGGCTTCGCGCAGCTCGGCTACCGCTTCAGCATCGACGCGCAGCCGTTCCTCATCGCGCTGGCCCTCGGCGGGGACGCGCTGCGCGACGGCGTCTGGCGCTCACGGCCGTCGATCCTGTTCGTCGTCGCCTGCGTCCTCGCGGTGGTGTGGAACGTGTACGCGACGATCGCGATCATCCGCTACGGGTTCTGGCAGTGACGTCCAGCGATCGCGAGCGGCGCATCGCGAACGTCGCGATCGCGGTGCTCATCATCGTCGGCGTCGCGCTCCGGCTGCTCGTCACGCGGGCGCCGGGCTTCCCGTCGGACGTCGGGACGTTCATGGCCTGGGCCGAGAAGCTCGCGGCCGTCGGCCCCGGCCGGTTCTACGAGCCGGGCTACTTCAGCGACTACCCGCCCGGCTTCCTCTACATCCTCTGGCTCCTCGGTGCGCTCTTCGACGGTGACGTCCTTCGCTTCGTGGTGAAGGCGATCAGCATCCCCGCCGACGTCGGCATCGTGCTGCTCGTCGTGCCCCTCGTCCGCCGGTACGCCGGGAACGCGGCGGCGGTCCTCGCGGCCGGCGTGTGGCTGCTCCAGCCCGCGCCGATCTTCGCCGGGCCGTACTGGGGCCAGGTCGACGCGGTCGGCACGGTCCCGTTCCTTGCCGCGCTGCTCGCCGCCGGCGCGCGGCGCTGGTGGCTCGCGGGCCTCCTCGCGGGGCTCGCGACGATGACGAAGCCGCAGTTCGGCCTCGTCCTCGGCGTCGTGCTCGCCGCCGCCGCGATCGAGCTCGTCCGCGCGCGCGATCGCCGGCCGCTGGTGCGCTCCGCGGGCGCGGCGCTCGCGACGACGCTCCTCCTCGCGGTCCCGTTCGGGATGACCCCCGGCGCCCTCGTCGGCCTCGTGCGCAGCGCGTCGGAGACCTACCCGTACTCGTCGCTCTACGCGTTCAACGGCTGGTCGGTCGCGCTCGACTTCTGGAAGGACGACGCGGCGTGGTTCGTGCCGGGCGCGGCGCTCCTCGCGCTCGGCCTCGTCGCCTCGGTCGTACCGCTCTGGTGGCGGCGCGACACCGCCGTGCTGCTCGCGGTCGGGGCAGCCGTGGTCATGGCGTTCTACTTCCTGCCGACCCGCGCGCACGAGCGCTACCTGTTCCCGGCGCTCGCGCTCCTCCTCCCGTTCGCGGTCGCGCGGCGGCGGATCCTGGGGCCGTACCTCGTGCTCGCCGGCGCGTTCTTCGTGACGTTGTACTTCGCCTTCACCCGCTACCCGCAGAACGACCTGCGGGCGCCGGCGTGGCTCGACGCCACGCTGCTCGGGCGCAACGGGCAGATCGCGATCGCGCTCGTGCTGATCGGGACGGCCGCGCTCATCCTCTGGCGGCTCGCGCGCGGCGAGGCGCGGCTCGAGCCGACACTCGTGCTCGACGCCGGCCGGCTGGCGACCGAGGAGCGCGCGCCGTCGCGGTGGGCGCTACCGGCGGGCTTCGCCGCCGGCGGACCGGCGACGCGACGCGACATCATCCTCGGGCTGATCGTCGCGCTCGCCGTGCTCGGTACCCGTGGCTTCCGCCTCGACTGGCCGCGCGACATGTATTTCGACGAGGTCTACCACGCCCGCACCGCGTTCGAGCTCCTCGCGCAGCGCGAGCCGTACGAGTGGACCCACCCGCACCTCGCCAAAGAGATCATGGCCCTCGGGATCCTCGCCTTCGGCGACGACCGGGTGGTCGGGACCGAGCCGGGACCGGCGCGCGTGACCGCGTTCACGGTGGCGAACGACGGGACCCGCGCGTACGCCCACGACGGGCAGGTCGATGTCGCCGCGCGCGACGGCCCGCGTTCCACGATCGGCCTCTTCGCCGGCGAGGCGCGCGCGATCGCGATCGACGGCAGCCGGGTCTTCGTCCTGACCGACACGCAGCTGTTGGAGTTCTCGCGCGCGACCGGGCCGTCGAACGCGACCGTCCCCGCGCAGGCGGTCGCCGGCCCGGTGACCGCGTTCGCCCGGATCGCCGGCCGCTCGATCGTCGGTACCCCGTCCGGCACGACGGTCCTCGCGGCGGACGGCGCGCCGGCCGTCAAGGTCGCCGCGGGGGCGATCGGCCTCGCGGCGAAGAACGACGGGAGCGAGGTGTACCTCCTCGACCCGGCGGGCAGCGTGCACGTGATCGAGCCCGCGGGCTGGACCGAGACGAAGGCCTACCCGAG
>DASYXA010000026.1:0-3527 GCA_035935465.1 Candidatus Limnocylindria bacterium | reverse complement strand
GGCGTTCACGGACGCAGGCCGGTTCCCGATCGACCTTTACCCCGGCTGGCTGCGGCTTACGCTCGCGACGATCGTCCCGATCGGCATCGCCGTGACCGTCCCGGCGGAGGCGATCTCGGGCCGCATGTCGCTCGAGACGTTCGGCGACATGCTCGCGGGCACCGCGTTCTCGGTCACCTTCGCCTCGTGGTTCTGGCGCCGCGGGCTGCGGAGCTACACCGGCGCGAGCGCGTGACCATACGCTGAGCGGCGTGCCCCAAGACTGGAACCGCAACATGATCGCTCAGTTCCACGCGAAGCACGGCAGGGGCATCGGGCGCTTCGGCGACCGGCTGCTGCTCCTCACGACGAGGGGCGCGAAGAGCGGGCGCGCGTACCTGGTGCCGCTCGCGTATCACCGCGACGGCGAGCGCTACGTCATCGCCGCGTCGAACAGCGGCGCGCCGGCGCACCCCGACTGGTATCGCAATCTCGTGAACGATCCGCGCGCGACGGTCGAAGTGGGCGACGACCACTTCGACGTGACCGCGACGCCGATCGCCACGGGACCCGAGCGCGATCGCCTGTACGAGGCGCACGCCGCGCTCATGCCGGGGTTCCGCGACTACGTCCGGAAGACGGAGCGGGTGATCCCGGTGGTCGTGCTCGAACGCGCCAAGCGGGCTAGGGCGTGATGTGGAACGACGCGACGATCGCGCGCAGGTCGGACTCGGTCGCCGCCACAGGCTTCCACTGCGGCGCGTCGACCTTGTAGCCGACCACGAACATCCGTCCGGCGTCGTACACGTAGTACGCGACCGAGAACCGCGGGCCGTTCGTGACCTTCGCGGCGAGGTGGCCGTCGATCGTCGCGCTCTCCACGACCTGGCCCTTGGCCCAGCCGGCGAGGAGCGGATCGGTGGCCCAGGCCATCGCGGTCCAGGCCAGCGGGTCGCGCCACTGCTCGACGACCGCGACGTACGACCATGCGGCACCGGGACCGGGATCGCTCAGCACGCCGCTCTCGTCGGCGAGCGAACGGATCGTGAAGACCTCGTGGCCGACCTTCAAGGTGCCGTTGTTGACCATCGCCGACAGCACCGCCGAGCGGCGCCACGCGCCCGGGAGCTGGATCGCATAGCCGAGGGTCGGGCTCAGGAACGCGGTCGCCGGGCCGGACGGGCCGCGGGTCGCCGCGAACGCGGTCGCGCCGAGCGCCGCGATCGCGATGCCCGCGGCGCACAACGCGACGAGCGGCGCGGAGCGCCTCACCTGCGGTCCACCAGCCAGTACACGCCCTCGTCCTGCATCCAGGTGACCCCGTCGAGGACTGGCCGGAGGTAGAGGCGGTAGATGCCCGGCGTGGCCGGCGCGCTGAGCGTGAACGGGTACTCGGCGACCTCGCCCGGCGCGACGACGGGCTGCGCCTGGGCGACGCGGTTCGACCCGAGCAGGACGCTCGTCCGATCCTGCGGCGGCTCGGGGCCGAACGTGCCGATCCGCGAGTTCGCATTCGACCAGCTGTCCCAGCCGGTGTTCAGCCACCGCCCGGTCGTCCGATGCGACTGGCCCGCGCCGAGCACGACCCACTCGCTCCCGCCGACGTACTGCGCGGAGAAGCGCGGCCGGTTCGCGGAGACCGGAGCGGTCCCGGCCGCGGGCTCGCCCGCCTCGTCGAACCGGATCTGGACCGAGGTCTGCACCGACACGCCGTCCGGGGGTGTGGGCTCGACGGCGAAGTGCAGGTGGTCGCCCGGGTCGCCGCAGACGATCCCGGCCGCGCCGGCGTCGGCGATCGGGTGCCCCTGCGCGACGGTCTGGCCAGGCGCGACCGCGGCCGAGGCGTAGCTGATGTGCCAGTAGATCGAGGAGTAGCCGTCGCCGTGGTCGAGGACGATGTAGTTCGCGTCGTTGCGGAACGCCGGGTCGCACGAGCCGGTGCCGAATCCGGTCACGTACCGGATGACGGTGCCGGAGTGCGCGGCCGCGATCTGGTCGCCGGCGTGGAGGCCGAAGTCGTAGGCCCAGATGTCGTTGCCGATGCAGTGGCTGCTCCCCGGGCACCGTTCGTAGGCCCCGGGAGGCTGGTTGATCGGGTAGGCGCGGCCCGGCGGGTAGGGGAGCCGGAGTCCGCCGTAGGCCGCCTGGACGGGCGTGCCCACGACGGCGAGCCGGGTGAGGACGCAGACCGCCACGAGGCAGCCGCGCAGAACCTGCGACGCCCGGGGACCCACGCCACGAGTAACGCGTCGCAGTCCTCCGTGGTATGGAGACCTGATTGCCCGCTTGCTTTGGAACGAATCAGAGATTAGGTTCAATCAGAGTCTCGCATCGGAGAAGCAAGGTGCCGAAACGCAAGTCGGCGCCGAGCCCCTGGAGCCACGCTGGGCTCGAGCGCCGCGGCTACAAGAAGTGCCCGCTCTGCTGGCGGCATCTGGTCAAGATCGAGGAGCACATTGCCGGTCACGAGGCCGGCCTCATCGGCCCGGACGGCAAGCGGCAGGATCGCTCGTTGGCCGATCAAGAGCGATGGGCTGCCCGCTACAGCGGCTCGCCCGCATCGCGCCACGCACGTCAGCCCCGCCGCACGTTCGTCCCGCGAGCCGAGTACGAGCGCGTGCTACGCCTCCCGTCGATTGACCTTGCGGCGTTGCGGAAAGAGGTCGACAGCCTGGCGGATCAAGAGCCGTGAGCGGTGGCCTCCTCGACACGTCGGTCGTGCTAGGGCCGCCGGCGGCTACGCTGCCCGACGAGGCCGCGATCTCCGTGATCACCTTGGCCGAGCTGCGACTTGGGGTGCTCGTCGCAGCCACCACGGTCGAACGCAGTCGTCGGCTCGAACGGCTTGTCGAGCTCGAGCGCACATACGCTGCGCTGCCGGTCGATGACGATGTGGCCGGCGCCTATGCCAAGATCATCGCGGACGAGCGGGAGCGGGGCCGCCGGCCCCGGGCGATGGACGCCCTGATCGCGGCGACCGCCCTCGCTCGCGGTCTGACCCTGTACACCCGCGACCGCGATCTTGCAGCCATCTCCGGGCCGGCTGTCGAGCTGGTGCGCTGATGCCCGCTGCATACCTCTTTCGCCGCGTCTGACACGTAGACTTCAACGTGTGGATGCTCCGATGGCCGTCGATCTGAACCTCCCCGAGGACCGCGTCGGGCCGCGCGTGCGCCGACCGAGCAAGCGGGTCTGGGTCGGCGGCGTGCCGATCGGGGACGGCGCGCCGATCGCCGTGCAGTCCATGTGCACCACCCTCACCCACGACATCGAGGCGACGATCCGCCAGATCGAGCGGCTCCAGGAGGCGGGCTGCGAGATCGTGCGCGTCGCGGTCCCCGACCGCCGCGCCGGCGAAGCGCTGAAGGAGCTCGTCCGCCGGAGCATCCTCCCGGTCGTGGCGGACATCCATTTCGATCACAAGCTCGCCCTGATGGCCCTGGACGCGAAGGTCCACAAGCTCCGGCTCAACCCGGGCAACATCCACAACAAGGACGGCGTCCGGGAGGTCGTGAAGCGGGCGAAGGAGCAGGGCACCCCGATCCGGA
>DASYXA010000025.1:0-21384 GCA_035935465.1 Candidatus Limnocylindria bacterium | reverse complement strand
GCTATTGTCGGTCCGTGCGGGCGTTGCGGCTGGCGGCGGCGGCGGTCCTGGTCGTGTCGTGCGCCGCGCCGGCGCTCGTCGGGACGGAGATCACGCCGACGGCGGCCCCCGACTTCACCCTGACCGACGGCATCAGCGGGAATGCGGTGCGCCTCTCCGCGCAGCAGGGCAGCGTCGTCGTCCTCGCGTTCCTCTACACCCAGTGCCCGGACGTGTGCCCGCTCACCGCGGAGCGGTTCCGGCAGGCCCAGCGGCAGCTCACCGACGACGTGCGCTCCCACACCCTGTTCGTCGCGGTGTCGGTGGACCCGGTGCACGACACCCCCGCGGCCGTGCAGACGTTCGCCCGCGACCACGGCCTCGCGACGGGCTTCGTGTTCCTCGTGGGCGGCTCGGCGCAGCTCCAGCCGGTGTGGTCCGCGTACGGCATCCGCGTCGCGACCGATCCGAGCGCGGCCGGCGTCGGCCACAGCGACGCGATCTATCTGCTCGATCGGAAGGGACAGGTGCGCCTGCTCACGCATTCGGACATCACGCCCGAGGCGCTGGCGGGCGACATCAAGGCCTTGAGCGCGGAGCGTTAGCCGACGATCGACGAGCCTCGCCTACGGCTCGGCCGGTACAGCGTGGGTGAGCGTTCGGCTCACCCCACGATGTAGATCGTCGTGAAGAGGCCGATCCAGACCACGTCGACGAAGTGCCAGTAGATGCTCGCGGCCTCGACCGCGAGGTGGCGATTCGCCGTGAACTGGCCGCGCAGCCCGCGGTACAGGCAGATCGCGATGAACACCACTCCGCCGGTCACGTGCGCGCCGTGGAAGCCGGTCAGGGTGAAGAACACGCCGGCGAACACGCCGTCGTGCGGCAGGAAGCCGAGGCGGGTGTACTCGTAGGCCTGGCCCGCGAGGAACGCGACGCCGAGGATCACGGTCGGGATGAGCCACCGGATCATCCGGCGGCGGTCGCCGGTCTTGATCGCGTTCACCGCGAGCTGCATCGTGACGCTCGAGGTCAGGAGCTCGATCGTGTTGATCAGCGGCAGGCCCTGCCAGCTCGGCTTCTCGCCGAAGACGGGCTCCCACACGGGGATCTTGCCGCGCAGGAAGAAGTACGTCGTGAACAGGGCGGCGAAGAACATGAGCTCGCTGCCGACGAACATGATGATCGCCCACATCCCGCTGTTGAACCGGGTCGGCTGCTGCTCGTAGCCGGAGTCGTTCACCCCGAGGCGGTCGACGGTGGGGGCGCCGCGGCGGCCGCGGACGATCGTGCGGTCCGCCACTAGTGGTGCGCCCCGCCGTGGCCTTCGTCGCTCGCCTGGGTGTAGGCGCGCGCGTCGTCGATGAGCCACGTGGCGAGGCCCACAAGCAGGAGCAGCACGCCGATGCCGACGAGGATGACGCTCCAGAGGATCCCGAACGAGATGAACGTGACGCCGATCCCGATGGTCACCGGCGAAAGGCTCGGCGGTGGCATGTGGATCGGCTGATCGTGCCCGGACATCGGTCGAAACTCTAGGTCATCGATTGGCAGCCGTCGAAACGCTGCCCTAGTGTTGGCGACGCATGCCGTGGCCGAATGACCCGCAGGGCCCGCTGTCCCGCTCGATGGCCGACCTCTATTGGCTGATGTTCGGCGTCGCGATCGTCGTCCTCGCCATCGTCGTGGGCGCCCTCGTCGTGGCGGGGATCCGGTTCCGCGAGCGGCCCGGCCACCAGGCCCGCCAGTACCACGGCAACAACCTCCTCGAGCTCATCTGGACGATCGTGCCGACGCTCATCGTCATCACGTTCGGGGTCCTCTCGTTCCAGCGGCTCCTCCTGGTGAACGACGTGGACAGCGGCACGGCGATGACGGTCAAGGCCGAGGGCCGGCAGTGGGTCTGGGTCTTCCAGTACCCATCCGAGGCGCGGTTCCAGCTGAACGACAAGAGCTACCTCTCGCAGCAGGCGGAGATCCACATCGTCGCCGGACAGAAGGTCAAGATCGAGCTCGGCTCGCAGGACGTCATCCACTCGTTCTACGTGCCATCGCTCGGCGCGCACAAGGACGCGGTGCCCGGCCGGGCCACCTCCGTCTGGATGCAGGCCGACCGGCCCGGCACCTACGTCGGCCAGTGCAGCGAGTTCTGCGGCACCGGCCACGCCGACATGCTCATCACCGTCGTCGCCCAGAGCCAGGCCGACTACGACGCCTGGCTGGCCACCGCCCTGAAGGACGCGAACCGGTTCAGCGATCCCGCGGTCGCGAAGGGCAAGCAGCTGTTCACGACGCTGGCCTGCGCCGGGTGCCACACCATCCAGGGGCTCACCAAGGCGACGATCGGCCCGGACCTCAGCCACATCGCCTCGCAGAAAACGCCGATCGCCGGCGTCGCCGGGCTCGACGTCAACGAGGCGAACCTCATCAAGTGGATCGGAGACGCCCCCGGCATCAAGCCGGGCATCGTGATGCCCGTCTTCAGCAACAAGTCCGGCGGACCGCTCGATGACGCGACGATCAACGCGATCGTGCAATTCCTGCTGACGCTCAAGTAGCCGGCCTCGCCCTCCCCCTCCTCGCGCTGACCCTCGCGGGGGTCCTCGCGCGCCCCGGCGGCATCCGAGAGTGGCTCGTCGCGGTGACCGGCGCGCTCGCGGTGCTCCTCGTCGGCAGCATCGCCCCGGCGGACGCGGTGGTCGCGATCTGGCGGCAATGGGACGTCTTCCTGTTCCTGCTCGGGCTGATGGGGATCGCCTCGATCGTCGAACAGAGCGGGGTCGTCGAGCACCTGGCCGTGTTCGCCGAGCGTCACGCGCGCGGCCGCCGGGACCTGCTCCTGGTGCTCGTGAGCGCCGTGGCCGTGCTCGTGACCGCGACGCTCTCGAACGACGCGACCGTGCTCATCCTCACCCCGCTCGTCGTTTCGATGTGTCTGCAGCTGCGGGTGCCGGTGCTCCCGTACGCGTTCGCGTGCGCGCTGCTCGCGAATACGGCATCGCTCCTGCTGCCCGTCGCGAACCCGGCCAACATCCTGGTGCTCCACGACGCGCCGCTTCGGCTTGGCGCCTTCGTCGGCACGCTGCTCGGGCCGAGCCTCCTGGCGATCTCGGCGACGGTGGGCGGGATCGCGTTCGTGTTCCGGACGGAGCTCCGTGGCGCGGTCGCCGTGAGCGCGCGACCCGCCGACGCTCCCGACGCCGGGCCGGTCGCGCTCGGGCTGATCGTCATCGTCGCGACGTACCTCGTGGCCCTGGCGAATGGCTGGCCGGTGGGCATCGTCGCGGTGGGCGGCGCGGCGGCGCTGCTGCTGCTGCGGTTTGCGCGCGGGAGACTCCGGATGCGCCGGTACCTCGCCGAGATCGAGTGGCCGATCTTCCCATTCCTGGCCGGACTGCTGGTCCTGGTGGCGGCGGCGGAGCGCGGCGGCCTCGGCGGCGTCGTCGCGCGGGTCGTGGCGGAGGCCGACGCGGCGGGCGCCGCCGGGACGGTCGGGCTCGGCGCGACGACGGCGCTCGCGTCGAACGCGATGAACAACCTCCCGCTCGCGGTGGTGATGGGCAGCGGCCTGCGCGAAAGTGTCGACGTCACGCGGCACGCGATCGGCGCGGTCCTGGTCGGCGTCGATCTGGGGCCGAACTTCACGACGGTCGGCTCCCTCGCCACGATGCTGTGGCTGCTGATCCTCCGGCGCCGGGAGGTCGGGATCAGCTCGATCGATTACGTCCGCCGCGCGTGGCTGCCATCCGCGCTCGGGCTGGCGGCGGCGATCGCCGCAGTGGCGATCGCGGGCTAGGTCAGTGGACCTCGAGCCCCACCCGCATCCCCAGCTGGTAGTGGCCCGAGATGTTGCAGATGAGCACGTACTTCCCCGGGGCCAGCTCGAGCACGAGCTTGCGCGACGCGCCGCCCGCGATGTTCAGGAGCTCGCCGACCTTCCCGTCCTCGTTCGCCTTCGCGGTGCCGCCGTCGACCGGCAGCTTGTCGGGCGCCAGGTCGGTCTTGATGACCTTCAGCTCGTGGACCATCGCGGCGTGGTTGCGGATCCCGATGACGACGTGGCCGGCCGCGATCGTTGGCAGGTCGGTCACGATCTTGAAGTCGCTGAGGTCGACGTAGACGCTCGGCACCTCCCTCGTATCCGCGGGCGCCGCCGCGCCGCAGGCGGACGCCAGCACGACCAGAACGGCCACCAGGACGACGAACGGACGCTGCACCGGATGATTCACCTCTGACCGGACTCGCGCAGGCGTTGGGCCTGCTCTTCCGACTGTAGCCACAGGAAGAACGCGAAGCTCGCCGCGGCCAGGAAGATGAGGTCGCCGGGGACCCACATGATCGCGCCGCCGAGCCGCTGGTCGGTCGCCGGGTCGAGCCCGTACTTCGCGGTCGTCTCGAGGTACGGCCGGTAGAACGGCCGGTCCGAGAACGCGAGGAGGCCGCCGAGGATCGTGTTCTGCGCCGCGCCGACGAGCAGGAGGAACGGGATCCGCGCGGCGTACGGGAGCGTCGCGCGGAACGGGACCGGATCGATGACGACGCTCCAGAAGAGGAGCGCGGTGACGAGGAACCAGCTGTGCTCGAGGACGTGGATGGTCATGTTCTCGACGGCCGCGTCGTAGAGCACCGGGATGTGCCACGCGTAGAGGCCGGCGACGTACAGCGCCGCGGCGACGAGCGGATGCCGGAGCAGGTGAACGAGCGCGCTAAAGGCGGTGTTGCGCGCCAACGCGCGCACGACCGTCCGCCGCACCGCGGAGGGCAGTCCACGGAGCAGCGGGCGCACCGGCCCGCCGGCGAGGAGCAGCGGCGCGGCCACGACCAGCAGGAGCATGTGCTGGACCATGTGGACGCTGAACAGCTCGAGCGCGAGCGGATCGATCGGCGACGCGAGCGCCGCCACGAGCGCGACCAGGCCGAGCAGGAAGAGCGCGGTCCGCCAGTGCGGCCACGAGCGGCGGGCACGCGCGCCACGCACGTAGACGATGGCCGCGAGGACGGTGAGTACGTCCGGGAAGAGCGGCACTACAGGCGTACGGTCGTGTCCACCATGATCGCGACGAACAGCAGGGCGAGGTAGAGGAGCGAGTACAGGTACACCGACCGCGCGACGGACCGCTGCCTGGCCGCCGCGGCGCGCAGCAGCCGCACGGCATAGCCCACGAACACGAGGCCGAGCACCAGCGCGGCGAAGAGATACACGACGCCGACGTACCGGGTGAGGAACAGCAGGACCGACAGCGGGACGAGCGCGATCGCGTAGAGCAGGATCCCCCACCGCGCCGCGCGGTCGCCGTGCACGACCGGCAGCATCGGGACGCCGGCGCGGTCGTAGTCGTCGCGGATGAGCAGGGCGAGCGCCCAGAAGTGGGCCGGCGTCCAGAAGAAGACGATCGCGAAGAGGTAGAGCGCCGGCAGGTCGACGTTGTTCGCGACCGCGGCCCACCCGACCAGCGGCGGGATCGCGCCGGCCGCGCCGCCGATGACGATGTTCTGGACCGTCGTGCGCTTCAGCCAGAGCGTGTACACGACGATGTAGAAGAGCGTGCCCCCGAGCGCCAGGATCGCGGCCAGCAGGTTGGCGACGAGCGCGAGCAGCGCGAACGCGAGGACGTTGAGGATCACGCCGACCGCGATCGCGACGCGCGGCGAGACGCGGTGCCCGGGGAGCGGGCGGCCTGCGGTGCGCCGCATGCGCTCGTCGATGTCCCGGTCGAAGTAGTGGTTGAGCGCCGACGCGCCGCCGCTCGCGAAGGCGCCGCCGAGCATCGTCGCGAGGACCAGGTGGAACGGCGGGACCCCGCCGGCGGCCAGGAACATCCCGCCGAGCGCGGTGACGAGCAGCAGCGACATGATCGCGGGCTTCGTGAGTGCGACGAGGTCGCGCAGCGTGGTCGTGGCCTCGGCGCGCACGGGGCGCCACGCGAGGACCGCGAGCGCGACCGTGGCGCACCAGAGCGCCGTCGCGACCGCCGGATGCGCCCCGAGCGGCCAGGGCGAGAATCCGCTGAGCGGGTTCAGCGCCCCGACGAGGACCTGGAGCACGAACAGGCCGCCGGTGAGCGCGGCGGCGATCCCCAGGCCGGGGACGTCGCGGCGGCGTTTCCAGGCCCCGACGACGGCGTACGCGACGACCACGCCGACGGCGGCCGCGATGTAGCGGTGGGCCATGTGGACCGCGGCCACGCCGCTCATCGGGATGCCGTCGTTGCAGAGCGGCCAGGTCGAGCAGGCCGTGGTCGCGGCATCGCCGCGCACGTACGCGCCGGAGAGCATGAGCACGAACGTGCCGGCCGCGGCGGCGAGCGCGAGCCAGGTGAACGGGCTCGGCTTCGCCAGGCCCGGTCCCGTCGCGGGCCATCGGACGACGACGGCGAACACGGTGAGGACGGCGAGGAGGAGCTCGGCATTCGCGAGGTGGACGGTGACCCAGGTGTCCGGGAGCTCGAGCAGGACCGTGATCGCGCCGAGGATCGCCTGGAGCCAATAGAGGACGACCGCGACGCCCACGAACGCGACCGCGCGGCGGTCATGGCGGTGGCGAAGCAGCGTCCAGACCGCGAGCGCCGCGAGGGTGAGGCCGGCGACGACCGCGAGGAACCGGTGGAGCCACTCGATGCGCGTCGCGACGTCGAGCGACGGGAGGAACTGGCCGTGGCAGAGCGGCCAATCCGGGCAGCCGAGGCCCGAGCCGGTGACCCGCACGATGCCGCCCCAGAACGCAGCGGGGAGCGCGGCGAGGAGCGTGAGGTAGACGAGTCGCCGATAGGCGCGGGGGAAGATCACGTTCGTGCGGACCGGCCCGGCTACGCCGGCCCGGGCCGAGCCCCATTCAATGGCTGTCTTCCTTCAGCGGGCGGGCGCTGTGGACCACCGGGATGCGCGGGAAGTTGTAGACCGGCGGCGGCGAGGTCGTGGCCCACTCGAGCGTGTCGGCCTGCCACGGGTCGTCCCCGGCCGGCCGGCCCTTGCCGAGGATGATGCTGTTGAAGAAGTTCACCAGGAAGAGCAGGACGCCGAACGCGATGAGGAACGCGCCGATCGTCGAGATCAAATTGAGCGTGCCCCACTCGGGCGACTGCGGGTAGTGGAAGATCCGTCGCGGCATGCCCTCGATGCCGAGCTGGTGCTGGGGGAAGAACGTGAGGTTCAGCGCGACGAAGATGGTGAGGAAGTTCAGCTGCCCAAGGCGCTCGCTCAGCATCCGGCCCGAGATCTTCGGGATCCAGTAGTACATCGCGGCGAACACGGTCATGACCGCGCCGCCGAACAGCACGTAGTGGATGTGCGCGACGACGTAGTACGTGTCCGATAGCTGCACGTCCTCCGGCACGGAGCCGAGGAACACGCCGGAGATGCCGCCGATCGTGAAGGTCGCGATGAACCCGAGCGCGAACAGCATCGGCGTCTTGAACCGCAGCGAGCCATGCCAGATCGTGCCGAGCCAGCTGAAGATCTTCACGCCGGTCGGCACGGCGATGAGCATCGTCGAGATCATGAAGAAGACCTGGAGCGTCTGGTCGACGCCGGCGACGAACATGTGGTGGACGAAGACGGAGAAGGACAGGAAGCCGATCGCGACGCTCGAGTACGCGATCATCTTGTAGCCGAAGATCGGCTTGCGCGAGAACACCGGCAGGATCTCGCTCACGACGCCGAACCCGGGCAGGACCATGATGTAGACCTCGGGGTGGCCGAAGAACCAGAACAGGAACTGCCAGAGCAGCGGGTCCGATCCCTCCGATGTCGCGAAGAACTGCAACCCGGCGAGGCGGTCGAAGAGCAGGAGCACGCCGGCCACCGTCAGGAACGGGATCGCGAGCACGAGCAGGAACGACGTGACGAGCACGCTCCAGGTGAACAGCGTGATCCGCGAGAAGGTCATGCCCGGTGCGCGCAGCGCGAAGATCGTCACGATCATGTTCAGCGCGCCGAAGATCGACGAGAAGCCGAGGACCGTGAGGCTGAGCAGCCAGAGGTCCTGGCCGTGGCTCGGCGAGTACGGCTGCGCCGAGAGCGGCACATAGGACGTCCAGCCGGCCGACGGCGGACCGACGAGCAGCGCGGAGTACAGGATGATGCCGCCCGAGAGGAGCAGCCAGTAGGAGAGCGCGTTCAGCTTCGGGAACGCCATGTCCCGCGCGCCGATCTGCAACGGGATGATGTAGTTCGCGAATCCGGTCCAGACCGGCACGACGAACAGGAAGATCATCGTCGTCCCGTGCATCGTGAACGCGGCGTTGTACGCCTCGGCGCTCAGGATCTTGCCGTCGGGTGTCGCGAGCTGCGCCCGGACCGCGAGCGCGAGCAGGCCGCCGGTGAGGAAGAAGAAGAACGTCGTCCAGAGGTAGAGGATGCCGATCTTCTTGTGATCGACGGTGGTCACCCACTCGAGGATGCCCGTGTACCGCGGGCGCGTGACCGGGAATGGGGCGTCGATCGCAGCCATCTGCGGTCCATTCCATCGTGCGTCCGATGGGGTGTCAAATGGCCGCACGCGCGTCGCGTCATGCATCGGATCGCATCGCCATGCGCGCGCGGAGCGCGCCGCTCGGCGCTCGTGTCGCGGGCGACGTGGGAGCCCTGCTCCCGGTCACTCCTCGGCCCGCACGCGTCCGCTGCGGTTGACCAGCACGACCGTCGTGCCGACGACGGCGCCCGTCGCGTCGCGCCGCGGCCGAAGGTGGGCGTCGTAGACGAAGCCGTAGGCCTGGACCCGCTGGCTGAACTCCTCGCCCGAGAGCGCGCGCGCCAGCCGCGCGAGGAGCGCGGGGTTGTCGGCGTAATAGACCGCCGCCTGCTGGCCGCGCATGAGCTCGGGCGAGAACTTCGGGTGGTCTCCGAAGCCCCCACCGAGCGCGTCGACGATCACGCCCGCGGCATCGATCGAGACGAGCAGCACCGGCGCGTGCTCCACCAGCCCGAACAGCCGGCGATCGCTCGCCTCGAGCGCCGCGCTCGTCTCGGCGAGCGACCGGGCTTGGGCGCCGGCCCGGGCCGTGACGTCGCGAAGCCGGCCGACGGCGGCGCCGATCGTGATCGCGATGAGGACGTGGGACGGGCTGCCGGCTTGCGGCGCCGACAGACCGGCCAGGCGGACGAGGACCAGGTTGACGGGAAAGGCCACGGCGGCGGCGGCGATCCCGCCCCGCAGGCCGTACAGGGCGCCGGCCGCGGCGACGACCAGGACCGCGAGCTCGATCGTCTCGTCGCCGAACCAGCCGCTGAGCGGGACGAACAGGGCCACATACAGGAGCGCGAGCGCGGCGACGAGCGACGCGGGCCACCACCGGGCGCGCCACAGCGCCCCGGATCGCGGCGTCGCCGCCGGCGGCGGCTCGGTCCGGCTCGCGGCCGACCGGCGCAGGGCCGCGACGAGCCCGGGGAGGTCGTCCTTCGCGACGACCGCGTCGGCGCCGCGAAGCCGGGCGTGGCTCGCGCTGCCCACGGACATCGTGAACATGACGATCCGGGCATCGGGCAGGATGACCCGGAGCTTCGGCAGGACATCCAGCCCGCGCGTGCCCGGCATCTCGTTGTCGAGCACGATGAGATCCGGCCGGAGCACGAGCGCGATGCCGAGCGCCTCGTCGCCGCTGGCGGCCTCGCCGACGACCCGCAGGCCCGGCTCGGTCCGCAGCAGCGCGCGGACGCCGTCGCGGACCGCCCGGTGGTCATCGACGATGAGCACGCGGGCTACCGCGGTGGCCGGCTCCGGCGCTGGTTGAGCAATGATGGAACTAGGTTACGACTCGCTGATAGCGAGTGAGGGACGGATGGCCGGGCGGGCGGCTACTCGATCCGCGCGGTCCGGAGCCGAAGCGAATTCGTCACCACCGTCACGCTCGAGATGGCCATCGCCCCCGCGGCGAGCACCGGTGACAGCACCCAGCCCGTGAACGGGTAGAACACGCCCGCGGCGACCGGGATGAGCAGCACGTTGTAGACGAAGGCCCAGAACAGGTTCTGGCGGATCGCGTTGACGGTCGCGCGCGAGAGGCGCAGCGCCCGCGGGACCCCGCGCGGATCCCCACCGACGAGCACGACGCCCGCCGACGCGATCGCGACGTCGGTGCCGCTGCCGATCGCGACGCCGAGGTCAGCCTGCGCGAGCGCGGGCGCGTCGTTCACGCCGTCGCCGACCATCGCCACGCGATGCCCGGCGCGTTGGAGCTCCGCGACGGCCGCCGCCTTCTCCCCGGGCTTCACGCCGCCGCGCGCCTCGTCGAGGCCGAGGTCACGCGCGATCGCGGTGGCGGTCCGCTGGGTGTCGCCGGACAGCAGGAGCGTCCGTAGGCCGCGAGCCCGCAGCAGGCGGATGGCCTCCCGGGCTGACGCCTTCGGGGTGTCCGCGACCGCGAAGATCGCCCCGGGCAGGCCATCGATCGCCATGACCAGCGGCGTGCGGCCGGCCTCTTCATGCCGGGCGAGGGTCACCTCGGGCGCGTCGGCGAATCCGTGGGCCCGCGCAAGCTCCGCGGTGCCGATCCAGACGTCGTGGCCCTCGACCGTCGCGTGCACGCCCGCGCCCGGGAACGACTCGAACGCCGTGTGTTCGGGGATCGTGAGCCCGCGTTCCCGCGCGGCTTCGACGAGCGCGGCGCCCAGCGGGTGCTCGGAGCTCCGTTCGGCGCCGGCGGCAAGACGGAGGATCTCGGTCTCGCCGAAGTCCGCGCAGCCGAGCAGGTCGACCAGCTGCGGCCGGCCGGCGGTGAGCGTGCCGGTCTTGTCGAAGGCGACCACGTCGACCGCCCGCGCGCGCTCGAGCGCCTCGGCGTCGCGAATGAGGATCCCGCGTCCCGCGCCACGCGCGATCCCGACCGTGAGCGCGGTCGGCGTCGCGAGGCCGAGCGCGCACGGGCAGGCGATGATCAGGACGGCGATCGCGGCCCGGAGGGCCGCCCCGAACGACGGCGCCGGGCCGAGGGCGAGCCACGCGACGAACGTGGCGAGCGCGATGACCAGCACGATCGGCACGAACACGGAGGCGACACGGTCGACGAGCCGCTGGATCGGTGGCTTCGAGCCCTGCGCCTCCTCGACGAGCCGCACGATCGAGGCGAGCACGGTGTCGCCGCCGACCTTCGTTGCGCGCACGCGCAGCGCGCCGGTGCGGTTCAGCGTGCCGCCGGTCACCTCGTCGCCGGCGCCCTTGTCCACCGGGACCGACTCGCCGGTGAGCATCGATTCGTCGACCGCGGATGCGCCGGCGACGACGATCCCGTCGGCGGCGATCGTTTCGCCCGGCCGGACGACGATCGCGTCGCCGGTCCGGACATCGGCGATCGGGATGTCCTCCTCGAGCCCGCCCGGGCGCCGCACCCGCGCGGTCTTCGCGCCCAGCGCCAGGAGCGCGCGGATCGCATCGCCGGTGCGCGCACGGGCGCGCGCTTCGAGGAACCGGCCCGCCAGGATCAGCGCCACGATCGCGGTCGCGGTCTCGTAGTAGAGCTGCTGGTGCGGCTCGAGCCCCGCGGCGATGAACATGCTCGGGAAGAACGTCGCGGCGACCGACGTGGCGTACGCGGCCGTCGTGCCGACGACGACGAGCGTGTTCATGTTCGTGGTGCGGTGGCGCGCGGCGCTCCAGGCCGCGCGGTAGAACGGCGCCGCGGCCCACAGCTGGACCGGCGTCGCGAGCGCGAACAGGACGTACGGGCGCCAGTCGGCGTGCTGGAGCTCGGGGAACACGAGGTCGGCCATCGCGAGGAGCATCGTCGCCGTCGCGAGCACCGCCGCCACGGTGAGCCGCCGCCGGAGCTCGGTGACGTAGCGCATCCGGAGCGCCCGCTCGGCGTCGGCGTGCTCGGCGCGCTCGCGCTCGCCGGACGGGATCGGCAACGCGCCGTACCCCGCGCGCTCGACGGCACGCACGACGCCGCCGATGTCGGTCGCGGGCCCGAGGCGCACCGTCGCGCGCTCCGTCGCGAGGTTCACGTCCGCGGACGCGACGCCGTTCACGGCACGGATCGCCGACTCGACGCTCACCACGCACGACGCGCAGGTCATGCCGGTGATCGCCAGGTCGACCCTGCTCGCTGCGGTGCCTTCGGCCACTCCGCGATCGGGGGCCACGGTCACTCGGTCGGGCAACGCCCGCCCTCTCTCACGCCGGCGGGTAGCCGGCCGCGGTCAGCACCTTCCGCACGACCCGGTCGTCCGCCGAGCCGCGTACGCGCACGGTCTTCGCGCCAAGATCGACCGTCGCGGACTCGACGCCTTCGACCGGCTCGAGCGCCTCCTCGATGGTCCCGGCGCAGCCGTCGCAGTGGATCGCCGGCACGGAGTACGTCCGCTCGGCGTTGGTCTCGGTCATCTGGGCCACTCCTTCTCTCCCCTACCCCTCCCCGGTGGGGGTGGGATAACTAGAGTAGCGCGCCGCAGTCCGGGCACCGTCCGGCGCGCTCCGGGCCCGACGCCCCGCAGCGACGGCAGCGGAGCACGCCGGTCGCGTCGGTCCGGCGGATCTGGCGGAGCTCCGACTCGAAGCTCGATTCCCAGCGCCGCCGCATCCGGACGTCGCTCGCGCTCCGGCTGCCACCCGCGAGCAGCGAGAAGCCCGCGACGAGCAGCACGAGGATGACGAGCCCGGCGGCCTCGTTCACGAGACGCCGATCTCCCGGGCCAGGGCGCGCAGGTACTCCACGTCGTCGAGGATGGCCGGCTCCGGGCGCTCGGGCCGCACCGTTGCGCAGATGCTCGCCGCGATCCGCGCGCGGACCTCCGGCGCGAGCGCGGACTCGCGGTCGGCGAAGCTCCGGACGAGCTCGCGCGACCGTTCGGAGAGCCCGTGGGAGACCGCCGCCGACGCGGGCGGCACGTCCCCCATCGCGTGCAGCGAAGCGGCGACGCGGCGGAGGAACTCGACGTCGTCCGCGATGTCGATGTCGGGGGCCGCCGCCCGGATCGGGCGGGCCAGGACCGCGGCGAGCGTCGCGCGGTCCCGCGGCGCAAGGAGCCGCTCGCGCGCGACGAACTCGCGGACCAGCCGCTGCGACTCGCCCGACAGCCGGACCGATCCGACGACGGGCGCGGCGGCCGCGCCGCGGCCGGGCTCGAGCGTGCGCAGCGACAGCCAGTCCATCCGCGGCTTCGGCGCGCGCACGACGTACGTGCCGGCCGCGAGGTCGCCGAGCCGCTGTGATCGGGGGGTGAGGAAGATCATCACCAGCCCGAGCGCGTACCAGCCCGGCAGGAAGTCCACCGGGCGGACCAGGTTGCGGATGAGGACCGCGATGAAGCGCGCCGGCTCGCCGTCGGGACCGATGACCCGAAGGCCCGCACGGCGCTTCCCGATCGTCTGACCGTTCCAGAGCCATTCGAGGAGCACGAAGTACGCGATCCAGCAGGCCAGGATCGCGAACGCGGTCACGCCCGAGAGCTGCAGGGCGAGCGATGGTGGAAGCCGGCCGCCGACGGCCACGGCGCCGATGCTGAGGCCGGCGACCATGAGGAGCGAGAGGAACGCGTCGATGAGGGCGGCGTTGCCGCGGGTGCCGGCACCCGCGAGGTCGTAGCGGAGCACGACGTGATCAGCCGTCTCCACTTCGAGGCGCCCCAGCGAGACCGCCATCGGCGCATGGTACGTTCGCCTCCATGCCGATCTCGGTCGACCGCTTCGTCGAGGACCGGCGGGCGCGGTGGGGCCGCCTCGCGGCGCTGGTCGAAGCCGCCCAGGGCCGCGTGACGCGCCTCGGGCCGGCGGAGACGCTCGAGGTCGGCCACCTCTACCGCGCCGCGACGAGCGACCTCGCGATCGCGCAACGCGACTTCAAGCGCGACGCCGTGGCGGAGCGGTTGAACGATCTCGTCGCCGCGGCCCACGCGATCGTCTACAGCGAGGCGCCGGCGAGCCGCGGCCGGCTGTGGCGCGCCGCGGCGCGCGACATCCCGCGCAGCGTTCGGGCGAACCTCCCGTTCACGCTCGCGGCGCTGGGCGTCTTCCTCGTTCCGGCGATCGCGACGTTCGCGATCGGTCTGGCGAGCCCGGAGATCGCCGCGAGCGCGCTGCCCGCGGCGCAGCGCGAGGAGCTCGTGCGGCGCGTGCCGGGCAGCGAGATCCCGATCGACGCGCGGCCCGTGGCTGGGCCGCTCATCATCGCGAACAACCTCTACGTGTCGGTCCTCGCGTTCGGTGGCGGCCTCTCCGTCGGGCTCCTCACGATCTACGCGCTGGTCGAGAACGGCGCGATGATGGGCACCCTGTTCGCGGTGCTCGCCGCGCGCGGCGTCGCGGGGAACCTGCTCACCTTCATCCTGGGCCACGGCTTCCTCGAGCTCTCGGCGATCTTCCTGTCCGGCGGCGCGGGTCTGCGCTTCGCGTGGGCCATCCTCCACCCCGGTGAGCTCTACCGGCGCGACGCGATCCGGCTCGCCGGCCTGCAGGCGATCCAGGTCATGTTCCTGGTCGCGGCCACGCTCACCGTGGCCGGGATCATCGAGGCGTTCGTGTCACCGACGCTGCTGCCGGTCGGCCTGAAGCTCGCGGTCGGGATCACGAGCGGCGCGCTGCTCTGGAGCTACATCCTGTTCGCGGGCACCGGACGGATCGCCGCTCAGAGGAAGCGCTTCTTCAGCTCGAGGTAGCGCTGGATGACCGCGACGGTGAGCCGGTCGGAGGGCACGTCGACGGTGTGGATCCCCCGCCGGCGCAGCATCGCGAGGACGCGCGCGCGGTCCTCGATCACCGTTTGCGCGACCGTGCGCTCGTAGGCGCCGGCCGTGGTCGCCGGCGCGTCGCGCGCGAGCTCGGCGAGCCGCGGGTCCGCGAGGACGCAGCACAGGACGAGGTTGTTGCCCGCGAGACGCGTCACGGCCGAGACGAGGCCGCGCGACGCGTCGGTGTCGACGAGGTCGGTGAACAGGACGACGAGCGCGCGGCGCGCGGCGCGCGTGCGCAAGAGCTCGAACGCGGTGCGCGGATCCGACTCGGTCGTCGTGAGGGCGAGCCGGCGGAGCGCGTCGGAGATGCGGAGGAACTGGCGGCGTCCGCGCCGCGCCGGGACGAATGAACGGACCTCGTCGGAGTAGCCGAGGATGCCGACCTCGTCACCCTTCGCGGTCGCGACGTACGCGAGCATGAGCGCGGTATTGACGGCGTGATCCAGCTTCGTGAGCTCGCCGAGCGTGCTGGCCATCATCCGGCCCGCGTCGAGCACGATCACGACGCGCTGCTGCCGCTCGGTCTCGTACTCGACGCTGATCGGCCGGCCGCGGCGCGCGGTCGCGGTCCACGAGATCGACCGCGGATCGTCGTCCGGCTCGTACTCGCGCAGCCGCTCGAACACGCTCCCCGCGCCCGGGATCCGCGCGCGGCGCTGGCCGGCGGCGTAGGCGAGCCCGCGACGCGTGGTGATGTCGTACTTGCGGATCTCGCGGAGGTCCGGGTACACGTTCGCCGGCGCGGCGGCGCGCGCGACGGACTGGCGCTCGACGAGGTCGAGCGGTCCGACGGCGCGAAGGTGGATGTCGCCGAAGGCGAACGTGCCGCGGAACCGCGGCCGCGCGACGTACGCGAGCGACGACGTCGCGCCTGGGGCGACCTCGAGCGCCGCCTCGCGGCGGTCGACCCGGAACGACGCGGGCACGTCGTCGCGGATGCGCAGCCGGATCGGTCGGCCGAACGGGTTGCGGACGGAGATCGCGACCGGGTTCGGCGCGCCGAGCGAGAGCTGCGGCGCCACGACGCGCCGCACGTCGCGCTCGTCGAGCCGCGGGCTGCCGCGCCAGTCGACGGCGGCGAGGACGAGCGCGCCGAGGACGACGAGCAGGGCGAGGACCAGGAACGCGGGCGACGCGGCAGCCGCCCCGAGCGGGATCGCCGCGAGCAGGAGCACGCCGAGCAGCCGTGGCCGCGGGATCGGGAACGACGCGAGGCCCGCGCGCAGCGCTACCGCGGGACGTCCAGCCGCGCGAGGACGCGCCGCACGACCGCATCCGCGTCGAGACCCTCGATCTCCGCCTCGGCCTTGAGCACGAGGCGGTGCCGCAGGACCGGCGGGACGAGCGCCTTCACGTCGTCCGGCGTCACATAGTCGCGGCCGTCGATCGCGGCCGCGGCCTTGGACGCGCGGAGCAGGTGGACCGCCGCGCGCGGGCTCGCGCCGAGGAGCACGTCCGGCGAGCGCCGCGACTCGCCGACGATGCGGACGATGTACTCGAGGATCGAACCTTCGACGGTCACGGCCTCGATCTCGGCCCGTGCGTCGCGGAGCGCGCCGGGCTCGAGCGGCGCCAGCGTCGCGACATCGGCGAGCGGCAGGCCCTTGTCATGCGCGCGCAGGATCGCGACCTCCTCGGCCGGCTCGGGATACCGGACGACGGCCTTGAACAGGAACCGGTCGAGCTGCGCCTCCGGCAGCGGGTAGGTGCCCTCGTACTCGACCGGGTTCTGCGTCGCGAGCACGAGGAATGGATCGGGCAGCGGCTGGGCCGCGCCTTCGAGGGTGACCTGGCGCTCCTCCATCGCCTCGAGGAGGGCGGACTGGGTCTTCGCCGGCGCGCGATTGACCTCGTCCGCGAGCACCACGTTGCCGAAGATGGGGCCGCGCCGGATGCGGAACTCGCCGGTCGAGAGCTCGTAGACGGACGTGCCGACGACGTCGCTCGGCATCAGGTCGGGCGTGAACTGGATCCGCTTGAACGTGCCGCCGATGAGCTGCGCGACCGTGCGCGCGAGGAGGGTCTTCGCCGTGCCGGGCACGCCTTCGATGAGCACGTGACCGCCGAGCGCAAGGGCGATGTAGGCCAGACGGATGGTCTCGTCCTGGCCGACGATGATCCGGTGCAGGTCCGACTCGAATCGGACCGCGGTGTCCTTGACGGTCACGAGCCCTCCTCGCGCAATAGTGTCGCGACCCGCGCGACGGTACGGACGAGATCGGGCTCGCGCAAGCGCTGGGTCAGCCGCAGGTCGATGGACGCGGCTTCGTCCGCGCGCGCAGCCGAGCCGTCGCGGATCCGCTCGACGACCTGCGCGAACGGCGTGGCCGGGTCCAGGCCGGCGGCGCGCGCGAGTCCCGTGTGCAGCTCATGGCGCAGGCGGTCACGGACGATCTCCTGGCGGCCGGCCCGCCGCACGAGGCCCGCGAAGCCGCGGACGTACTCGAGGCTCGAGCGGGGTGGCCGCGGGTCGAGCGGCTGCGGCGGACCGAGGCGCCGGCCGGTGAGCACGACGTACGCGAACGCCACCAGGAAGGCGAACAGCAGCGCGCGCCCGGGCCAGGTGCGCTCCACGAGCGCGAGCAGGCTCGGCGCCGGATGCACGCCGTGGTGGTACTCGTCGAACGCGACCGCGCCGCCGGCCGCGCGCGCGGCGGCGGTCAACGCGACCACGAACCGCGCGTTGTCCGCGTCGGCGAGGCTCGCGCTGAGGAACGGCGTGACCGTGCCGACGAACACGATGGTCCCGGGGCCGTCCGTGCGCATCGCCACGGTCGGCGCCTGCCCGTCGGTGCCGAGCGCGTCCCAGGCCGGGCCGAGCCGCAGCTCGCGCCCGATGTCGCTCTCGATCCGGCGCGCCGGCGGTGCGGCGAACAACGGCCCGGCGAGGCGCGTCGCGCTCGCCGCGGCCGCCCGGCCGAGGTGCAGGTCGAAGCCCTCGAGGAGCGGCGCGATGAACAGCTCGAGGTCGTGCGCCACGACGACGGTCCCGCCCTCGTGGAGGTACGTGCGGAGCGCCGCGACGTCCTGTGCGCTCACGAGCTCGGAGGCGCCGAGCATGAACACGACGCGCGACGACCCGATGTGCGGCGCGAACGTGTCGCCCTCGATCGTCGTCGTGCGCACGCCGAGCGCGTCGAGGAGCCTGCGCGCGGTCGCGGCGCCACCGGGACCTTCGTCGTACACCGACGCCGTGCGGCCGTGATCCTGCCCGTCGCCGCGCGTTCCGAGCGCGGCGAGCACGGCGGTCAGCACGAGCAGCACCCCGCCGATCACCACGAGCGGATCGACCCGGCGACCCCTCATGCGGCGAGGCGCTCCGCGAGCTCGCGGGCGCGGGCTGCATCGGCGAGATCCGCCGGCTTCAGCCCGAACCACGCCCGCTCGTGCAGCGCGACGAGCGCGCGGAGCGAGGCGATCTGGGGGATCGCGGCGGCGCGCGCCAGGAGCTCGCGGTCGGTGAGCGCCGGATCGAACCGGATCGTCTCGTGCGCCGCGAGGATGGCCAGCGCGAACAGGTACAGCTCGTGCAGCGCGTCGCGCGCGCGGCCGGCGGCGATCGCCGAATCGGCGAGCCGCAGGTGCGCTGACGGATCCTCGGCGGCCCCGACGCGGACGTCGCCGGCGAGCGCCTCGCGGCGGATGCGCTCGCGCAGCCCGCGGCCGAGGATGGCGAACACGAGGAGCGCGACCGCCAGCCCGAGCGTCCCGACCGCGGGGATGAGGTAGCGCGGGTCGATCGCCGACAGGGTGCCGCGGCCGACGAACGAGAGCACCTGCGCGATGAGGACCGCGAAGAGGCCGAGCAGACCGGGGTCATTCGCGGCGGGCGCCGGCTGCGGGCGGGTCACCTCGCGTAGGCGGTCCGCGACGGCGGTTCCGGTCACGTGGGAGGACGCGGCCGCGTCGGCGAGCGTGATCCGCGCGTCGAGATCGGCGAGCGACGCATCGTCAGCGGCGAGCCGCGAGGCCAGCGCCGAGTCGTCCACCGGGAGGGTCGAGCCGTCCGCCAGGCGCAACGCGTCGGTCGTGCGGAGCAGCGTCCGTGCCTGCGCGAGCAGCGCCGGCTCTGCCGTCGCTCGGGCGGAGAGCACGAGGGACCGGACCTCGCGCAGGCGCGAGCGGTACGCGTCGAGCGCGAGCGTGTCCGCGCTCGCGCTGCCTCCGCCGAGCCACCAGAGCAGCAGGACGAGGCAGGCGAAGCGGGTCAGCCCTCGCGCGGCAGCGCCTCCGCGGCCAGCTGAAGGTCGAACGCTTCCTTCCGGACGCGCAGGTCGTAATAGAGCAGGACCAGCGCGCCGTAGAGGAGCGGCCCGCTGACCGCGCCGCTCGCGACGGTCGCGAGCGCCTGGAGCGCCCCCTGAAGCGTGGGGTCGCTCACGAACGACGCCAGGAACACGACCCCGAAGATCAGCCCGAGGATCGACGAGATGATGCCGATGAGGATGTAGAGCCCGAGCGTCCGCAGCCTCGACCGATCCATCAGGTGGAACGACCGGCGGATCGCCGCGATCGGGCCGAGCCCGTCCAGGACGATGGCTGGTCCGACGACGGCGAGCGAGAGGAATGCCCAGGGCAGGACGAAGAAGAATGCGATCGATCCGACGATGATCGCGATCGCGGTCGCCGCCGCGGAGTTCAGGACGGCCAGCACGACCGCGCCGACGACGAACAGGAGCACGAAGGCGACCACGACGACGAACGCGCTGAGGATGAGGCGCGGGACGGCGCGCAGGCCGCGTTCGAACGCTTCGCGCGCGGTGATCGCGCGGCCGAGGTAGCGCTGCCCGATCGCCTCGATCAGGGCGGCGCCCTGGGTCAGCGTGATCGCGACCGTGAGGATCGCGACCGCGGCCGCGATGGCCGGATCGACCCCCACTCGAGGCAGGACCGGCACCTGGCCCGGCGGCGCGGTCAACGTCGCGCGGATGTCATTCAGGTCGAAGGTCTGACTGACCCCGGTCGCGCGCTGGAGGACCTCGACGATGAGGCTCGGCAGCACCGCGATGGCGACGAACAGGAGGGCATTCGCGCGAAAGAGGCGAAGTGTGCGATCGATGATGTCGCCGACGCTCAGCGGTCGGAGGACCGGCGCCTCTTGCACGCGCCGTATGGTACGGCGGCGCTAGTCCGCTTCTGCCGCGCCGCGGCGCACATCGGGCCGCGCGAGCGCGGCCTCGCCGAGGCCGAGACGCGCGTACAGGCGCGCGAGCGGCCGCGGTGCCCACCAGTTGAGGTCCCCGAGGAGCCGCATCGTCGCCGGCACCACGAGCGCGCGCACGAGCGTGGCGTCGATCGCGACGGCGATGGCCATGCCGAGGCCGATGGCCTTGATGATCACGACCTGCGCGAGCGCGAACGCGAGGAACACCCCGACCATGATCGCCGCGGCGCCGGTGATGAGCCGGCCGATCCGCTCGAGGCCTTCGGCGACGGCGTAGCGGTTGTCGTGCGTGCGGGTGTATTCCTCCTGCATCCGGCTCAGGAGCAGGACCTCGTAGTCCATCGAGAGGCCGAACACGATGCAGAACATGATCACCGGCAAGGTCGGGTCGATCGACGACGGCGTGAAGCTGAGGAGCGACGACAGGTGGCCGTCCTGGAAGATCCACACGAGCGCGCCGAACGACGCGCTGATCGACAGGAAATTCATGAGCACCGCCTTCAGCGGCAGCACCACCGAGCCGAGCAGGAGGAACAGGACGATGTACGTCGCGAGGACGACGAACGTGACCGCCGCGGGCGTCTTCCCGAGAATGAAGCTGATCGCGTCCACGTCGTAGGCGGTGAAGCCGGTGACGAGGAGCTCGGCGCCGGGCGGCGCCGCGATCGCGCGGATGTCCTTGAGCTGCGCGCGCGCCTCGTCGCTCGAGATCGGCTTCGCGCTGTACGCGGTGAGGACCGCGATGTCCTTGCCGATGCTCTGACGGATCCCTTCCTGGACCGCCGGCGGCAGCGCGGCGCGGTCCGCGTACATCAGCGCGTACTGCGGCTTCCCGATCGCCGGGTCGAGGTCGACCACGCTCGCGACGCGCAGGACGCCCGGCACGGCCGCGACCTTCCGCGACAGGTCGTAGAGCGCGCTCACGTTGCCGGCGCCGAGCGGATCGCTGCCGTTCGTGTAGTGCACGACGACCTGGAACTGGTTCTGATCCTGGTTCGGGAACTGCTCGAGCAGCGTGTGATACGCGGCGCGCGACTCGGCGGCGGGCGGCAGCATGTCGACGTCGCCGTTCGCGAGGCGCAGCCGGAGGAACGGCGACCCCGCGAGCAGGATGAACACGAGCACCGGGATCAGCACCGCGAGCGGGCGCGCCATGACCGCGACCGCGAGCCGGTGCCAGAGGCCCGGGCCGCGCTCGGCCGCGCTGATCGGCCGGCCGCGCAGCCGCCGCCAGAGCTCGGAGAGCCGCAGGCTGTTCACGCGCGGGCCGAGGATCGCGAGGACCGCGGGCAGGAACGTGAGGCCGTAGAACACGGCGATCGCGACGACGAGCGCGCCCGCGTAGCCCATCGAGGCGAGGAACGTGCCCTGGTAGAAGAACATCCCGGCCAGACCGATCGCGACCGTGAGCCCCGAGAACGTGATCGCGCGGCCGGCGGTGGCCATCGAGCGCGCGATCGCGTCGTCGACGGTGCGTCCGCGCGCGAGCTCTTCGCGGAAGCGATTGACGATGAACAGCGAGTAGTCGATCGCGACGCCGAGGCCGATGAGCGTGACGATGTTGAGCGCGTACTGCGAGA
>DASYXA010000024.1:0-11495 GCA_035935465.1 Candidatus Limnocylindria bacterium | reverse complement strand
GTCATCGTCGCCGACCCGTCGTACGTCGCGTACGTGCCGGGCATCGTGCTCGCCGGCGGCGTGCCGGTCGCGGTGCCGACGAGCGAGGCGACCGCGTTCCGCCTGCTGCCCGCCGACGTCCGCGCCGCGATCACGCCGCGGACCCGCGCGATCCTCCTCGGCTTCCCGAACAACCCGACCGGCGCGGCGCTCGAGGCCGAGGACGTGCGCGGGATCGCGGCCCTCGCGCGAGAGCACGACCTCCTCGTGTACTCGGACGAGATCTACGACCGGCTCGTCTACGGCGCGCCGCACCGCTCGATCCTCGACGAGCCCGGGATGAAGGAGCGGACGATCTACCTGGCCGGCTTCTCCAAGGCGTACGCGATGACCGGTTGGCGCGTCGGGTACGCGTGCGCGCCGGCGGAGATCGTCGAGCAGATGATGAAGATCCACCAGTACACGGTGATGTGCGTGCCGACCGCCGCGCAGTACGCCGCGCTCGAGGCCCTGCGGAACGGCGAGCCCGAGGTCCAGCGGATGGTCGGCGAGTACGACAAGCGCCGGAAGCGGATGTACGAGCGCTTCAACGCGATGGGCCTGCGCTGCTTCGAGCCGCGCGGCGCGTTCTACTGCTTCCCGAACGTGACGAGCACCGGCTTCACCGACGGCGAGTTCTGCGAGCGCCTCCTCGAGGAGGAAAAGGTCGTCGTCGTTCCGGGGAACGCGTTCGGCGAGCGCGGCGTCGGCCACGTCCGCGCGTGCTACGCGGCGTCGCTGGAGAAGATCGACGAGGCGTGCGACCGGATCGAGCGGTTCGTACGGCGGCAGCGGCGCTGATCGAGTGGGAGCGCGCCTTCGAGAAGGCGCTCCTGTCCGGCGATCCGCTGACGGCGTCGGACATCCTGCGGCGGACCGGCCGGCGCGGCTGGGTGAAGAAGGCGGAGTACTCGCGGGCGGCGGCGATCGTCCGCGCGCAGAGCGCGTCGTCGTTCGTCCGGCGGGACTGGGCGACGCGCCTGCTCCAACATCCCCGGCGCGTCGACAAGGAGCTCGCCGCGGTGATCCTGCGACCGCTCATCGCGACGAACCGGCCGGACGTCGAGCGGGCGGTCCATCGCCTCGCCCGTGACGACGACTGGGAGGTCCGCGAGACCGCCGCGTCGCTCCTGGGCGACTGCCTCGAGCGGGCGTTCGACGCGTACCTCCGCACCGCGCAGGGGTGGATCGCGACCGGCGAGCCGCGGCTGCGGCGCGCCGTCGTGGTCGGTGCCAAGTACGCCGCGCGCTCGCGGCACCCCGAGCGGGCCGAGCCGCTCCTCGACCTCATCGAGCCGGCGCTGAAGGAGCCGGACGAGTACGTGCGCCGCAACCTCGGCCCGTTCGCGATCGGTGACCAGCTGCTCCGTTCGTACCCCGACGCGACGTTCGCACGCCTCGAGCGCTGGGCCCGCGACCCGGATGAGAACGTGCGCTGGAACGTCGCCTCGACGTTCACCAGCGCGTCCGGCGCGAAGGTCGCCGAGCGTGGCTTCGGCGTGCTCGCGTTCCTCGCCGCGGATACGCGTCCGTTCGTCACCCGTGCGGTGAGCGCCGCCGTCCGCAACATCCTGAAGCGGCGGCCGGAGCTCCGCGACGCGATCGCGGAGTGGGACGGCGGCACGCGCGCGGCGGTGCGGCGCGCGCTCGAGGCGGCCGGCGAGGCGCGGGCCTGATGGGCACCCGCTACGAGGACCAGCCGGTCGAGCAGTGGGCCGGCCCCGGCTCGCTCGACCCCACGCCGGTCTGGAAGCAGTACCTGCTGGTCGCGGCGTTCGTCCTGATCGCGCTCGTCCTCGTCGCCGGCGTCGCGTACAGCGCGCTCGCGGTCGAGCTCGCGACGCCTCCCGCGAACGTCATCGGCGGACGCGTGGTGCTCGCGACCAATGACGTCCCTGCGGTCGGCGCGAGCGCGAAGCTTTATGGAGCGCCCTTGGTGGACGCGCACCACGCCTTCTATCTGATCCAATACAAGCCCGGGCAGTTCCTGGCCATCCGCGCGGTCGGTCCGTTCGCCGTCGGCCGCAACGGCGACTTCGGCGTCTCGGTGAACGGTGAGCCCGATGGGCCGCTTCCGTTCGACCGTTATCTTGTCGCCGTGGAAGGGGCCAAGGTCGTGGTGAACACGAGCCGCGTGATCAATGGCACCGAGGTGGTGCCCGCGCCCTCCGACCCGACCTTCAGATGACCACGGTGACCGCCGGCGGGCGCTACGAGACGATCATCGGCATCGAGTGCCACGTCGAGCTCGACACACGCTCGAAGATGTTCTGCGGCTGCTCCGCGAAGTGGTTCGGCGCCGCGCCGAACACGCTCACCTGCGAAGTCTGCCTCGGGCTCCCCGGCGCGCTGCCGTACCCGAACCGCAGGGCGATCGAGCTGTCGATCGCGGCCGGGATCGCGCTGCACTGCGAGACGCCCGAGCACACGAAGTTCGACCGCAAGAACTACCTGTACCCCGACCTGCCGAAGGGCTACCAGATCTCGCAGTTCGACCTGCCGCTGTCGGTGAACGGCTGGCTGGAGATCCCGGCGGACGATGGATCGACGAAGCGCGTCGGCATCCGCCGCGCGCACCTCGAGGAGGACACCGGCAGCCTCATCCACGCCGGGGGCGCGACGCTCGTCGACTTCAACCGCTCCGGCACGCCGCTGCTCGAGATCGTCTCCGAGCCGGACCTTCGTTCGGTCGGCGAGTCCGTCGCGTACCTCGAGGCCCTGCGCGAGCGGCTGGTGTACGCGGGCGTGGCCGGCTTCAAGCTCGAGGAGGGCGGCGCGCGGTTCGACGTGAACGTATCCATCCGCTTCGCGGAGGACGGCGAGATGCGCTGGCCGCCGCTCAGCGAGATCAAGAACCTCAACAGCTTCCGCGCGCTGGAGGAGGCGATCCCGTACGAGTCCGCGCGGCTCTGGGACGAGTGGGCGAGCGGCGGCGCGCTCCGTACCCGGACGGGCAAGATCACCGTCGGCTGGAGCCCTGAGCGGCACCGTACGTACCTCCAGCGCACGAAGGAGGAGGTCGACGACTACCGCTACTTCCCGGAGCCCGATCTCGTCGCGCTCGCACCCGATCGGGCGATGGTCGAGCGGATCCGCGCCGCGCTCCCCGAGATGCCGGGCGACCGGCGTGCGCGGTTCGTCGCGCAGTACGGCCTCTCGGAGTACGACGCCCGCGTGCTCGTGTCCGATCGCGCCCTCGCCGACTGGTTCGAGGCCGCCGTCACGGCCGCGCCGGCGCAGGCGAAGCGCGTCGCGAACTGGGTGACCGGCGAGCTGCTCGGCCACCTCAAGGCCGCCGGCCAGCCGATCGCGGCGCTGCAGCTCACGCCCGCGCAGCTCGGCGCGCTCGTCGGGCTCATCGAGGCCGGGACCATCAGCACGACCGCGGCGAAGACCGTGTTCGCCGAGATGCTCGCGACCGGGAAGGATGCCGCCACGATCGTGACCGAGAAGGGCCTGTCGCAGATCTCGGACGAGGCGGCGATCGCGGCCGCGGTCGACGCGGCGATCGCCGCGAACCCGAAGGCCGTCGCGGACATCCGCGCCGGCAATCAGCGCGCGGTCGGCGCGCTCGTCCGGCCGGTCATGCAGCAGCTCGGCGGGAAGGCGAACCCGGCCGTCGTGAACAAGCTCATCGCCGAGCGCGTGCGATGAGCGTCCCGCTCGACAACGTCGTGGCGTTCCTCGACGCCAAGCTCGAGACCCACACGTTCGACGAGGAAGGATCGAACGGGCTCGTCCTGCGCGGCTCCGAGACGGTGAGCCGCGTGGCCTGCGCGGTGAACACGTCGTTCCACGCGATCACGCGCGCGAAGTTCACCGACGCGGACCTCCTGATCGTCCACCACCGGACCTGGGCGCACATCGACCTCGACCTCATGCCGCAGAAGCTGGACCGGCTCAAGGACAACGGGATCTCGCTGTACGGCGCGCACTCGGCCCTCGACGGTGCCGCGGGCTTCGGCAACCCCGACCTGCTGGCCGCCGCGCTCGGCGTCATGGTCGAGGAGCGGTTCCTCGCGTATCACGGCGGGATGGCCGGCGTCGTCGGCCGCCACGACCGCACGTTCGCCGAGCTCTCCGCCCGGATGCGCGATGCGCTCGGCGAGCCGATCGACGCGTGGGAGAACGTGCCGACCTGCAAGCGCGTCGCGATCGCCACGGGCGGCGCCGGGAACACGAGCATGCTCGAGGAGGCCCGCCAGCGCGGGGCCGACACGTACATCACGGGCGAGGGGAGCATGTACACGAAGCTCTACGCGCGCGAGCGTGGGATCAACCTGATCTTCGGCTCGCACTGGGCGACCGAGACGCTCGGGGTGAAGGGCCTCGCGTCGCAGCTCCAGGAGCGGTTCGGGCTGCCGTGGGTGTTCATCGCGGAGCAGGACGACATCCGCTAGATCCGCGAGGGCGACTGACTCCGGATCAATCGCTGGACCCGTGTCGACTTGCGACCGCCGGAAGTCGGCGTTGTCCTCCGGGTGCTCGGAAGGGGGCTGGCGCCGATCGACCCGAGTGATATGCAACGAGCGCCTTGGTCGGCCATGTCATCCTCCTGAACGGCACGAGGAGAGACACGGGGACGGTAAGACCTACGACTCGGTCATCATGGAGAAGGAGCTGCGATAGTCCGGCCTGATAAGACGCCGATTCACGCTGCGGCACAGGACTTGCCGCGTTGCTCGATGGCGCGGTCCTCGAGGAGGTTGACGTGTCGTTTAGGCGCAGCGTGTCCATTACCGCGTCGAGTCTGATAATCGCCGTCGCCCTGACGGCCATGGCGAGTCCTGCTCTCGCCGCTGATGCAGTCGTCTGCGGCAGCGTTCTGGGTTTCAGCCCTGCGACGGCTAGTGCAGTGGGCTCTTTCGTCATCAGCCAGATCGAGCCACCGGCTGGACCATCAACGACGACACCCGCCGTTGCCCTTGTCCTCCCCGCAGGGACGCAGCTGCCTCTGCCTTCGGGCTACGTTTGCGTCCGCTACTCGATTGCAGGCACGACGAACACCTTCATCGCCATAGTGCAGGCAGGGGCGCCGGGCTTCATTCCGTCGCCCACGCCCGGTCCAGCTGCCAGCGGTGGAAGAGGGTCGACTCCGTCTAACCCATCGTCGCTACCGAGTACCTCCACCGGAAACGGACCGAGCTGGCCGAACTTGGGGGTGCCGGCGATCGCCCTCGCGCTTCTCCTTGCAGCCGGGTATGCAGTGCGCAGGCTGTCGGTTCGCGGTATCCCGCGGCAGGGCTAACGTCAAACGGGTGGGTCGGCCTCCCGCTCCGTGCTGGACAAAATGCGCTGCTGATCTTCCGCGAAAACGTGGAGGTCAGAGCGTCGCGGTGAATGCAATCGTCAGGGAACTCGTGAATTCGTCGCTCGATGAACGGCGCTGACTGTAGATCAGCCGCAGTCCGCACTGGCCGGAAGCGCCATCTTCTACGTCGTCATGGCGGCGAGCCGATCCCGAGCGCCGAGAAGCGTTCCTCCCCGCGCATGCAGAAGGTCCCGACGAGCGCCGCAAAGGGGATGATCGCGATCACGGTCCACGCCGCGCTGAAGCCGAGGTGTTCGATCGCCGCGCCCATGAGCGGCGCGCCAACGACGGCGCCGAACGTGCCGCCGGTCGCGGTGAGCGACTGCGCCGCGCCGGGTGCGCGCGGCAGCGACGCGGCCGCGGTGTTGAACACGGCCGCGTAGGGCAGTGACACGCCGATCCCGACCGCGACG
Organism: Candidatus Limnocylindria bacterium; assembly: GCA_035935465.1. GTDB lineage: Bacteria > Chloroflexota > Limnocylindria > P2-11E > P2-11E > UBA4735. Next base: position 5,753 of record DASYXA010000024.1, on the reverse strand, counting down.
CCGCCGACGAGCGCGACCGGGAGGGGACGTCCGGGCAGGGCCAGGAGCGCGAGGCCGGCGAGGTTGAGGACCTGCGAGCCGCGCATGAGCGCGACGGTGGTCACCTTGCGGCGGGCGACGAGCCAGCCCCCGAGCGGGCGCATGAACAGGCCGGCGATGAGGAGGAACGCGCCGAGCGCGCCGGCGACGACGAGCGAGGTGTCGAACTCGCGGAGGATGTACACGCTGATCCACGAGCCGGTCGCGAGTGCCAGGCCGAAGCCCGCGGCGTGCTGCACGAAGCACCACCACGAGTTGCCGTCACCGAGCGCGTCGCGGATCGTGCCCGGCACGACGCGGCGCGGGACCGTCGGCGCACGCCACGCGTACACGAGGAGCACCGCGAGGAGGATCGTGCTCGACGCGACGAACGCGCCGCGCCAGCCGCCGAACGCGAGCGCGAGCGGCGGCATGAGCTGGAGGCCGAGGGCGCTGCCGAGCGGGTAGCCCGCGCCGTAGAGGCCCTGGCCGAAGTGCGATCGCGCCCCGGGATACAGCCCGGCGATGTACCGGACCCCGCCGACGAACGCCAGCCCGCTGCCGATCCCGCCCACGGCCTTCGCGAGGAGCAGCGTCTCGTACGTCGGGCCGGCCGCGAACAGCAGGTTCGACGCGAGCGAGAACGCGACGCCGAGCACGTTCATCCGTTTCGCGCCGACGCGGTCGGCGAACGTGGCGGTCGCGAGCATCGTGACGACCGCCGCGATGAACAGCGCCGTCGGCAGGAATCCGGCCTGGACGTCGCTGATCCGGAGGTCGCTCTTGAGCAGCGGGACGAGCGCGGCCTGGTCGGTGTACGTGAGGCCGACGGCGATCGCGGTCAGGGCCGCAAGGAGGACCCCGCTGGTGCGCTCGGTCAGGGCAGCCGGTCGTAGCCGGGGAGAGTGAGGAACTCGACGAACGTGTCGGCGAGCGCAACCTCCTCGAACAGGGCGATCGCCTCGGCGAACTTCCGACCGGGACCGTCGAGGCGGGCGACCTCCTCGCGGCCGATCTGCTTGACGAGCTCCCTGGTGACCGGCGTGCCCTCGACGGTCCGGGCACCGTGGTGGACCCACTGCCAGATCTGCGAGCGCGAGATCTCCGCGGTGGCGGCGTCCTCCATGAGGTTGTAGATCGCCGCCGCGCCGACGCCGCGGAGCCAGGATTCGAGGTACTGGATCCCGACGCTGACGTTGTTCTTCACGCCCGCGTCGGTGATCGTCCCTCCGGGCACGCCGACGTCGCGGATCTGCGCGTCGGTGACCGTCGCGTCATCGCGGGTCCGCTCGAGCTGGTTCGGACGGGTCCCCAGGATCTTGTCGAACTCGTCCATCGCGACCGGCACCAGGTCGGGGTGCGCGACCCACGTCCCGTCGAAGCCGTCGGTGGCCTCGCGGACCTTGTCGTCACGGACCTTCCTGAGCGCGACCTCGTTGACCTCCGGGTCCCTGCGGGTCGGGATGAACGCCGCCATCCCGCCGAGCGCGAACGCGCCGCGCGCGTGACACGTCCGGACGAGCAGCTCGGTGTACGCGCGCATGAACGGCACGGTCATCGTGACCTGGATCCGGTCGGGGAGCAGAAAGTCCGGCCGGTGGTTGAATTTCTTGATCGCGCTGAAGATGAAGTCCCACCGGCCGGCGTTGAGCCCCGCCGAATGGTCGCGCAGCTCGTACAGGATCTCCTCCATCTCGAACGCGGCCGGGAACGTTTCGACGAGCACCGTCGCCTTGATCGTGCCCGTGGGGATGCCCTGCCGCTCCTGGGCGCGCACGAACACGTCGTTCCACAGGCGCGCCTCGCGGTGGCTCTCGAGCTTCGGCAGATAGAAGTACGGCCCGCTGCCGCGCTCCATGAGGGCCTTCGCGTTGTGGAAGAAGTAGAGGCCGAAGTCCATGAACGCGCCGGCGATCGGCTGCCCATCGACGAGCAGGTGCTTCTCGAGCAGGTGCCAGCCCCGTGGCCGCACGATCATCGTCGCGAGATCCCTGTTCAGTGCGTAGCGCTTCCCCTCGGGGCTCGTGAAGTCGATCGTCCGGCGCACCGCGTCGACGAGGTTGACCTGGCCGCTGACCATGTTGTCCCAGGTCGGCGTGTTCGCGTCTTCGAAATCCGCCATGTAGGTCGACGCGCCGGAGTTGAGCGCGTTGATCACCATCTTCCGATCGGTCGGGCCGGTGATCTCGACCTTGCGCACCTGCAGATCGGCCGGCACCGGGGCGACCCGCCACCGGCGTGCGCGGATCGCCTTCGTCTCCGGCAGGAATCGGAGCTCGCCGCCGGCCGAGAGCTCGGCCTGCCGCGCCGCGCGGGCCGCGAGCAGCTCGCGACGGGTGGGCTCGAACGTGCGCGCGAGGTCGGCGACGAACGCGAGCGCATCGGGCGTGAGTACCTCGGCAGCGCGGTCGACGGGCGTACCGCGGACCTCGATGCCTTTGCCGACCGACGTCGCCACCGTTCCCTCCGACTTGCGCGATACGAAAGGCGAGCACCGCGATGCGCGAGACGCGAGGCTCGAGCGCGGCCATGGTAGCCGTCTCCCCCGAGGGCGACCTTCGTACTCCCCCGGGGCACAAACCCCCTGTCCGGTGAGCCGACGTGCGGGTCGGTCCCGTACAAACGAGCACGTGGAGCCGCTTCAGGTCGTCCAGGCCACCCCTCCGGTGGAGGCGACCATCCGCATCCTGCTCAACAGCGTCCCGTACCTCATCGGCTGCGCGGTCGTGCGCCAGCCTGCCGGTCCGGACGCCGTCGCGGCGGAGGTCGGTCGGAACCCCTGGCTGTTCGATCGCCGGCTCACGACGCTCCAGCTTCCCGACGACACGCTTCCCGCGAACCGCGCCGTCGCGCTCGACTGGCCCGTGCCCTACCAGGCGGAGTGGGTCGGCGTGCCGCCGCGGCTGCTCATCTCGCGACTCGTCTTCGGGGACCGCACCGTGGGCGTCCTCCTCGGGACGCTCATCACGCGCGAGCCACTGAACGCCCAGACGCGCGAGGCGATGGATCTCTCGTGCGAGCTCATCGCGTCCGCCATGGCGATGTACTCGGCCGCGACGATCGCGGCCCCGTCGTTCGTCTCCGAGCCGGCACCCGCGACGGCCCTGCCGGACGAGGCCGCCCCGGTCGCGGAACCCACCGGCTCGTACGCGTCCACGTCGGCCCCGGTCTCGGCCGACGCCGCCGCCGGCATCGACGCGATCGTCTCGCAAGTGGGCGCCGCGGTCGCCGGCGTCGGCGAGGCGCGCGCGGTCGGCCGGATCCTCCGTGACGCGATGAACGAGGTGAGCGAAGCGTCGGCGTTCGCGGTCGCGCTCTTCCATGTCGACCGCCCCGAGGTCGCGTACCGCTACAAGGTCGTCGGGGTCGACCCGGCGTCGAGCGAGCTCGGGAAGCAGCCGGTCGACGACTCGCCGAGCTGCTTCGCGGTCCGGAACGCGGAGCGCTGGCATGCGTTCGAGCGCACCGTCACGGTCGCCGGCGAGCGCCGTCGCGTCGGCGTGCTCCAGGTGCCGCTCAGCGACGGCCGCGACTCGATCGGCGTCGTCACGCTCCAGACGTTCCGCGAGGGTGGCTTCGCCTTCGGCGAGCTCGAGCTCGTTGCGTCGGTCGTGCGCGCGACCGCCCCCGCGTTCGCGCAGGCACGCGCCGCCGGGCGCTTCCAGCCGCAGGCGGGGGCTCCCGCGACCCAGCCGGTCGCGACGCCGGCGGTGCCGGAGCCCGTGACCGCGCCGGTCGCGGAGTCGACCGACGACATCCTCAGCGATCTGCTCGCGCAGTTCGCCGCGGCGGGTTTCCCGACGTCGTTCATCGTCGGGCTGGACCCCGAGGCCGGCATGCTGCGCGGCGACCGCGTCGGCACGTCGGCCGAGGCCGGGGCGATCGACAAGCTGCTCGGGATCTCCGACGCGCGGTTCGCCATCAGCACGGACGACCGCTACAACGCCATCGCCCGGGCCTGCCGCGAGGCGCGCGTGGTGAGCGCGCCGACCGTGCACGAGCTCGTGCAGCCACTGCACGATTGGAACGAGGCGACGCTCATCGAGCGCATCGCCGGCGGTGGCCGCTCCGCGATCGCGCCGATCGTCGTCAACGGCGACGTCGTCGGTGCCGTGGTCGCCGGCCCGCGGGCCGAGGACATCGGCCCGGTCGAGCTCGACCACCTGGGTTCGCTGCTCGACGCCGCCGGGCGGCGCCTCGCGGCGGCGTGGCGCGCGGCGACGCTCGGCGGCGCGGCCGGCGTCGAGGTCCCGGCTGAGACGCTGCAGGCGGCACGCTCGCAGAACGTCGCGTAGCCGGCAGGCCGACCTAGACTCGGCCGCGTGATCGGCCCGGCGACCTTCGCGACCATCGGGATCCTGTTCCTCCTCAGCGCGATCCACGTCTTCACCGCGACGCTCTACCAGTCGCTGTTCGGCAAGCTCCCCAACACGACGCTCGGCGGCGTCGCGTTCCTCGTGTTCGGTCTCTCGCTGCTCGCGGGCGTGGTCGCCGGCCGGCTCGGTCCACGCCGTTCGATCGCGGCGACCGGGACGGTCCTCGCGGTCGCGGTGCTCGTCGTGACCGCGGTGCGGCAGGAGTGGGTCGACCTGCTCGTCTCCGTCGCCGCGGTCGTCGCGGGCACGCAGTGGCTCACGCTCACGCACAGCGCGCGGACCGCGGGCCGCGGCTCACCCCTCGCGATCGCGCTGCCGGTCGCGCTGACCCTGGATCTCGTGCTCCGCAGCGCGTTCATGACCATCCCGATCGTCGCGCTGCCGCTCGCGCTCGCGGTCCCGCTCGTGCTCGTCGCGGTCCTGCTGTTCCTCGCGGCCGGGATCGCCACGCTCGGCGGAACGCTGGTGTGGTCGGCGCCGACCGTGCGGGGCGCGCTCGGCCTGGTGGCCGTTGGTCCGCTGCTCCTCGCCGCCGAGACCGGCGGGCTCAACGGCGCCGAGGCCGCGCTCGCCGGCGGGCTCGGACGCGACGGTGGCCCGAGCACCCAGATCGGGCTCGCGGTCCTCGGGATCGGTGTCGCCGCCGGTGCGATCCTGCTCGCGCGGGGGCTGCCGGCGCGCCCGGGCGCGGCGGCGGCGCTCGCCGCCGGCGCCGCGCTGCTCTGGCTGCACCTGCCGGTGCTCTCGCTCGCCGCCGGCGCGGCATTCGCGGCCGGGATCGTCATCGCCGGGTCGGCGCTCACGTCCGCGCCGCAGGCCGACGCACGCTCGCCGTGGCGCGCGAGCGTCGCGTTCGCGGCCGGCTGGCTGCTGTTCGTCGGCGGGACGTTCGCGCACTACGCGTATTTCGCGAACCGCGAGGCGCTGTGGGCGCTGACCGCGGTCGCGGTCGTCGCGGTGCTCCTCGCGCCCCCGTCACCGCTCCCGCGGTGGCGGCCGGCCCTCTCGTGGTCCGTCGCGGCGCTCGCCGTCGTGGTCCCGCTCGTCGCGCTCGGCCTGGCGCCGGGGCCGTCGCTCCAGCAGGCGCCACTCACCTTCCGGGTCATGACGTACAACGTCCATCAGGGCTTCGACGTCGGCGACACCCCGGCCCTCGATCGGATCGCCGACACCATCGCGCACGAGAGTCCCGACGTCGTCGTGTTCCAGGAGGTCGTCCGCGGCTGGCTCATCGACGAGCAGCACGACGTGCTCGGCTACCTTGCCGCACGGCTCGGCCTCAACTACGTGTACGGGCCGACCATCGGGGACCTGTATGGCAACGCCATCCTCTCGAAGTATCCGATCACCGAGGTCCGC
>DASYXA010000023.1:0-5192 GCA_035935465.1 Candidatus Limnocylindria bacterium | reverse complement strand
AACGCGACGGCCCCGAGCCCGAGGGCGGCGGCGGATGCGATGGAGCCGACCGGATCGGGCCCGGGAAGCCGGCCGCGCACCGGCGCGTCGGCGAGCCGGTAGGCGGAGAACAGCGCGACCGCGACGGTGGCGGCGGCGCTCACGCCCGCCGCGGCGACGGTTCGGCCCGCGTAGCGCGTCAACCGGGCGGGTCGAGGTCGAAGGGCAGCGGCTCCGCGCCTTCTTCGCCGCGGTCGTGCGCCGTCTGCATCGCGACCCTCTTGCGGCGCTTGCGCTTCTCGAACGGACCACGAACGTCGAAGCCCAGCTCGAACTGCGTCGCCGCGTTGAGCAGCGCCTCGGCGGGCGACAGACCGAGGACGCGCACGAGGTCGTCGTACAGCCGGTCGAAGCGGTCACGGTCCTCGTCCGACCGCACGATGTCCGGATAGGCCGGCGGCGCGATGCGCTGGACCTGTGGCGCGGCTATCGCGCACTCTTCTTCGCGGAGATCGAGCGGATGAACGACTCGACCGGGATCGCGCTCAGCGTCTCGATCGACAGCGTGCCGCGCGCACCGAGGCTCACCGACACGCGGGCCATGGTGTCGGCGTCCTTCGCCTCCACCACGTTCACGAAGTCGTATCGGCCGAGCGTCGCGTACTGCGCGACCACGCGGGCGCCCTGGGCCTCGATCTCCTTGTTCACTTCCTTGATCCGGCGGGGATTCGCCTGCAGGGTCTTCACACCAGCGGGGGTCACCTTGGTGAGCAGGACGAACGTGGCCATCGGTCCCTCCCGTATTCGCGACGTAGAGTGAGGATATGCCGCAGTTCACCCGCGCCGAGGCCGAGGCGCTGCTCCCGCGTGTGCGGCCGCTGCTCGAGGACCTGAAGCGCCGGAAGGCGACGTACGACGTGCGGCCGAGCGCGCCGGTCGCGAGCGAGATCGAGGCGCTGCTCCGCGAGCTCGCCGAGCTCGGGGTCGAGGTGAAGGACCTGGACGCCGGGCTCGTCGACTTCCGGACCCTGCGGGGCCGGGACGAGGTCTATCTCTGCTGGCGGCTCGGCGAGGGCGACCGGATCAGGTGGTGGCACACGCTCGAAGGTGGCTTCCCCGCGCGCCGTCCGCTCGTCGAGAACTAGCGGGGGTCACGGGTGACCCCTGTAGGTCACCCGGTGACCTGTCGCGGTGGCCGAACGGCCCCCATGACACGCGGCCGATGACGTGCTCTCTTATCGAGATTGGACGAGCACGAGCTCGCCTGGGCGGCCGGGTTCTTCGACGGGGATGGGTGGGCGGCCCTGTCGCGTCCGAAGCGGCGGCTGCTCGGCCAGCCGCAGGCACGGATCAATCAGTCAAGCCGCGACGGCGTGCCCGAGGTGCTGCGGCGGTTCCGTGACGCGGTCGGGGTCGGGCGGATCGGCGGACCGAAGATCGAGGAGGGCCGCGAGCCGCTCTACTGGTGGGTGGCGAGCAGCCGCGGCGATGTCACGAGGACCGGCGCGATGATCGGGCCGTGGCTCTCAGCGCAGAAGCGCGCGCAGTTCACGAGCGCGGCGGGCCTCCGCTTCGACGAGGAGCCCATCGATTCATTCGCGTGGGCCGCCGGCCTGTTCGACGCGGAGGGATGTGTCTCGCTGACCCGACACGGCACGCACGTCGGCTACAAGGTGATCGACGCGGCGATCACGCAAGGCGGAGGGCACGGCATCCCCGAGGAGCTACACCGTTTCCTCTGCGTGACGGGGATCGGAAAGAACTACGGGCCGTACGAGCAGGAAGGCGCCAATGAGCCGATCTATCGATGGCGAGCGGAAACGCCCGACAAGGCACGTCGGGTGATCCATCTGATCCTTCCGTGGCTCGGGGACGTGAAGCGTCGACAGGCATTCGCAGCGATCGCGGTGATCGACGCGCAGCCCGTGTTGCCCCGTGGCCGCGTGGAGTGGGGCTCACACAAGACCCACTGCGTCCACGGGCACGAATATGCGACCGCGCGGCTGAAGTCATACGTGAGCCGATCGCCGAATGGGATGCCGAGGCGGTCGTCGAAGCAGTGCTTGGTCTGCGTACGCGAGTGGGCGCGCCGTGCATACGCCGCAAGAACAAAAGGATCGGCGGCAGATGCTGCCGCCGATCCCTAGGTCCATGGAAGCAGCGTTACTTGTTGAAGTACGCCTTGTTGATCTCGATGTAGCTCTTCCACTTGTCAGGCACCGCATCCTCGGGGAAGATCGCGCTCACCGGACACACCGACTCGCACGCGCCGCAGTCGATGCACTCGTCGGGGTGGATGAAATACATGGTGTCGGCGTCGGTGGTGTAAATACAGTCGACCGGGCAAACGTCGACACAGCTCGCATCTTTGACGGAAACGCAGGGCTCGGTGATCACATAGGCCATCGCTCGCAGCTCCTCTGACGAAAGATCCCGGAGCCCACTTGCGCGGTCCCTCCAGCCGAGCGAAAGGCTACCATCACCATCGCCGATGAGCGAACAGGACACCGCCGAATTCCCGCTGCCCGCGGACGTGACCGACGACGAGCGGGCTCAGGCCAGGCGCGAGATCGGCAGGCACGCCCAGATCGTCGGCGAAGCGCCCCGCGCGCTCACGCTCAGGGGCACGCTCCTCGGCAAGACCGGCCCGAACTGGCACTTCCAGTACACGCGCATCTACGCCTTGCCCAAAGGCTTCCTCGCCGCCGGCCATGACATCCGCGCGGGCATCACGGTGAGCTACGCCGACGACCTCGAGCACGTCGCCGATGCCTTCGAGAACGACGGCGTGCGCGAGTTCATCATCGACGAGCTCCGCTTCCGGAAGGTGCTCGACGCCGAGCCCGCGCGAGCCCACTAGCCGCGATCGCAAGGCGGCCCGGCCGGCCAAGCGCGTCGCCGGTGGCGCCATCGACGAGGAAGCGCGCGCTCGTTGCGACGACCCGGCGCCCGAGGCGCTGCGGCGCGGCGTCGAGCAGTTCAACGCGGGGGAGTTCTTCGAGCAGCACGAGACCCTGGAGACGCTCTGGCGCGACACCCGCGCGCCGGTCCGCGGCCTGTACCACGGCATCCTGCAGATCGGCGTCGGGTTCCATCACTGGCGCAACGGAAACCATCACGGAGCGAGCGTCCTGCTCGACGAAGGGATCGCGCGGCTCGAGCCGTTCGGGCCATCCTGTCAGGGAGTCGATGTCGCATCGCTGCTCCGCGATGCCATGGCCGCGCGGGACGAGCTGAGCCGCCTCGGGCCCCATCGGATGAAGAGCTACGACCTCGCGCGCGCGCCGAAGGTGAAGCTCGCCGGGCCGGATCAGGCCTTCGGGATCTCGACCGGCGCGAACCCGGGCTGATCCCAGCCGATGAGCGTGTGCGGGGGCAGGTTGACCGCCTCCACCGCCCGCAGCTCGGGGATCGCGTCGCGCAGCGCGCGTTCGATCCCGTTCTTCACCTGCAGCGACGCGACCAGCCGGCTGGCACCGGGGCGGGTGAGGGACACCCGCAGCTGGGCCACGCCATCCTCGACCCCGACGAGCTCCGCCGACGCGCCCGAGCGCTCGAGATACGGCGCCATCTCGGCGAGACGTGCGGCGACGCGAGATCCGAGATCGGCCATCGCTCCGTAGGATAGGCGCGATGTGCGTTCCACCCGGTGCCCGGCCACCGGAGATCCCGGCCGACCTCCGCCCGATCAGCGGAGGAGCGGGCGGTGAGGAGGTGGTGCTCACCAGCAGCGACGGCGCGACGTTCCGCGCATTCGTCGCGAAGGCGCGGCGCGGGGACGCAGGTGTGGTGATCGCCCCCGATGTCCGCGGCTTGCATCGCTTCTACGAGGAGCTCGCCGAACGCTTCGCCTCCGCGGGCGTGCATGCGATCGCGTTCGACTACTTCGGCCGCACCGCGGGGACCGATCCGCGGCCCGACGACTTCGCCCACCAGGAGCACGCGACCGCCGCGCGCGCGAAGCCCGAGCTCATCCAGGCCGATGTCGCCGCATCCGCGGCGGCGCTGCGCGCGCTGACCGGAGCGACGCGCGTGTTCGTGCTCGGCTTCTGCATGGGTGGGCGCGTGGCGTTCAATGCGTCCGCCGAGCAGAACGGGCTGGCCGGGGTGATCGGCTTCTACGGCGTCACCCGCAAGCGCGACGAGAACGACCTCGATGCCCCGATCGCGAAGGTCGCGCGCCTGAAGGCGCCGATCCTGGGGCTCTTCGGCGGCGCCGACGGCGGCATCCCGCCCGAGGACAACGCCGCCTTCGACCAGGCCCTCGACGACCGGAAGGTCACGCATCACCTCGTCACGTACCCGGGGGCGCCGCACTCCTTCTTCGACCGGACCTTCGCGCAGTACGAGCGGGAGTGCGCCGACGCGTGGCGCCGCGTCCTCGGCTTCATGGCGACGGCGGACCCGAAGGCCGTGCAGTGAGCCCCCGGCAGGGCGGGGTCCTCCTCATCGGGTCGCTCGTCTTCGTGGTCATCACGCTCTTCGAGCAGATCCCCCTCGTCGGCTGGCTCGGCGCGTTCGTATCGCTGGCCGCGTGGATCTGGCTCGCCGGCGAGGTCCGTCGCGCCGGCGGCACGGCCATCGACGCGGCGGTCGCGGGCGGCGTCACCGGCGTCGTCGGCGCGGTCTCGGCGTGGATGCTGCAGGTGGGCAACCTGCTCGGGCCCGACACGCCCGGGCTCGCGCGCTTCGGTGCCGGGCTCGGGACGATCGGCGCGTCGGTGTTCCTGGTCATCTGGCCGCTCGTCGGAGCGTTCGTCTGCGGCGGTGCCGCTGCCCTTCGGGCGCGTCGGTACGCGGCGGGGCGGTAGCACCAGGCGCGCAGGCGTTCCACGCGCGGTCGGACTGCTAGCGTTGACCGTCGCGAAGCGCGGCGCGGAGGGATCATGGGGTTGCGGAGGGCAACGAGCTCGCTCGCCGCGGTCGCGCTCGCCTTCTCGCTGGTCCTTGCCGCGGGTGGCGACGCAGCGGCGAACTTCATCGTCGGTGCTGGCTACAGCGCCTCTTACAGCGGGGAGTCCGCGTTCACCGCGCAGGCCGCGGGCGGGTCGGGGCAGTTCAGCGCCATCTTCTTCAACGACGGGACCCAGCTCTGGCGGCCCGGGCAGGTCGGTCTGCTGGTCTGCCTCGCCGACAAGAGCACCTGCAACGTCCCGTCGCCGAACGCCGCCTACGCGGCGAACTGGTACTCCACCACCGTCTACGCGACGGTG
>DASYXA010000022.1:0-38537 GCA_035935465.1 Candidatus Limnocylindria bacterium | reverse complement strand
AAGGTCCGCTCCACGATGTCTACCAAGCCGCGCGCACCTTGGAAGATGAGCTCACCGGATTGCTCGCGACAGCTGAAGGCAAGCCGGCACCTCCGCCACGTTCGCTGGTACCGACCGAGACGCCGCCTGTGGCGACGACAGCGCAGTCGGCGCTCACGACAACGCCAGCGGTCCTGTCCACGCCGGCGTCCGTCGTCGCCACCGTCGCACCCTACGTGCCCACCGCCGCGCCGTTCGTCCCCACGGCGCCGCCGGTCGCGCTTCCGATCGTCTCGGTGACGCGGGTCGCCTATGGACCGTGTACGACGCCCGCGCCAGGCGGCCTGATCAAGGGCTGGATCAATTGCCCGGGTACGGTCTATCTACAGATCAATCGTCCGCTCCCGAGCGGTGACCTCCGCGTGGGCTTCGACTGGCCGAGCCTCGGTTCGTTCTTCTACGGGACGGCGCACGTTGGCTCGACGACCGGTCCCGTGGACGTGCATGTGGTCAACACGTTCATCAACGCCTGCGTGACGACCTACCTGTCGACGGTCCAGGTGTACGACGGTGCCGTGAGCGGCCCGCTCGTGGCTCGCCAACAGCTCACGCTCACCACGACCTGCCAGTAGCGGAACGCCGGCCTTCGACCCACGCGTCGAACACGTAGAGCAGCCGCCTTCGGGTGGCGTCCGGGCCCGGAGCCGCTGGCACCGGGTGTGCATCCCTGTTCGCGAGAGAGAACACGGAGGCCGCCATGGATGAACGCACCGAGACGACCGAGCGCCGGACCACCATCAAGGATGCCCGCGTCCCGCAGGGTCAGATCACGAACGTGAACGTGCGCCCCGACGGCGGCGCCGACGTGCAGGTCAACGACCCGGCCGTGAACGACGAGGTCGTCGAGGAGACCACGACCACCACGACGCGCCGCGCACCGTAGAGCGCCAGGCGGTCCGGACGCCCTCCCGATATCCTCGTCACCGACGCAGTCATCGGGAGGGTGTCCGTGATCAGCTCCGCCGCGCGCGACCGCGTGAAGCTCGCCGTCGACCAGCTCGAGGAGGCGTTCCACCGCTACGACGAGCGCTCGAGCGCCGACAGCCTCGACAGCTACGAGGCCGCGCTGAACCGCGGCAAAGCCATGGCCTTCCAGGAGGCGGCGCACTACCTCAAGTCCGCGCTCCACGACATCGACGTGAAGAGCCTCTAGCGTTGAACCAACGAGCGACGAGCGGCTGTGCCGCGAGGAGCGAGTCCGCCGGCCGTGCGCGGTCTGGGCGAAGGTGAGCTGAAATGATCACCGCGATCGTGCTCATCAGCGCGGACCGGAAGGCGATCCCGACGCTCGGCGAGGCGCTCGCCGCGATCGAGGGGGTCTCCGAGGTGTACTCGGTCACGGGTCCGATGGACTTCGTCGCGATGGTCCGCGCGCGAGAGCATGACGAGCTCGCGGACATCGTCACCCGCCGGATCGGTCAAGTGCCCGGCGTCGTGCGCACGGACACGCACGTCGCGTTCAAGATGTACTCCCGTCACGATCTCGAATCCCTCTTCTCCATCGGAGCCGAGCAGCCCGCGAAACGCGCCTAGACTCGTCCCGATGCAGGCCGTCGTCATGGCCGGCGGCGAGGGGAGCCGCCTCAGACCGCTGACGATCAACCGTCCCAAGCCGATGGTGTCGATCGTGAACAAGCCCTGCCTCGGCCACATCTTCGACCTGCTCAAGCGCCACGGCATCGAGGACGCCTTCGTCACGCTCCAATACCTCGCCTCGGTGATCCAGGACAGCTACGGGGACGGCGGGGCGGTCGGCATGCGGCTCCGCTACAGCGTCGAAGAGACCCCGCTGGGCACCGGCGGGTCGGTCCGCCAGATCGGCGCGGCGCTCGGCGACACGTTCCTCGTGATCTCCGGCGACGCGATGACCGACATCGACCTCTCGAAGGTCGTCGCGTTCCACCGGGAGCGGAAGGCGGCGGTCACGCTCACGCTCGTCCGCGTGGCGAACCCGCTCGAGTACGGCGTGGTCATCACCCAGCCGGACGGGCGGATCACCAAGTTCCTCGAGAAGCCGTCCTGGGGCGAGGTCTTCTCGGACACCATCAACACCGGCATCTACGTGATCGAGCCGCGGGTCCTCGAGCGCTACGCGATCGGCGAGAAATTCGACTTCAGCAAGGATCTCTTTCCGCAGCTCCTCGCGGACGGCGAGCGGCTGTTCGGGTACGTCGCCGAGGGCTACTGGACCGACGTGGGCTCGATCGCCGAGTACGGCCGCGCGAACGCGGACCTCCTCCTAGGAAAGATGAAGAGCGAGCCGCTCGGGCGGGAGATCCTCCCCGGGGTGTTCGCGGGCGGCGAGGTGGAGATCGAGCCCACCGCGAGGCTCACCGGTCCGCTCTACCTCGGCGCGGGCGTGCGGATCGGCGGCGGTGCCGAGATCATCGGACCGACCGTGCTTCGGGACGCCGTCGCGGTGGACCAGTTCGCCTACGTCGAGAGCTCGATCGTGTGGCGCAACAGCTACATCGGCGAGCGCGCGGAGCTCCGTGGCGCGATCGTCGGCCGGCAGTGCGCGCTCAAGTCGCGGGTCGTCCTCGAGGAGGGCTCGGTCATCGGCGACCACTCCGTGATCAACGAGGGCGCCCGCGTCCGCGCGGAGGTCAAGATCTGGCCGGACAAGCAGGTCGAGGGCGGCGCCGTGGTCGGCTCGAGCCTCATCTGGGGCTCGCAGAGCCGGCGCTCGCTGTTCGGCCGGTTCGGCGTCACGGGCCTCGTGAACGTCGACCTCACCCCCGAGTTCGCCGCGCGCCTCGGCTCCGCATATGCCTCGTCGATCCCGAGCGGCACCATGGTCACGATGAACCGCGACCAGCATCGCTCGAGCCGGATGCTGAAGCGGGCGCTGATGTCCGGCATCGTCGGCGCGGGCGTCCACGTCGCCGACCTCACCCAGGCGCCGCTGCCGATCGGACGGTTCCAGACCCGCCGGATGGGCGCCGCGGGCGGCGTCCACGTGCGGATCTCGCCGTTCGACGTCCGCGTCTGCGACATCAAGTTCTTCGACCGCCAGGCCCTCGACATGGACAAGGCCCAGGAGCGCAAGGTCGAGAACACCTTCTTCCGCGAGGACTTCCGCCGCAGCTCCTACGACGACGTCGGCCGCATCCTCGAGATCCCCCGCGTGGGCGAGGAGTACAGCGACGCGTTCCTGCGCGAGGTCGCGCAGAAGCGCGAGATCACGGATGCGAAGTTCAAGATCGTCCTCAACTACTCGCACGGCACCGCGGCGCAGTACCTCCCGCAGCTCATGGAGGCGCTCGACGTCGAGGTGATCGGGATCAACTCGGTGGTCTCGGAGAACATCGGCTCGCGCTCGCTCGAGGAGTTCCAGCAGCAGATGCGGGAGCTCGCGGCGATCACCGCGACGCTGCGGGCGAGCTTCGGGGTCACGCTCGACTCGGGCGGCGAGAAGATCTTCGTCGCCGACGACAAGGGCCGGATCGTCGAGGACCGCCACTTCCTCACCGCCTTCGTCCGGCTCATCGCGCAGACCACGCCGGGCCTCGTGGCGGTGCCGGTGTTCGCGCCGGCGATCATCGAGCAGCTCGTGACCGAGGCCGGTGGCCGCGTGCAGCGCGTCCGCGCGTCCGCCGAAGCGCAGATGGGGCTCGCCGCGCGCGAGCACCCGCTGCTGGTCGCCGATGGCCTCGGCGGCTTCATCTTCCCGCGGTTCCACCCGTCGTTCGACGGCCTGTTCGCGATCGTGAAGCTCCTCGAGCTGCTCGCGGTCCGGAAGACGTCGCTCGCGGACGTGATGGACGCGACGCCGGCCGCGCACCTCGTCCGGCTGAAGGTCGCCTGCCCGTGGGAGGACAAGGGCCGCGTCATGCGCATGCTCGCCCAGGAGCCGGCGACCGACCGCACGAGGCAGGTCGACGGCGTGAAGCACGTCTACGACGGCGAGTGGGTCCTCGTCCTGCCCGACGCGGATCAGCCGCTGTTCAGCGTGTGGGCCGAGGCCGCGGACGACGGTCGCGCGTGGTCGCTCGCGCACCAGTACGCGGATCGCGTCGGGAGCTTCCGGGCCTCGTGAAGATCGCGATCGCCCAGTGCGCGCCCGCGCTCGGGGCGGTGACCCGCAACATCGAGATGCACACGGACTGGATCGCGAAGGCGCGCGCCACGGGCGCGAAGCTCGTCGTGTTCCCCGAGCTCTCGCTCACCGGGTATTACCTGAAGGATCTCGCCGCCGACGTCGCGTGCGCGGCCGGCGACGTGAGGCTCGAGCCGATCGCCGCGGCGTCGCGCGACATCGACGTGAGCGCCGGCTTCGTCGAGCGCTCGGCGGACGCCAAGCTGCACATCGCGCAGGGCTACTGGTCCGGCGGGAAGCTCCGCCACCTCCACCGCAAGGTCTACCTCCCCACCTACGGGATCTTCGACGACGGCCGGTACTTCGGGCCCGGCGACCGGTTCGAGACGTTCGAGAGCGCGGCGGGCCCCGCGGGCATCGCGATCTGCGAGGACCTGTGGCATCTCTCGGTGCCGTACGTCTACGCGACCGCCGGCGCGAGCGTCATCTTCGCGCCCGCCGCGAGCCCCGGCCGGGGCGTCGCCGAGGGTGGCGACCTTGGGACCGCGGCGTCGTGCCGGATGATGGATCGCTTCTACGCCCAGTACCTCACCGTGTACGTCGTGTTCGTGAATCGCGTCGGCCACGAGGATGGGATCGGTTTCTGGGGCGGCTCCGAGGTGATCGGGCCCGACGGCACCGTGTGCGCGCGGGCGAAGGAGTGGGAGGAGGAGCTCCTCGTCGCGGACCTCGATCCCGAGCTCGTCGCGCGCGAGCGCGCGCGGAATCCGCTGCTGCGCGACGAGCGGCCCGATCTCGTGTTCAGCGCCCTCGCCGAGCGGATGGGCGTGCGGGTGACCCGATGACGGTGGACGTCGAGCGTCGAGCGGTCCCGCTGTCGCCGGGCGATCCGGGGCCCCTGCGGATCGACGAGGTCCTGGTGAAGAAGATGCTCGTCGCCTTCCTGCGCGAGGAGACGTTGAAGACCGGCGCGAACCGGCTCGTGCTGGGCGTCTCGGGCGGGGTCGACAGCGCGGTCGTCGCGGCGC
Organism: Candidatus Limnocylindria bacterium; assembly: GCA_035935465.1. GTDB lineage: Bacteria > Chloroflexota > Limnocylindria > P2-11E > P2-11E > UBA4735. The sequence continues at coordinate 33,431 of DASYXA010000022.1, read as the reverse complement.
TCGCGGCCGAGGCCCTCGGGCCGGAGAACGTCCTCGGCCTGTTCACGCCCTACCGCACCACCGCGGTTCGGTCGAGGGCTGATGCGCAGGACGTCGCGCGCGCGTTCGGGATCCGGCTCGAGGAGGTCCCGATCACCGCGCAGGTCGACGGGTACTTCAGCGGGATGCCGCAGGTCGACAGGGTCCGGATGGGGAACAAGATGGCCCGCGAGCGCAAGAGCATCGAGTACGACCGCTCGTGGCCCGACGGCCTCGTCCTCGGGACGTCCAACAAGACCGAGCTCCTGCTCGGGTACGGCACGCAGTTCGGCGATCTCGCCTGCGCGTTGAACCCGGTCGGCGACCTGTACAAGACCCAGCTCCGCGAGCTCGCGGTCCACGTCGGCGTGCCGCGGGCGGTCATCGAGAAGCCGCCGAGCGCGGACCTCTGGGAGGGCCAGACCGACGAGGGCGAGCTCGGCTTCACCTACGAGCAGGCCGACGTGCTCCTCTACCACCTCGTCGACCGGCGCGTCCGGCCCGCCGACCTGGTGGCCGCCGGCTTCGACGCCGTCCTGGTCGCGACGATCCGGGAGCGCATCCGGCGGAACCACTTCAAGCGGGTCATGCCGCTCATCGCGAAGGTGAGCCTGCGCACCGTCGGGCACGACTTCCTCTATCCCCGCGACTGGGAAGCCGACTGAGCCCAGCCGCCCTGGGCTATGGCTTCGCGATCGCCGCCGCCGCGTTCTACGCGGTGGGCGGCGTCATCGCCAAGCGCGCGTTCGACCTCGGCGTCCCGCCCGAGACGCTCGCCGAATTCCGGATCCTGTTCGCGTTCGCCGTGTTCCTCGCCCTCACGCTCGCGTTCCGGCGGCGCGACCTCCTGACGATCAGGCGGGCGGATGTGCCGTGGCTCGCGCTCTTCGGGCTGCTCGGCGTGATGGCGGTGCAGCTCGTGTACTACCAGGCCATCCAGCGGATCCCGATCGGCGTCGCCCTCGTGATCGAGTACACCGCCCCGCTCCTGATCCTCGGGTACTGGCGCCTGCGCGGCCGGCACGTCGGCGTCGGCCTGTGGCTCGCCGGCATCCTCACCCTCGTCGGCTGCTACTTCGTCGTCGGGGCCTACGACGCCCAGCTGCGCCAGGTGAACGCGGTCGGCGCGCTGCTCGCGACGGTCGATGCGCTGATCTTGGCCGCGTACTTCCTCCTCGCCGAACGGCTGGTCCAGCGGTACTCGAGCTGGGCCCTGTTGTGCGCGGGGTTCGGGACCGCGACGCTCGCCTGGTGCGTGGTGCGTCCCCCGTGGACGCTGCCGTGGTCCGATCTGGCCGGCGACCTCGGGCCATACGTGCTCGGGGTGGTGGTCATCGCGACGGTGATCCCGTACCTGTTCAGCGTCGGTGCGGTGCGGCTCATTCCCGCCGCGCGCGTCGGGCTCACCTCGACGGCCGAGCCGGTGATCGCCGCGATCGCGGCGTGGCTGCTCATCGGGGAGTCACTGCAGGCGTTGCAGGTGGTGGGCGGGCTGATCGTCGTCGGGGGCATCGTCATCGCGCAGTCGGTGCGGGTGACGCGCGAGGGCGTCTGAAGACCGCCGCCGGACAGGGCCGTGGCGCGGCATACTCAGCCTCCGTGACGTCGCTCCCCCGAGCGTTGCTCGCCCTCGCGGTCGCGTTCTCATTCGCCTGCTGGACGCTCCTCGCGGCGTCGTTCGCCGCTCGGGTACCCGAGGCGTGGGGCGTGCGCGGCGCCAACAGCGTGCTCGGGCTCACCTTCGCGTGGACCGGCTCCGTCGTCGCGACGCGCCAGCGACGCAATCCCGTCGGGTGGCTCCTGCTCGCGCTCGGCACGGCCGCGGCGTTCGACAGCGCGGCGCTCGAGTACGCCTCGTACGCGCTGTATGGACCCGGCGGCACACTGGATGGGCGCGTGGCCGCGTGGGTCCACGAGTGGATGTGGCCCGCGTACCTGGGGCTCATCGTCGCAGCGTTCCTGTTGTTCCCGAACGGCCGGCTGCTCAGCCAGCGCTGGCGGCCGCTCCTGGCGTTCGTCGCGGGCGCCGCCGCCATCGCGTCGGTGCTCCTCGCACTGACGCCTGGACCGATGAGCACGTTCGGCATCGACAACCCCTTCGGTGTCGAAGCACTCCCATCGGGGGCCGGCGGCATCCGGACGAGCGGGCTCGTGGGCGTCGTCCTCGCGGCGATCGTCGTGGCCGGGGTCGCGGCGGGCGTCTCGCTCGTGCTGCGCTTCCGGGCGTCGCGCGCCGATACCCGCCAGCAGATCAAGTGGCTGGCCACCTCCGCGGTCTTCATGTTCGTCGTGTTCCCGGTCAGTCTCCTCTCGCCGTCGGCGAAGGCCGGGCAAGCGCTGGTGCTCGCGAGCTTCCTGACGGTCCCGGTCGCGATCGCGATCGCGATCACGCGCTACCGGCTGTACGAGATCAACACGATCATCAATCGCGCGCTCGTGTACGGCGGGGTCACCGCGCTGCTCGCGGGCGCATTCGCGGCGGTCCAGGAGATGCTGAAACGTGTCTTCGTGAGCGCGACCGGCGCGAACTCAGAGCTGTCCGTCGTGTTCGGGCTGTTCCTGATCGCCACGCTCTTCGCGCCGGCGCGCGCATGGCTGCAGAAGGCCGTCGATGCGCGCTTCCGGTCTTCCGGTGCGCATCCGGATGGTGTCGCGCTGCCCGCCGCCCAGGCGCTCCGGGACATCGCGCGGCTGCATGCCGAGGGCGTGCTCACCGACTCGGAATTCGCGGCGAAGATGGCTGAGCTGCTCGCGCGGATCTAGCGCGGGGGCGTGCTAGATGACGAGGCGGACGAGTGATCGCACGAGCTCGGTCGTGAACCCGTACACGAGGTGCGACGAGAGGGCGTACGCGTGGCGGGACGGCGGGACCTGCTCGGGCTTCTTGCCGAGCTTGTTGGCCGGCACGGCCATGTTGTCCGCGGTCCACCACACGACGGCACCCATGGCCAGCCCGTTGAACATCCGGGCCGGCGGGACGACCTCGGCGACGAACCCGTAGATCGCGCCGATCGTCGCGCCGGTCGTGTAGTGGACGGCCTCCCCGGCGGCGGGCTTCAGCTCTTCGGAGAGCTCGGTGTCGAGGACCTTCTTGGACACCCGCTCGGCGACCTTCACGCTCGCCGGCTCGTCGAGCTCCTTGTCGGCCGCTCCATCCTTGATGGCGTGCGCGCGGCGGCGCGGCGCGGCGTGCTTCTCCATGTCGTTCCACCACGCCTGGAAGCGCTCCATGGTGTAGGCGCCCGCGGCTCCGCCGATCGCGCCGGCCACCGCGCCCTTGATCGGGTCCATCGCGCCCGGTCTCTGCATGAATCATGCTTGCGGCCGTGGGGACGCTGTACCTGGTCGCGACGCCGATCGGCAATCTGGAGGATGTCTCGCCCCGCGCCCTGCGGGTGCTCCAGGAGGTCCACATGGTGGCCTGCGAGGACACCCGGCACACCCAGATCCTGCTCCGCCGTTACGAGATCCGGGCGAAGCACCTGACGTCGTACACGGAGTTCAACCACAAGCGGCAGGTCGGCATCCTGGTCGGCCAGCTCGACCGCGGCTGGGACGTCGCGCTCGTCTCCGACGCCGGCACCCCGGCGCTGTCCGATCCCGGCGAGGCCCTCGTCGCGGCGGCCGTCGCGGCCGGCCACGCCGTCACGCCGATCCCGGGCCCGAACGCGGCCATCGCCGCCCTGGTCGCCTCGGGCCTGCCGACCCGCGCGTTCACGTTCCTCGGCTTCCTGCCCAAGAAGACCGGGCAGCGCCAGCGGCTGCTCGGTGCGCTCCTCGCCGAGGGGCGGACCATCGTCGTGTACGAGAGCCCCTACCGCACCGGCGACCTGCTCGAGGATGTCGCGGCGCTGGCGCCTGAGGCCCGCGTCGTGATCGCGCGCGAGCTCACCAAGCTGCACGAGGAGTTCGTGCGCGGGACGGCGACGGACCTTGCCGCTCGGTATGCTTCCGAGCGTCCCAAAGGGGAGGTCACGGTGGTCATCGCGCCGCCTGACCGGGACGCAAGGGGAGAGCATGCCGGCGAAAGCGAACCCTGACCAGGTCGACGTGTTCGTCGAGATCCCGCGCGGCTCGCGCGCGAAGTACGAGCTCGACAAGACCTCCGGCCACATCCGACTGGATCGCGTCCTCCACTCGTCCGTGCACTACCCGACCGACTACGGATTCGTGATCGACACGCTCGGCAACGACGGCGATCCGCTCGACGCCGTGGTCATCGTCGAGGAGCCGACGTTCCCCGGCTGCGTCATGCCGGCACGGCCGATCGGCACGCTGTTCATGAGCGACTCGAAGGGCGAGGACGAGAAGATCCTCGCGGTCCCGGTCGGCGATCCGCGGTTCGACGAGATCCGTACCCTCAGCGACCTGGCCCCGCACTGGAAGAAGGAGATCGAGACCTTCTTCGCGACGTACAAGTACCTCGAGTCCGACGACACCGAGGTGCGCGGCTGGCACGACGAGAAGACCGCCTGGCGCGTGATCGAATCCGCGCGCAAGCGGTGGAAGGCGAAGTGAAGCGCGACTACCGCACCTGGCGGAGCCCCGCGCTCGACCGCGACATGGAGCTGCTCGTGTTCGGCGACCGGGGCACGCCGGTCGTCGTCTTCCCGACGTCCCTGGGCCGGTTCTATCAGTGGGAGGACTTCGGCATGGTCGCGCATCTGGGGCCGCGCATCGATGCGGGGCTCATCCAGCTCTGGTGCGTGGACAGCGTGGACAGCGAATCGTTCTACAACAAGCAGATCGGCGCCCTGGAGCGGGCGCGGCGGCACCTCGCGTACGACCGCTATCTGACCGTCGAGGTCGTGCCCGCGATCCGCCGTGAGAACAGCGACCCGTATCTCGAGCTCCTCGGCGCGTCGTTCGGGGCGTTCCACGCGGTGACCCTCGCGACGCGGCACCCCGGGATCGCGAGCCGGACGATCGGCCTCTCGGGCGCGTACGACGCGGCGAAGTGGCTCGACGGCCTGCGGGAGCAGGACGCCTACTTCGCGAACCCGCTCGCGTTCCTGCCCGGGCTCGCCGACGAACGGCTGCTCCAGCCGCTCCGCGAGACCGAGTTCGTCATCGCGACCGGCGAGGAGGACCCGAACGTCGCCGGATCCCGCCAGGTCGTCGCCACGCTCCAGGAGAAGGGCGTGCCCGCGGCGCTGCACCTGTGGAGCGGCTGGGCCCATGACTGGCCGTTCTGGAAAGAGATGGTGGACACATTCCTATGACGACCAAGAGCGGGGCGCCCGACAAGGTCGTGGGGCTGCTCGTCGGGCGCGAGAACACGTTCCCGCAGCCGTTCATCGACACCGTGAACCGCAAGGGCGAGGCGAAGGGCGTGCGCGCCGAGATGGCGATCTTCGGTGGCGCGACAGAGCTCGAGGAGCCGGCGTACAAGGTCATCGTGGACCGCATCAGCCACGAGGTCCCGTACTACCGTGCGCACCTCAAGAGCATGGCCGTGCTCGGCACGGTCGTGGTGAACGACCCGTTCTGGTGGGAGGCCGACGAGAAGTTCTTCGAGTGCACGCTCGCCCGCAAGCTCGGGGTCGCCGTGCCGAAGACCGTCGTGCTGCCGAACAAGTCCTACATCCCCGATATCAACGAGGGCTCGCTGCGGAACCTCACGTATCCGCTCGACTGGAAGGGGATCGTCGAGTACACCGGCCTACCCGCGATCCTGAAGCCGAACACCGGCGGCGGCTGGAAGGATGTCTACAAGGTCGACACGATGGAGCAGCTGCTCTGGGCCTACGACCAGACCGGCACATCGACCTTCGGCCAGCGCCCGAAGACGATGATCCTCCAGGAGTTCATCCACTGGGACGAGTACATCCGGTGCATCTGCATCGGGCGCCGGCACATCAACCCGATCCGCTACGACCCGACCGCGCCGTTCCACGAGCGCTACGTGGTCGACAAGCCGGTCGAGGGCCCCGTGCGCGAGCGCGCGATCCGCGACGCGATCGCGCTGACCGACGCGCTGGGCTACGACATGGACACGGTGGAGTTCGCCGTGCGCGGCGGGATCCTCTACGCCATCGACTTCCTGAACCCCGCGCCCGATTTCGATTCGTTCTCGATCAAGGGCGCCAACTTCGACTGGGTCCTGGACAAGATGAGCGACCTCGTGATCGACTACGCGACCGGCGCGGCGGAGCCGCCGTGGCGCAAGGACCACCGGTGGGCGCACCACATCCGCTGATCGAGTACCACGGGCTGCTCGAGGACGGGGATCTCGCGGCGGAGAGCGCCGCGGCCCTGTCCGACGGGCAGCGCGCCCGCCGGCTCGTGTTCGGCGACCGGCCGCTCTGCGTCGCGCTGCGCCCCAATCTCATCTCGCGCCGGCAGTACGAGCAGATCTCGAAGGCCTCGGAGACGCTCTACGCCGCGCTCGACCGGCTCGAACGGGCGCTGTTGACTGACGACGATCTGCGCCTCGAGCTCGACCTCGACCCGCCCGAGGCCGAGCTCGCGCTCGCCGACCCGGGCTTCCGCGCCTCATCGCCCTCGGCGCGGCTCGACGGCTTCGTGGGCGAGGACGGCGTGATCCGCTTCGTCGAGTACAACGCCGAGTCGCCGGCCGGCATGGCCTACAACGACGAGCTCTCCGCGGTCTTCGCCACGCTGCCGGTCATGAAGGCGTTCAAGAAGCGGCACCGGCTCGGCGCCTTCCCGGTGCGCGGGAAGCAGCTCGGGGTCCTCAAGCGCGCCCATCGGCCGCGCGGCGAGGTGCGGACCATCGCGATCGTCGACTGGCGCGGGCTGCCGACGCTCACCGAGTTCGAGATGTTCGCGCGGTACTTCGAGGAGCAGGGCCTGAAGGCGATCATCTGCGCGCCGCAGGACCTCACGTATTCGCGGAAGGCGCTCCGCGCGAACGGGACGAAGATCGACGTCGTCTACCGCCGCGTGCTCACGAGCGAGCTCCTCGCGAGGCCGGAGGTCGCGCGGGCGCTGGTGCAGGCCTACCTGGACGGCGCGGTGACGGTCGTGAACAGCTTCCGCGCGAAGCTGCTGCACAAGAAGATGAGCCTCGCGCTCCTGTCCGACGACCGGTACGCGACGCTCTACACCGCCGGGCAGCGGAAGGCGATCGCGGCGCACATCCCATGGACCCGCAAGATGCGCGAAGGCCACACGACCTACCGCGGCCGGACGGTCGATCTCGTCGACCACGTGTCGCGCTGGAAGGACCGGTTCGTGCTCAAGCCGAACGACGAGTACGGCGGCAAGGGCGTGATCCTCGGCTGGACCGTGGAGCAGCACGAGTGGGAGCAGACGATCCTCGCGGGCCTCACCGCCTCGTACGTCGTGCAGGAGAGGGTCTCGGTGCCGCGGTATCCGTTCCCGGTGCTCCTCGATCGGATCCACTACCTCGACCTCGCGATCGACCACGACCCGTACCTGTTCTGGGGCACCGTGAGCGGGTGCCTCACGCGCCTCTCCTCGAGCGCGCTCCTCAACGTGACCGCGGGCGCGGGCAGCGTCGTGCCGACCTATATCGTCGAGTCATGAACATGAGGGACGAGCGAGGAGCGGCTTTGCCGCGACGAGCGAGACCACCAGCCGTGAGCGATTCCCGGCGAGAGCCGGGAACATGAACGACGACGTCCAGCGGCTCACGATCGGCATCGAGGAAGAGTTCCAGATCGTCGACGCCGCCGGCCAGCTGAAGAGCCACGGCGAGACGCTCATCGGTGCGGCGCGCCCGTACCTCGAGGAGCGCGTGAAGCCCGAGATGATGCAGTCCGTCGTGGAGATCGGGACGCGCATCTGCGCCGATGTCGGCGAGGCCCGCCGCGAGATCGCGAACGCCCGCGGGACCCTCGCGGCGCTCCTGAAGCGCGACGGCCTCAGGCTCGTGTCCGCCGGGACGCATCCCTTCTCGCACTGGCAGGAGCAGCTCGTCACCGACCACGAGCGCTACAAGGTCCTCGAGCAGGAGCTCCAGGACGTCATCCGCGAGCTGCTCATCTTCGGCCTGCACGTGCACGTCGGGATCCCCGACCGCGAGCAGCGCATCGAGGTCATGAACGAGGCCCGGTATTTCCTGCCGCACCTGCTGGCGATCTCGACCTCGAGCCCGTTCTGGCTGACGCGCAACACCGGCCTCAAGTCGTACCGCCAGATCGTGTGGCAGCGGTTCCCGCGGACCGGCATCCCGCCGGAGTTCTCGTCGTACGACGAGTACGAGAACTACCTCGAGCTGCTCGTGCGCACGAAGTGCATCGACGACGGCAAGAAGATCTGGTGGGACCTGCGGCCGCACGCGTTCTATCCGACGATCGAGTTCAGGGTGATGGACGCGGCCACCACGATCGACGAGACCCTCTGCATCGCCGGCCTCATCCAGGCGATCTGCGCGAAGCTGCTCCAGCTGCGCTCGCGCAACCTTGGCTTTCGCCGCTACATGCCCGGCCTCATCCAGGAGAACAAGTGGCGGGCGATGCGCGGCGGGATGGACGCCCTGCTCATCGACTTCGGGAAGGAGACCGAGGTGCCGATGCGCGACCTCGCCGAGGAGCTGCTCGAGTTCGTGGACGACGTGCTCGACCCGCTCGGCTCGCGCAGCGAGGTCGAATACCTGCGCGTGATCGCGCGCGAGGGCACGAGCGCCGACCGGCAGATCCGCGTGTTCCAGGAGACCGGCCACCTCCACCTGGTCGTCGACGCGCTCGCGGCCGAGACGTTGCGGGGCGTCCCCGAGGTCTCGCTGGCGTGACCGTCACACCGGCGGTCGAGCGCCTGGTCAGGGCGAGCATCCGGCTCAGTGACGCGGACCTCGACCGGACGTACGTCTGGGAGGAGTACGACGACGACGGTCTGCGGTTCGCGCTCCTCACGGCGCATCACCTCCTGCGCGAGACCCACGCGACCGTCGCCGCGGACCGGCTCGGGGCAGGGAAGCCGTTCAGCGAAGCGCAGCGGATCCTCGCGCAGGTCCATGAGGCGTATCGCGATCTGACCGGCGCACTGGCCGGGACGGGCGAGGACGAGCTGGACGCGGCGCCGCCGAACGAGCAGTGGCCGATCCGCGAGGTGCTCAGGCACGTGCTGGGCGCGGAGACGGGCTTCCTCGCCGCGACCCTGGTCGCGCTCGGCTGCGTTCGGTCCGGACGGCCGTCCGAGCCGGACGAGGCGGCGTGGAAGGCGAAGCGGCAGGCACCGGAGGATCCGCGCGGCTCGCGCGCGGACGCGCTGGACGCGCTCTTCAGGAGCCACGTCACGATCCTGCGTGCGCTCGACGGCGTGACCGACACCGAGCTCGCGACGCCGTCGTGGTTCTGGGAGGACAAGGGCTACCCGATCCGGTTCCGGATGCATCGGTTCGAGGAGCACCTGCGCCAGCACACGATCCAGGTGGACAAGACCCTCGCCGCGCTCGGCCATCCGCCCACCGAGGCCGAACGGCTCGTACGGAACCTCTACAACGCCCTCGCGGGCGTCGAATCCGTGACCGGCGCGGGCGTCGGTCACGAGCTCCTCGACGCCTGCGCCGCCTCGATCGACGCGATCGCCGCCGAGGTGGAGCGGATCGGCCGTTAGTTCGACGCGGCGAGCTCGAGCACGGTCTGCGTCGCGACCTGTCCGGCCATCGTGAGGTGCTGCGCCGTCACGGTGTCGAGCGTGTCACGCGTCGTATGGAAGCCGCCGAAGTCCGTCCAGCCGAGGAGCGCGGCCGGCACGCCGCGGCGGGTGTACGAAAGGTGGTCGCTGCCGCCGACGGCCGGCACGTATCCGAACGCGTAGCCGAGGCGGTCGGCCGCGCTCGCGAGGCGGGCGTGCATCGCGAAGCTCTCGTCGGATGCCGCGAGCGTGTCGCCGCAGCAGCCGGAGACGTCCAGGTTCACGAACGCCAGGACGTTCTGCGGCCGCAGCGGCGTGGTCAGCGAGTGGTTGACGAAGTACTCCGAGCCGACGAGGCCCTCCTCCTCGCCGGCGAACACTGCGAAGATGACCGAGTTCTTGAGCGTCGCGCGGTTCGCCGCGAGCACGCGCGCGACCTCGAGCGTCACCGCAGGCCCCGAACCGTTGTCGTTCGCCGCTGGGAAGACCGTCCCGTCGGGATCGGTGCCGATACCGTCGAGATGGCCGCCGACGAGGACGAATTTGTCCGCGCGCGCCGGATCGCTTCCGCGGAGGATGCCGATGACGTTCTGTCCGGTGATCTGGTGGACCGGGCCGAGCGGCACCGAGAACCGGATCCGCGTCGTCGTGTCGAAGGAGATCGGCTGCACCGGCTCGGCGCGCAGGCTCGGCCGGTTCTGCGCCCGGCGGATGCGGTCCACGAGCGACTGGTTCAGATCCTCGACCGTCTTCCCGGATGCCGCGATGAGCTCGTTGGCCACGCCGGCGCTCACGGTCAGGACGGGGATCGTCTCCGCCTCGAACGCCGCGATGTACGACGGCTTGATGAGGTCGGTGAACGAGACGACGATCACGCCGACCGCTCCTTCGCGCCGCGCGATGTCCACGCGATCCTGTGGCGCGATGCTCGGGCCGGCGATCATCACGATGTTGCCCTCGGGATGCACGCCCGCGTAGTCGCTGTACGCCGCGGTCTTGTTGCCCCCGCCCACGTAGATGACCGCGCCCTCGGCCGCGCCACCGCCGCGCCGCCCGCCGACGCTCTCGCTGAAGTCGATCCGCGGGCGGTACGTCTTCGGATCCGCACCGAGGCGCTGCAGCGAGGGCATCGCGGTGAGCCCGACGTCCGACATCGTGAAGCGTTGGTAGTAGCTGCCGTCGTCGCCGGCGGGCTCGAGCCCGAGCGCCCTGAACCGGTCCGCCACGTACGCGGCCGCCTCCTGGTAGCCCTTCGAGCCGGTATACCGCCCGCCGCGCGCGGGATCCGCGATGTACGCGAGATCCGCGCGCGCTCTCGCGCCGTCGAACTGCCGTGACAGCGACGTGAGGCCCGCCGCCGGACCGACGAACGGCGCCGCCAGCCGAACGACCAGCACGACCGCGGCGAACGCAGCGAGGGTCCGCCAGCCCAAGAGCTTCCCGAGCGCGACCGGCGCGCGCTCGAAGAAGATCCGCAGCCCGTGCCCCGCGAGGTTGAACGCGAGCACGCCGCTCGCGAACGCGGCCGCGGGCACCAGCGCGATCCAGGGTGCCCGGAAGACCTCGAACCGGCCCTGCGCGAGGATGGCGCCCCACTCGGGTGCGGCGAAGAAGAACGCCGACCCGGATCCGCGCAGGTCATCGAGCGGGATGGACGTGCCGCCGCCGACGACGTAGCCGAGGAAGCCGAGCTCGCCCAGTACGAGGAGGATGGCGCTCGCCTCGAGGGCCGCGGTGATCGCGAGCATCGGCAGGAGGTTCGGGACGGCGTGCCGTGCGAACGTCGCGAACTCGGAGAGCCCCTCGGCTCGCGCGGCCTCGAGGAACGGCCGGCCCTTGAGATCCACGAGCGCCGAGCGGGTCGCACGCCCGAAGACGTGCCAGCCGGTGATCGTGAGCGCGGCCGCGAACGCTTGCAGGCCGGAGCGGATGTCGAACGCGAAGATCCAGAGCACCGCGAAGAGGAGGGTGGGGAACGCGGCGAACGCGTCGACCAGCGCCGACACCAGGCGGTCGATCCACCGGCCGGCGAACCAGCCCGCGACCGCGCCGAGCGCGACCCCGATGACGAGCCGCGCGGCGAGCACGACGAACGCGAGCGTGAATGTCGCCTGCGCTCCGAACATGACGGTCACCCAGAGGTCGCGGCCCTGGCGGTCCGAGCCGAGCGGGTAGCCGAAGGTCCCCGGCTCGAACGGCGCCGGGATCGATCGCGTCCCGAGCTGCACGAAGGTGCGCTGCATCAACGGGTTCACCCCGGTGAGGAACGGGGCGCCGAATCCGACGACGAGCCAGCCCAGGATGAGCGCGAGGCCCACGATGAGCTGCCAGTTGAGGGCGCGCCTCATGCCGCGGCTCCCGTGGCTCTGCGCGCGAAGCGCGCGGCGAGGGCATCGAGGCTGAACCGCACGATCGCGATCGTCACGGCGAGGGCGCCCAACAGCGTGCCGGCCGTCGCCGCGTCGAACCGGCGGATTGCCTGGAGCAGCGCGAATCCGAGCCCCGGCCAGCTGAAGAAGACCTCCACCACGGGCAGCGTCGAGAGCGCGATCGACAGACCGCTCGCGATCGCGCCGATGATCGGCACCGCCGCGTTCCCGAGCGCGTGCCGGCCGACGACGACCGACTCGATGAGGCCCTTCGCCCGCGCGGTGCGGATGTAGTCGAGCTTCAGCACGTCCTCGGTCGCGACGTACGCGAAGTTCGCGATCTGCGCGAACGGACGGAGGGCCAGAACGATGACCGGCACGATGAGGTGGTTGTCGATGCCGAAGCCGAACGTCGGCCAGAGCCGGACACCAGTCCGCGCGGTGAGCTCGGCGCCGCCGAGGATGAGCAGGATCGCGACGAGGAACGACGGCAGCGAGACCGTCAGCGTCGTCGCCGTGAGGAGGATGCCGCGGAGTCGGACGCTCCGCGCGGCCGCGGCCAAAACGCCGACGAGGATCCCGAGCCCGGCGGCGAGGCCGACCGCGAGCAGGACGAGGACCATGCTCTTCCAGTACGCGTCGAGGAGGAGCTCGCCCATCGCGCGGCGCTGCCCGCCGAGGATCGACGTCGAGCTCGCCTCGCCGAGCGATCCGGAGGCGAGGCTGGTGAAGTAGTCCTGGGTGCCCTCCCAGGCCTGCTGCGCGACCGTCGGGAGGTCGGCCCGCTCGAGCCGCGTTCGCGCCGACACGAGCGCGACCTGCGACAGCACGATGATGAGGACGAAGGTGATGACGACGAGCGACAGCCGCATGAGCACGGCCAGCGATGCGCGCGTGGCCGTTCCGCGTTCCACTCTTCCGACCTAGACTACCGAGATGCCGGCCCAAAAGTTCTACGTCACGACGGCGATCGCGTACGTGAACGATCGCCCTGGGCTGCACCACGCCTACGAATTCGCGGGCACCGACGCGCTCGCCCGGTTCCACCGCCAACGTGGCCGCGAGGTTTTCTTCCTGACGGGCACGGACGAGAACGCGACTCGGAACGAGGTGGCGGCGAAGGCCCAGGGCATCACGACGCGCGCCCTCGTCGACCAACATGCCGCGGAATTCAGGCAGATGGCGGACGCGTGGCACATTTCGTACGACCGCTTCATCCGCACCACCGACCCCGACCACGTCAAAGGCGTGCAGGAGTTCGTGCGACGTTGGATCGCGAACGACGACGTCTACCTCGCGTCGTACGAGGGGCTGTATTGCCTCGGCTGCGAAGCGTTCAAAGATGAGGACGAGCTGGTCGACGGACGCTGCCCGATCCACCCCACACACCCCGAATACATCCAGCAGCTGAAGGAGGAGAACTACTTCTTTCGGCTCTCGAAGTACGAGGACAAGCTCAAGGAGCTCTATCGGAAGCGCCCCGATTTCTGTGTGCCGGAGGCGCGCCGCAACGAGGTCCTCGGGTGGCTCGACCGCGGGCTCAAGGACATCAGCGTCTCCCGGCGCAATCTCACCTGGGGCATCCCGTTCCCCGACCACCCCGATCACGTCGTCTACGTGTGGTTCGACGCGCTCATCAACTACGTGACCGGCGTGGGCTTCGGGACGGACGACAAGCAGTTCAAGAAGTGGTGGCCCGCCGACGTGCACGTCATCGGCAAAGACATCACGCGCTTCCACTGCCTGTTCTGGCCGGCGATGCTCATGGCGGCAGGGGTCGAGCTGCCGCGCCAGGTCTTCGCGCACGGCTTCCTGGCCATGGGCGAGGGCCGGCTGTCGCGGTCGAGCGGCAACATGATCGATCCGATCGCCGCGGCGAACGAATGGGGCAGCGACGCGATCCGCTACCTCGTGCTGCGCGACGCGCCGTTCGAGAAGATCGAGGACTCGCCGGTCAGTCCGGAGCAGTTCAACGCCCGCTTCAACGCCGACCTCGCGAACGGCCTCGGGAACCTCGTGTCACGCTCATTGAAGATGGTCGAGAGCTACTGCGAGGGTGTCGTGCCGCGGCCCGGGGGCGAAGGCCCGTCGGAGATCGTGCTCCACGCCGTCGCCGAGCGGGCGATCGGTGCGCACGATGCCGCCGCGGCGCAGCTCCATTTCGCCGACGCGCTCGGTGCGATCTTCTCGCTCGTCGACGCGGCGAACAAGCACTATCAGGAGACCCAGCCCTGGATCCTCGCCAAGGACCCGGCGAACGCGCCGCGCGTGACGTCGGCGCTGTACGCGGGCCTCGAGTCGATACGGATCATCGCGCACCTGCTCTGGCCGTACATGCCGAACACCGCCGACGCCATCTGCGCGCAGCTCGGCCTGCCCTCGCCGGCGCACGCGCCGTGGCCCGATGTCGCGCGCTGGGGCCTGCTCGAGCCCGGCCGCAGGGTGAAGGCCGGTCCGGCGCTGTTCCCGCGCCTGGAGTCGGCGAAAGCCTGATCGACGCGCACGCGCATCTCACCGATGCGCGGTTCGCCGGCGATCTCGGCGCCGTCCTCGGCCGCGCGCGCGCCGCGGGCATCACGCGGATCCTCACCTGCGGCGAGGACGCCGCCTCGAGCGCGGCAGCCCTCGCGATCGCGCGCGAGCACCCCGAGGTCCGGGCCGCAGTCGGCGTGCACCCGCATCGCGCCGCGTCACTCGATGACCCGGCGGTCGCCGAGCTGCGGCGCCTCGCGGCCGATCCGCGGGTCGTCGCGATCGGCGAGATCGGGATCGACCTGTCCGGCCGCAGCGCGCCGCGCGCGGTGCAGGAACGCGCGTTCCTGCGACAGCTCGATCTCGCGGCGGAGCTCGGGCTCCCGGTGGTCGTGCACGTCCGGGACGCCGGCCCCGAGGTCCGGGCGATGCTCGCGGGTCGGACGGTGCGCGGTCAGCTCCATTGCTACAGCGAGGGACCGGACGAGATCGCGGCCTGGCGCGCGCTCGGTCTCGTCCCCTCGTTCGCCGGGCCGGTGACGTATCGGGCGAGGCGCGCCCTCCGCGAGGCGGTCCGCGCGACGGACGCGCTCCTCGTCGAGACGGACGCGCCGTACCTCTCTCCCGAGGGTCACCGCGGCGAGCGCAACGAGCCCGCGCACGTCGCGGTCACGTATGCGGCGATCGCTGTCGAGCGCGGATCCGATGTGCCCGCGCTCGCGTCGACGACGGCCACGGTCGCGCGTGAGCTCTTCGGACCGCGCTGGTGAACGATCGGGCGGACGATCAGCGGGTGGCCGGACGCGCGGCAGCGGGACTGGTGCTTGCGATCGTGCTGGCCGCGTGCGGCGGTGGCGGCGCGGCGCGCCTGGCGCGCGCGGCCGACGCGATGGAGCACCTGCGCGGCGTGCGCTTCTCGCTCGACGCGACGAGCGTCGCGACGGGCGGCGCGCCGGACGGCGACCTCGTGCTCCGTTATCGGGGGATCGGCGAGCTGGTGCCGCCCGATCGGCTGCGGCTCACGATCACCGAGCCGCGCTCCGCGACGCTGATCATCGTCGGCGAGCGCGTCTTCGTGGATGGCGTGCCGGCGCCCGCGACGACCTTGCGGACGATCGCGAGCCCGGTCGCGCTCCTCGAACAGCTCCGCGAGCCGGGCGCGGTGACCTACAGCGGTCTCGGCTTCACGCGCGGCACCCTCACCGCCCGGTACCGGATCGACCGGGGCGACCGGGGCGTGGTCGACGTCGAGCTCGGGCTGGGCGACGACCTCGTGCGCCGCCAGACCTTCGCGGTGACCGAGGCCGCCGCGCCGGACGGGTCCGGCCTCACGCGCGTGCGGACCGCCCTGGCCGTCGAGTACTGGGACCACGGGGCGGATCTGCGGGTCGGGGAACCGAACCCGCCGTAGCCACGTCTACCAGGCCACCGGGCCCCGGCCCGGAGAAGGCAGGTACGTGATGAAGCGCCTTGCGTGGGTCCTTCCAGCGGTCCTCCTCCTGGCGGCATGCTCGGCGGCCCAGAGCGGCACGACCGCGAGCGGCGTGGGCCGCGTCGCGTTCGGGCCAGCGACGGACGTGGCCGCGCCCGCGCCTGCGGTCGCGAAGCCCGGTGCGCCGCAGGGCACCGAGACCGGCACGAACGGGGTCCCGGTCCCGCAGGCGTTCGATCCGACGCGCTCGGTGATCCTCACCGCGAGCATCGCGATGAAGGCGACCGATCCCTGGGCGACCGCGGACCGGGCCCAGGCCGTCGCGGTCGACCTCGGCGGCGATGTCATCGGGCTGAACGAGAGCGGTGGCAAGGACGACCGCGTCGCGAGCCTCACCCTCCGCGTCCCGTCGCAGCAGTTCACCGAGGCGCTCCGCCGCCTGCGCGCGCTCGAGGCCGACGTGACCTCGTCCACCGTCAACGGCCAGGACGTCTCCGACCAGTTCGTCGACCTCAAGGCCCGGCTCGCCGCGAAGCAGGCCGAGGAGCAGCGCTACAGCGCGCTGCTCGCCAAGGCCGCGACGATCGACGAGATCCTCAAGGTCGACAGCGCGCTCGCGACCGTGCGGACCCAGATCGAGCAGCTCCAGGGCCAGGTCAACTCGATCTCCGCACGGACGCAGTTCTCGACGATCACGGTCTCGATCAGCTCGGCGGCCGTCGCGGTCGTCACGCCACCGGCGCCGGCGTGGGACCCGGCGAAGACCGCGACGCTCGCGTTCTCCACGCTCGCGACGATCCTGCGCGGATTCGCCGACCTCGCGATCTGGATGCTCGTGTTCGGCTGGATCCCGCTCCTCGCCCTCGCGATCGCCCTCGTCCTGACCCGCGGCCGCCGCGCGGTCCGGACACCGGCCTAGCCCGCAGGCGCATCGGGACGCCCCTCCGCGGGCGTCCCGACTTGCGCCCGCCGGAAGCGCGCGTACGGTGGCGCCGATGGCGACCTCCCTCGAGCCCATCGTCGTCCTGTCGCTCATCGTCGGCGCCCTCGCGGCGCTCGTCTTCGCCGGCGTCCTCGCGGCCCTGATCGTGTTCACGATCCGGTTCCGCGATCCGCGCCCGGGCAGCGTGCCGCAGATCCACGGGCATCGGGGGCTGGAGGTCGCCTGGACCGCGGCGCCCCTGGCGCTCCTTGCGACCATCTTCGCGCTCAGCCTCGTGACGCTCGGGCAGATCGGCCAGGGCGCGACCTTCGGCAGCCTCGAGCCGCCGGTGCACGTCACCGTCGTCGGGCATCAGTGGTGGTTCGAGTTCCGCTACCCCGGCGGCGCGGTGACGGCGAACGAGGCGCACATCCCGGCCGGCGTCCCGATCGAGCTCGACCTTGGATCGGCCGACGTGATCCACGACCTCTGGATCCCCGAGCTCGGCGCGAAGTCCGACATCGTGCCCGGGCAGCGCAACGTGCTCCGGCTGTTCACGGCGCGGCCCGGGACGTTCTCCGGCGCCTGCGCGGAGTTCTGCGGCCTCGAGCACGCCTGGATGCGGGTGCTCATCGTCGCCGAGCCGCGCGCGGACTTCGAGCGCTGGCTCCGGTCCCAGGCCGCGCCGGCGTCCGGGCAGGCCGGCCGCGGCCTCGAGGTCGTCCGGTCCGCGGTGTGCTCGTCCTGTCATGTCGTGCGGGGCCAGCTCGCCGGCACGTCCATCGGCCCCGACCTGACGCACGTCGGATCTCGCGCGACCCTCGCTGGCGGCGTGCTCGCGAACACCGACGAGGGGATGCGCGCGTGGATCGCCGACCCGCAGCGCTACAAGCCGGGCGCGCTCATGCCGAGGGTGCCGCTGTCGGCGGCCGACCTCGACGCGGTCGTCGCCTATCTCCGGAGCCTCCGGTGACCGCGGCCGCGCTCGTCCGGCGGCCCGGCGCGTTCGCCACGGCGGGCGTGCTCCGGACGGTCGACCACAAGGACATCGGGATCCTCTACGTGCTCCTCGGTGTCGCGTTCCTGGCCATCGGCGGCGTCGAGGCACTCCTGCTGCGGATCCAGCTCGCATCGTCCGGCCTGCGCGTGCTGGACCCGAGCACCTACGACCAGCTGTTCACGATGCACGGGATCACGATGATCTTCCTCGTCGCCGTCCCGCTGCTGGTCGGCTTCGCGAACTACGTGGTGCCGCTGCAGATCGGCGCCCCGGACGTCGCGTTCCCGCGCCTCAACGCGCTGTCGTTCTGGCTCACCCTGTTCGGCGGGGTGCTGCTCTACCTGAGCTTCGTCGCCGGCGGCGCGCCCGATGCGGGGTGGTTCGCCTACGCGCCGCTCACCGAGCCGTCGCATGCGGTCGGCAGCGGCATGGATTGGTACGTGTTCGGGCTCGCGGTGTCGGGTGCGGGGACGATCACCGGCGCGATCAACCTCGCCGTCACGATCCTCCTGGGCCGCTGCCCGGGAATGGTCATGGGTCGCGTGCCGATGTTCACCTGGATGGTCCTCATCACGAGCTTCCTCATCCTCGCCGCATACCCGGTCCTGACCTCGGCGCTCGTGATGCTGCTCGTGGACCGTCAGCTCGGCGGCCGGTTCTTCGACCCGGCGGGCGGGGGGAACGCGGTCCTCTGGCAGCATCTGTTCTGGTCGTTCGGGCACCCCGAGGTCTACATCGTCGTGTTGCCGGCGTTCGGGATGATCTCCGAGATCGTGCCGGTATTCAGCGGGAAGCCGCTGTTCGGCTACCGGTTCGTGGCCGGGTCGGGCATCGCGATCGGGTTCCTGTCGTTCAGCGTGTGGGCCCACCACATGTTCGCGGTCGGCCTCGGCGACTCCGAGAACGCGTTCTTCTCCGCGGCGAGCATGCTCATCGCGATCCCCACCGGCGTGAAGGTCTTCAACTGGGTCGCGACCCTGTGGCGCGGCCGCATCCGCCTCGCGATGCCGATGGTGTTCGCGCTCGGGTTCATCGCGACGTTCGTCATCGGCGGGCTCACCGGCGTCTCGCTCGCGGTCGTCCCGATCGATCTGTACGCGACCGACTCGTATTACGTCGTCGGTCACCTCCATTACGTGCTGTTCGGTGGCACGCTCATGGCCGTATTCGCCGGCCTGTACTACTGGTTCCCCAAGGTGACCGGCCGGCTGCTCGGCCATCGGCTCGGGCTCACGCATTTCTGGCTGACCCTGGCCGGCCTCACGCTCGCGTTCCTGCCGATGCACTGGCTCGGGCTCCAAGGCATGCCGCGCCGCGTCTGGACGTACCCGCCGGGCCTCGGCTGGGAATGGTCGAACCTCGTCTCGACCGTCGGCGCGTTCCTCATCGCGGCCGGCGCGATCGTGCTCGCCCTCAACGTGTGGCGCAGCGTCCGCGGCGGGGAACCCGCGGGCGACGACCCGTGGGACGCCTACACCCTCGAATGGTCCACGTCCTCGCCACCGCCGGCCTACAACTTCGAGTCGATCCCGCGCGTGCGCGGCAAGCGCCCGCTATGGGATCGCGCGCATCCGGACCGGATGGATCCGGAATGAGCGCTGATGCGGCCGTGGTCCCATTCGCGCGCGATCGGACGCTGGTCGGCGTCGCGTTGTTCATCGCGTCCGAGTCGCTGTTCTTCATCGGCGTCATCGCGGCGTATGTCGTGTTCCGCGAGCAGGGCCTGGCGACCGCGCGGGCACAGCTCGACGTCGGCCGGACCGCGCTGTTCAGCGTCCTGCTGTTCGCATCGAGCGGAACGGTCGGCCTCGCTGCGGCGCGCCGGTCGCGCGCCTGGCTCGCCCTGACCGCGCTGCTCGGGGCCGCGTTCCTCGCCGGCCAGGGGCTCGAGTACGCCCGGCTTCTGGGCGCGGGCCTGCGCCCGGGCTCGGAGCTGTTCGGCACGACATTCTTCACGCTCACCGGCCTGCACGCCATCCACGTCCTCGTCGGGCTCGTGCTGCTCGGCACGCTCTTCGTCGCGTCGTCCGCGCGACCGCGGCGCGTGGGCCACGCGGCCTGGGAGGGGATCGCGATGTACTGGCACTTCGTCGACGCGGTCTGGATCGTCGTCTTCTCGGTCGTCTACCTCGGGACGGTCGCCGGATGACCGAGCCCGGAATGCCGCGCCCGTCCATCTGGCCCGTCGCGCTCGCGCTCGGCGTCTCGATCGCGTGCGCCGGCGTCATCACGCACTGGATCATCCTGGTCGGCGGTGCGCTGCTGACGATCCTCGCGCTCGGCGGGTGGGTGGCCGACACGGTGCGAGGCGGCTGATGGATCGCCGCCGGTTCCTCTCGCGGGTCACGATCGCGCTTTCGGGCGCGATCGCTGGCCTGGTCGGCGTCCCGATCGTCGGGTATCTGGTCGCGCCGCTCTTCGAGCGCGAGCAGGACACCTACGTGGCGGTCGGCGACGTGTCGCGCTTCGCCGCCGGCACCACGACGCTCGTGCAGTTCGAGGATCCGAGCCCGCTCGCGTGGGCCGGGCAGACGGCGAAGACCGCGCTCTGGGTCCGCAGCATCTCGGCCGGGCGCTTTCAGGTCTTCAACGTGAACTGCACCCACCTCGGGTGCCCGGTCGACTGGCGCAGCCAGGCGAAGCTGTTCCTCTGCCCGTGCCACGGCGGCGTCTACTACGAGGACGGCACCGTCGCCGGCGGTCCGCCCCCGCGGCCGTTGTTCGAGCGCGAGTGGCGGGTCGCCGGCGGCAACCTCATGGTGAAGACCCAGCGCCTGCCGACCGTGGGCGGGACGCCGTGAGCCGGATCGTCGGCGCCATCGGGCGCTGGATCGGCCTGCGGTTCGAGCTCGACGACTCGGTCGGCGCTGTGCTCACGCATCCGGTGCCGGCCGCGCTCGAGGGACGCGTCGGGTGGTGGTACGTCTTCGGCAGCGCGACGTGCGCGATGTTCGTGGTGCAGGTCGTGACCGGCGTCGGCCTGGCGATGACCTACGTGCCGGCGCCGAACAGCGCGTACGACTCCCTCCAGTTCATCAGCCACCAGGCCACGCTCGGCAACGTCGTGCGCGGCATCCACTACTTCGGCGCCGGCGCGATGGTCGTGCTCGTCCTCGTCCACATGACCCAGGTGTTCCTGTTCGGCTCGTACAAGTTCCCGCGCGAGGCGAACTGGATGACCGGCTCGCTGCTGCTGCTGGCGACGCTCGCGATGGCCTTCACCGGACAGCTGCTGCGCTGGGATCAGGACGCGTTCTGGTCGATCGTCGTCGCGGCCGAGCAGGCCGCGCGCGCGCCGATCGTGGGCCCCTTCCTGGCGACGCTCATCGTCGCCGGCCAGAACGTCGGCGGGGCGACGCTCACGCGGTTCTACGCGACGCACGTGTTCCTCATCCCCGCGGCGATCTTCGGCCTGCTCGGCGTGCACCTCTACCTCGTCGTGAAGCGGGGGATCAGCGAGCCGCCGGTCCCGGGCGAGCGGATCGACACGCGCACGTACCTCGCGCGCTACACCGAGCTCCTCCGCCGCGGCATCCCGTTCTACCCCGATGCCGCGGTCCGCGACGCGGTCGTGTCGCTCGTCGCGGTCGTCGTGGTGCTCGTGCTCGCGGTCGTCGCCGGCGCGCCGATGCTCGGGAAGCCCCCGGATCCGACGATCATCGTCGCGGACCCGCGGCCGGACTGGTACTTCATCGGCTACTTCGCGCTGCTCGCGGTCATCCCGAAGGGCCTCGAATCCGTCGTGATCATCGGCCTGCCGGCGCTCGCCTTCGGGTTCCTGTTCCTGCTCCCGCTCATCCGCCCGCGCGGCGAGCGTCACGTCTCGCGCCGGCCGCTGGCCGTCGCGGCGGTCGGGCTCGGGGTGCTCGTGTACGGGGCGCTCACGGTCGCCGGCTTCGCCTCGAGCTGGGTCCCGGTCTCGACCGAGGGCGCCTCGCTCCCGCCGGCGGTGCTGGGCGGGCTCACCGCCTCGGAGGCGGCCGGCGCGCAGCTGTTCGTGCGGAAGGAGTGCTTCGCGTGTCATCAGATCGCCGGGGCGGGCGGCCGGCGCGGTCCGGCGCTCACCGATGTGGCGGCCCGCCTGGAGCGCGATCAGATCGTGACGACGATCCTCACCGGAAAGGGCCAGGCGATGCCGTCATTCGCCGATGCGTTCACCCCCCAGGAGCTGGCGGACCTGGTCGCGTTCCTGGAGACCCGCCGCTAGTACGCGCGGACCGCGAGGTCGGTGAGCGAATAGATCGTCTGTGCGCCGTCGAGCGGCAGGAACAAGCCGCCTGACCGGATCTTGCCGTCTCGTCCCCAGACGTACGCGCTCAGCGGTGCCGTAGGCGGATGCTCCTCCAGGGTCACGACCGCGGTGCCGTTCGGCGTCCAGTCGGCGAGCGAAACGCGGCCACCGATCCGGATCGACGTCCGCGCGGCGAGATCGGCGATGACTGCGCTGCCCTGGATTCCGCTCTCGAGATACACGAGCACGCGCGGATCCTTCGGATCCCAACGCGGATCGCGCACTCCGGTGATGGTGTTGTCAGCCGGGTTCGGCACGACGTCCGCGAAGATCCACGGCGTCTGTTGCGCCGGCCAGTCGGCGAGCAGGATCTGGGTGCGCGACGGTCGCGGGGCGTCGCCGAACCCTCCGGCGAACCAGGGGCTCTGTGTCTGCCAGGACACCGGATCCGCGGTCGTCGCGGAACGTCCGCCAGTGTCGCCGCTCTCGACCCCATCGAGGTCGATGAGCCGGTAGCCGCTCCACTCGAAGTTGACCGGGTCGAAGCCGATCCGCTGCGAGTCCGGGAGCCACCCGTAGACCCGCGGCGACGAGCCCTGCGTTCCGGCACGGATCCGCCGCGCAGCCGTCCCGTCGGGCGCCGACACCCAGATATCGCCTGAGGATCCGACCGCCGCGAGCCTGACGAACGCGATGAGCCGACCGTCGGGGCTCCAGGCCGGCTTCACATCGTTCCGGCGCTCTCCTTCGAACAAGCGGGCGATCCGGCCGGTCTCCAGATCGACGACCTCGAGCAATTGCGCCTGTGGATCATCACCGTCGACGACCGACAGCACGACGCGTTTGCCGTCCGGCGAGAACTGCTGGCGCAGTGCGTTGACGCCCCGGGTATCGCGGCCCGGTACGTAGGCGGACCGGAAGCGCAACGCGACCCGTGGCGTCGAGCCGTCGAGGGGGATCGCCCAGAGCTCCTCGACCGCGACGACGGTGCTCGCGGAGGATGGTGCTGGTGCGACGACTCGCACGACCCACGCGATCTCGCCACGGAGCGGACCAAGCGCGAAGGCGCCCAGCGGGTCGGACGGGGGGGTCGGCGCGGGCGTGCGGGCGGCCGATGCCGATGGAGCGCGCGCTGGTGCCGTGGGAGCCGCCGTCGCGGAGGGCGACCGCGAAGGCACGAGCAGGCTCGCCGGCGCGCAGCCGACGAGAAGCACAGTGGCCACGGTGAGCCCTCGGAACACGAGGTCATGCTATCGGCGCGGCGGGCCAGCGGAGTCACACCTGGCGGCCCCAAGTCCTGCGCCGGGGCTAGCAGTTCGGCGGGCTAGCCGCCGAGCGTCGCCAGGGGGTCGATCGGGACGCCGTTCCGGTAGACGGCCCAGTGCAGGTGGTACCCGGTCGTCAGGCCGGTGAGCCCGACGGCGCCGATGCGGTCGCCGGCCTGCACGATGTCGCCGGCCTTGATCGTCGGCGCGAGCGGCCCGTCCTGGAGGTGCGCGAACAGCGAGACGAGGCCGTCGTCGTGCGCGAGCACCACGACCTCGGCGCCGTCCATCATCCGGCCGACGAAGACGACGCGTCCGCGGGCGGGTGCGACGATCGGCGTACCGGCCGGGTCGGTGATGTCGACGCCGTCGTGGAAGTGCCAGTAGAAGGTGCCCTGGTAGAGGCGTGCCGGCTCGAGCCAGAGGGAGGTCGGCCCGAACGGCTGGCTGATCCCGCCGACCAGTGGTCGCTGCCAGGTCGCCGCGGGCGGGATCGCGATCGCGCCGCTCGCGACCAGCCGGGCCTGACGGGCCTCGGTCGACGCGATCTCGGCACGCAGGGCGACCATCGCCGGCTCGTCGCTGACGTTCGTCTCGGCGCGCACGAAGCCGCCGCGGACACGCGGGTCGGCGACCGTGGCGAGGATCGACGTCGCGAGGTCGTGCTCCGCCGTGGTCGCCTGCAGCTGCGCGTACAGGCTGACCTGGTCGTTCGCCACGGCGGTCGCCGTTGTGATGAGGGCGTCGTACGAGGGGAACGTGCGCGGGAGCGCGCGCGCGAGGGGGATGGCCCGCGCGGGGGTCGTCGTGCCATCGTCGGCGTTCGCCCGCGCGCCGAAGGCGAGCACGCACAGGGCCGCGGTGACACACGCGTAGAGGACCCGTAGCCGGGTGTTGTGGATGGTCATCCCTTCCCGCTCCGAACGATGCAGATGTCCGCTCAGTCAGCCGCACGTTGCCGACTCGACGGGCGTGACGGCAGACGCTCGCATGATCACCAAGCGGGCATGCGGGCGGATCGGCCCGGATCCAGTGGGGTTCCGTGCGATCCGCGGCTGCGTCTCATCCGGGTGGCTCATGTCCGCGCTCCGTACGGCGCGGCCGATGGTCCGGCGGCCGACACGCCGTTGATCCCGCGCGATCCGGGATCCGCCCTCGCTCGCTCGCTCTATCCTCCGCGAAATGGCCGACGCCGTCCGCATCCGCCCGATGACCGAGCTCGACATCGAGGGCATCACCCGGATCGACGAACGCATCACCAAGCGGTATCGGCCCGAGGTCTGGGAGCAGCGCGTCGGCTACTACCTCCGTCGCGACGCCGAGTCCTCGCAGGTCGCGGAGGTCGCAGGCAAGGTGGCGGGCTTCATGATGGGTGAGGTCCGGGGCGGGGAATTCGGGCTCGAGGAGCCGACCGGCTGGATCGAGTTCTTCGGCGTCGATCCCGACGTGCGCGGCCGGGACATCGGCCGCACGCTCATGGACGCGCTCCTCGCGCACTTCCGCGGGCAGGGCGCGCACATCGCCCGCACGATGGTCGCGGCCGCCGACACGGATATCGCCGGTTTCCTGAAGGCCATGCGGTTCACCCCGGCCGCGGTCACGGCGCTGGAGAAGCGGCTGTAGCGCCGGCGAAGAAGCTCAGGCCGAAGCGCCCCGACGGCCGCACCCTGCGTGCCCGTCCGCGCTCCGCGCCGCGCTCGGGCCCCCGCCGCCAGGCGATCCTCGACGCGGGCGCGCTCCTGATGCAGCAGCGCGGCTTCGTCGGCACGACGGTCGAGGACGTCACCGGCCACCTCGACCTCACGAAGGCTGCCTTCTACTACTACGTCGAGAACAAGGAGGAGCTGCTCTTCCAGATCTCGACCCAGACCCTCGCGCTCGCGGACGCGAGCATCTCCGCCATCGAGCGCTCGAGCGAGACGCCCGACCGCAAGCTCGCCCGGATGGTCGACTCGTTCGTGCGGCTGGTCGCCGAGCGGCCGTCCTTCTTCACCGTCTACTTCCAGGAGAAGGGCCATCTCGGCCCCGGCCACCTGAAGGCGGTCATCCGCGTCGAGCGGAAGATCGCCCGGGCTCTGGAGCGCGTCCTGCGAGACGGAATGGCGAGCGGCGCGTTCCGGATGGCCGATCCGGCGGTCGCGGCGTTCGGGATCCTCGGCATGTGCTTCTGGGTCTACACGTGGTTCCGCCCCGCGGGCCGCTCGACCGTCGATCAGGTCTCGGCGACGTTCCAGGCCCTGGCCCTCGGGGGCGTCCGGGCATAAACTGACTAACTAGTCAGTACGGGACGGAGGTGCCGGAGATGGCCGACCTGCAGCACCAGCTGCCGCGCCAGTACCACGAGGCGGTCGGCCACTGGCAGCGGCACAACTTCCCGGACTACCCACGGCTCGCCGAGCAGTGGGACACCTACTTCCCGAAGGACGACGCGTTCTGCCTCTGCGCGCGGATCCAGCAGAACATGCCGGACCGGATCGAGGTCGGCGACCGGAAGGGCGAGCCGAAGGCGATCGTCCCGCGGGAGCTGGACCCGAAGGCCGCCGAGGAGCTGCTCGCGATCATCCGCGCGCAGGCCTCGACCGAGTTCGGCTCGATCCAGCAGCACCAGGCGACGCTGGCCCGCGCGAGCGACCCCCAGGACCAGGCGTGGGTGCTCCGGGTCATGGCCGAGGAGCTCCGCCACGGCTACCAGATGATCCACCTGCTCACCAGCGCCGACTGGTCCCCGGTCACCGACACGAAGCCGCAGGACATGGTCGAGGAGATCCTGTCCATGAAGACCGGCTCGCACGTGCTCGCCGCGTTCAACCTCGAGTACGACAGCTTCGTCGACAACGTCGTGTTCGCCGCGTTCATCGACCGGGTGGGGAAGTACCAGCTCACGATGCAGAAGGTGAACGCCTACCAGCCGATGGCCGCATCGATGCCGCCGATGCTGCGCGAGGAGGCGTTCCACCTTGCGGCCGGCGTCATCCCGATGCGGCGGTGGGCCGAGGCCGCGGCGCGGCCCGAGGCGCTCATCACGATGCAGGCGATGCAGCGCGCGGTCTGCAAGTGGTTCCCGCGCGGGCTCGAGATGTTCGGCGACGAGCGCGGCGGCACGACGAACGTGCGGCTCGGGCTCAAGGACAAGACGAACCGCGTGGCGCAGGACGAGTACATCGCCGAGGTCGATCGGATGCTCGACGACATCAACCAGCGCCACGTCCGCGCGCGCTTCCCGCAGCTGTCGCGCGAGGACGCGGATGCCCTCTACGGCCGGGTCAAGGCGGACCGGTCGGCGATCGACGGGCTGTCGTGGGACGCGGACCTGCTGAAGCTCCCGCACGCCGGGTTCTTCCGGCGGCGCGGCGAGCACGCGTTCCAGCTGATCGGCGTCGATGGATCGACGTTCGAGGACGTGGAGCGCTACATCGCGCACGTGCGCGATCACCTGCCCGAGGCGTATCTCGCGTCGATCGACGTGAAGCACTGGGCCGAGCTGCAGCGCGGTGTCGCGAACCGGACGGTCACGCTCGAGAACGCGCTGAAGTCGATGCCGCGCCTCGCGCGCGTCGGCGGCGCGTGCCCGTGCGCGAACTCGGTCCGCTGGGTCGTCGACGTCGACGTGCCTGCTCCGGCCGGCGAGGGGACCCGGCTCAACCCCTAGGCGCTAGAGTCCGACCCCGCCGCATTCGGCGCTGCCGGTGATCACGCGGTCGCCCGACGGGTCGAGCCCGAATTTCACGCAGGTGCGCGAACCGACCTTCACGTCCGTCAGGCTGGCTCCGGCCGCGATCACGCGCACGTACGCGTAATAGAAGACCAGGGTTCCCCGCGCGGTCCCGGTGGCCGGCGTGTAGCCGGTGACGAGGCCGGTCTCACCCGGGGGCATCTCGCTCGTCAGATAGCGCGTGATCCTGCCCGCGTCGTCGAGCGCCGCCGTCAGGCACATCGGCTTGCCCGAGCTCGTCCGATCCGGACCGTTCGGGCCGGCGGTGTCGTACGCCGTGCCGGCGGCCATCTCCCACCGCCTCGACCCGATCGAGATCGAGGATCCGGCGGCGTAGCTCCCGACGGAGCCGCACCAGAGGTTCGACTCGAGGTCGAGGATCGACGGCGCGGCACGGCCCCGTGCCTCGGCGTCGCCACGCTCGGTGACCCCGACTGTGATGCACCGCCGCACGCCGAGCCGTGGCGTCCCGAGATCGACTCGCGGCGCGATGGGGAGCGTGATCGACGCGAAGTGCAGGAGCGTCAGCGAGCCCGCGGCGCTCGCGGTCGCCGCCCTGAGCGCGAGCACCGCGCCGCAGAACGGCGAGTCGATCGGCGTCGCTCCGTGGTAGGGCTGCGGCTGCCCGTCCAGCCCGCCGAAGAGGCACCGGTCGACCCCGGCCTTCACCGTGACGCCGGTCGCGCCATGGTTCGTTCCCGCGTTGACCGTGTGGGTCGCGGATCCGATGGTGAGGCTGCCGGCCTGCGTCGGGGTCGGCGCGGTCCAGGCCCTCACCGTGCCGCAGGCCTCGGTCGGTGCCAGCAGGAGCGCGGCGGGCGCAGCCGGAGTCGGCGCGACGGTGGGACCCGGTGCCGTCACGGTGCCGCATGCCGACACGACCAGGGCGTACGCGATGAACCGCAGCATCGACTGGACTGTGCCAGATACCGGTGTACCGTCCTACCCATCACGGGCTACTACAACCGCGTAGGAGGAGGGCGATGCTGCGCACCCGTCCGGCCGCGAGCCTCGACCGCCGCCGATTGCTCCGCTCCGGGTTCGTCGCCGCGCTGACGCTCGCCGGCTCCGAGATCGCCGGTTCGCTCGTGCCGTTCATGCAGGTCCGCCGGATCGTCGGTCTCGGCGTGCCGGTCAACGTCGGCCCGAAGGCGCAGGTGGTCGCCGCGTTCGCCGAGTCGAACGACGCGCCGATCCTGTTCCGCCAGGGCCGCTTCTTCCTGCTCCACCCGCCCGGCGGGATCATCGCCGCGTACCGGAAGTGCACCCACCTGGGCTGCGCCGTGCCGTTCGACCCGGCGGAGGACCGGCTCCACTGCCCGTGCCACGGATCGATCTACGACAAGCGGACCGCGATCGTGATCCGCGATCCCGCGCCGAAGCCACTGCAGCTGTTCCACATCGCCGAGACCGAGGCCGGTCTGGTGGTGGACACGAACCCGCTGAACGTCATCGACCGGCCGGACAACCGCTGGGACCCTGCGGTGATCGAGATCGCGGACTAACGGCGGGCGATCGCCGCCAGACCGAGCGCCGCCGCGGTCGACTGCTGCGCGACCTCGCCGGCGCGGAGCCTCGCAAGCGCGTCGCTGAACGGCACGAGGAGCAGCTCCTGCTCCTCGTCATCGCCGCTCTCCGGCTCGCGCACCTGGTGTGCGCCCGTCGCGAGGAACGCGTGCATGTGACCGGAGCCGTAGTTGCCGTCCACGACGAACCGGCCGAGGGCGAGCCACTCGGACGCCGCGTACCCGGTCTCCTCCAGGAGCTCGCGCTTCGCGGCGGCGAGCGGCTCCTCGCCCGCTTCGAGGTATCCGGCGGGCACCGAGAGCGACACCGAGCCGACGCCGAGCTTGAACGAGCGGAGGAGGATCGTGCGGTCGTCGTCGAGGATCGGCACCACGATGGCGAACGGCCTCGTCGCGATCCAGTTGAAGTCCCGCAGCACCGTGCCGTCCGGGAGCTCGACGTCCTGCTCGCCGACGGTGAGCCACGGCGGCCGCTCGAGCACGACGCGCGTCGCGAGGACCCGCCAGGGCTTCATGCGACCCGGTACTTGGCCAACTTGTTCCGGTCGACGGTGAGCCCCAGTCCCGGCCCCGTCGGAACCGCGAGGGCGCCGTTCCGTGGTTGCGGCAGCGGCTCTTCGAACAGCTCGGCGAGCGGGTTGGTGATGAACATCCACTCGACGCGGCTCAGATTCGGAACGGCGGCCGCCAGGTGCAGCGACGCGAGCTGCGCGAGCCCGCACGAGAACCCGGTGTGCGGCGCGTACTTCACGTTGTGCGCGTGGACGAGCGCGCCGAGCCGCTTCGCCGCGGTGAACCCGCCGATCCGCGCGATGTCCGGCTGCACGATGTCGATCGCCCGCCGCTTCAACAGCTCGCGGAACCCGAAGATACCGAATTCGGACTCGCCGGCCGCGAGCGGGATCGGCTGGGAGCGGCGGATGAGCTCGTAGCCGTCGATGTCGTCGGGGAAGACCGGCTCCTCGAGGAACCAGAGGTCGTACGTGGCGAGCTCGTGGCAGACCTTGATCGCGGTCGCGGCGTCGTAGGCGCTGTTCACGTCCGCGCCGATGTCGATCGCCGGGCCGACGGCCTCGCGGATGGCCCTCGTGACCGCGATGTCGCCGCGATAGCCGTCGCGCGCGGCGTTCCGCCCGAGCTGGATCTTGATCGCGGTGTGGCCGGCGTCGACCTGCTCCCGCGCCTGCTTTGCCATCGCGGCCGGATCGGCGGTGTAGACCTTCGATCCGTACACCGGCACCGACGCGCGGCCGGCCCCGCCGAGCGCCTTGTACAGCGGGATGCCCTGGGCCTGGGCGAGGATGTCCCAGAGGGCTTGGTCGATCCCGCTCATGCCTTCCTGGACGAAGCCGCGGTAGTGGCCCCATGGGCGCAGCAGCGCGAACTGCTCGTCCCAGAGGCCCTCGACGTCGTGCGGGTCGCGGCCCTTCACCGCGGGCCAGAGGAGCTCGCGGACGACGCTGTCGAGCACCTTCGGCCCGCGGCGCGCGATGCACTCGCCCCATCCGGTGATCCCGTCGTCGGTCGTGATCGCGACGACCATCGCCTTGAACGTCGAGTAGGTCCCGGCGCCGAACTCGATCGCCTGGCCCTGAGCCTCGAGGACCCACGTCTCGAGGCGGTCGATCTTCACGCCGCAACCATACGGAACCCGGGCCGCACGCTCGTTGGGGCTCGCTCGGCCGCTTGGCCCGGCTTGACAGGCCGGCCGGGCCGAACCTACTCTCTTAGCAGTCGCGCCAGGGGAGTGCTAAGTCCGTTCGCGGAGCCCGAACCCGGCCCTCGCCTGGCCAAAAACACGCACAAGGTACGGAGGAGCCACATGCCAGCAGTCGCAGAGAAGCTCAAGCTCAAGCCGCTCGGTTCCCGCGTCGTCATCAAAGCCCTCGAGCGCGAGGAGATGACCAAGAGCGGGCTCGTTCTGCCGGACACCGCAAAGGAGAAGCCCCAGGAGGGCAAGGTCCTCTCGGTCGGTCCGGGCGATCGCGACCCTGAGACCGGCAAGCGCATCCCGGTCGAGCTCAAGGAAGGCGACCGCGTCCTGTTCCAGAAGTACGCCGGCACCGAGTTCAAGCTCGACGACGAGGAGCTCCTGATCCTCAGCGAGAAGGACATCCTCGCCACCATCGAGTCGTAGGAAGAGGAAGAGAAATATGGCAAAGCAGCTCGAATTCACCCAAGAGGCGCGAGCCTCGCTCAAGGCCGGCGTCGACAAGATGGCCAACGCCGTGAAGACCACCCTCGGCCCGAAGGGCCGCAACGTCGCGGTCGACAAGAAGTTCGGCGCGCCGACCGTGACCCACGACGGCGTCACCGTCGCCCGCGAGATCGAGCTCGAGGACCCGTTCGAGAACATGGGCGCGCAGCTCCTCAAGGAAGCCGCCACCAAGACGAACGACATCGCCGGTGACGGTACGACCACCTCCGTCGTCGTGGCCCAGGCGATCGTGACCGAAGGCCTGAAGAACATCGCCGCGGGCGCGAACCCGATGCTCCTGAAGCGCGGCCTCGAGAAGGGCGTCGACGCCGTCGTCGCCGAGCTCAAGTCCCAGGCCGTCGAGGTCAAGGGCAAGGAGGAGATCGCGCACATCGCGGGCATCTCCGCCGCCGACACCGAGATCGGCGAGCTCATCGCCGAGGTCCACGACAAGGTGGGCCGGGACGGCGTCATCACCGTCGAAGAGTCCAAGGGCCTCGAGTTCGAGAAGGAGTACGTCGAGGGGATGCAGATCGACCGCGGCTACATCTCGGCGTACTTCGTCACGAACGCCGACCGCATGGAAGCGATCATCGAAGACGCGTACATCCTCATCACCGACAAGAAGATCTCCGCGATCACGGACATCCTGCCGGTGCTCGAGAAGCTCGTGCAGGTCAGCAAGAACCTCGTGATCGTCGCCGAGGACATCGACGGCGAGGCCCTCGCCACGCTCGTCGTGAACAAGCTCCGCGGCACCATCAACGTCCTGGGCGTGAAGGCCCCGGGCTTCGGTGACCGCCGCAAGGCGATGCTCGAGGACATCGCGATCCTCACCGGCGGCAAGGTCATCAGCGAGGAGGTCGGTCGCAAGCTCGACTCGACCACCGTCGCCGACCTCGGCCGCGCCCGCCGCGTCACGTCCAACAAGGACGAGACGACCTTCGTCGAGGGCCACGGCTCGCAGGACGGGATCCTCGCCCGGGTCAAGCAGATCAAGGCCCTCATCGAGGAGACCACCAGCGACTTCGACAAGGAGAAGCTCAACGAGCGTCTCGCGAAGCTCGCCGGCGGCGTCGCGATCATCCGCGTGGGTGCCGCGACCGAGATCGAGCTGAAGGAGAAGAAGCACCGCGTCGAGGACGCCCTCTCCGCGGCCCGTGCGGCCGTCGAGGAAGGCATCCTCCCGGGCGGTGAGGTCGCGCTGCTCAACGCCGTCAAGGCGCTGGACAAGGTCCAGGCCACCGGCGACGAGCTCACCGGCGTGAACATCCTCCGCCGCGCGCTCGAGGAGCCGTTCCGCCAGCTCGTGGCGAACGCCGGGCAGGACGGTGGCGTCATGCTCGAAGGCGTGCGCCGCAAGCAGGCCGAGTCGAAGTCCGGCACCTGGGGCTACGACGTCATCAAGAACGAGATCGTCGATCTCGTGAAGACCGGCATCATCGACCCGGCGAAGGTCACCCGCTCCGCCCTGGAGAACGGCGCTTCCGTCGCGGCGATGATCCTCACCACCGAGGCGCTCATCACGGACCTGCCTGAGAAGGACAAGGCTCCGGCGATGCCCCCCGGTGGCGGGATGGACTACTAACAGCCGCACGTTTCTCAACGCGTCTGAAAGGGCCGGTCGGAAGACCGGCCCTTTCATTTCCATGCGGCGACAATGGCGACGTGGAGGAGCTCGCCCTCGGCGGCAACATCAGTGGAGCCGTACGTGTCGGCGCCACAGTCAGGCGTCGTGGCGGGTACTGGACTCCAGCGGTGCACGCTCTGCTCGAGTACCTCGCGCAGCGCGGATTCGAGGCGCCTCGTCCGCTGGGCACTGATGAACGCGGTCGCGAGGTGCTGTCGTGGGTCGACGGGGAGGCCGTCCCTGGCTGGCCAGATCCGTTCCCCGACTGGATCTACTCACCTGATTGCATGAGGGCTGCGGCCCGGGGCCTTCGGCGGTTCCATGATCTGGTCGAGGGCTTCAGCCCACCGCCCGGTGCGGCGTGGCGCATGCCGGCGCCCGGACCTCACGACATCATCTGTCATAACGACTGGGCTCCGTACAACGCCGTCTTCCGGGCCCGGCGGCCCGATGTGATGGTCGACTGGGACATGGCGAGCCCCGGCACTCGGCTCTGGGACGCGGCCTGGTCCGCGTACATGTGGATCCCGCTGCATCCGCATCTCGAGGGCTACTCGCCTCAGGAGAGCGCGGGCCGCGTGCGTGCGTTCTGCGCCGACTATGGCGATCTGTCGCCGGTCGAATTGCTCGACACGCTGCTGGGCCGGCTTCGATTCTCGGCCGACTTCGCGCGGGCGGAGGCGGCGGCGGGTGACCCGGGATTCCAAAAGCTCGTCGACGAACTTGACGCGCCCGGCCAGATGGAACGAAACGCCGAGGGCCTCGAGCGGGACGGTGTGCTTAGGCGACTGCTCGCGCGGGGTCGCTAGGGCTATTGCCCCGGCGGCGCGATGCGCGATTGCATGACGAGCGGGCCGGTGCGCTTGCCCTCGGCTGACATCTCGATCGTCACCGCGCACTGCGCGAAGCTGTCCACCGGCACCGTGAGGTCGACGCTCTGGATCGTCTCGCCGTCCGGCGTGAAGGTCGCGCCGCGGACCCAGTGGCCATCCGCGTCGACGAGCCAGACCGCATACGTCGCGCCGCCGCTGAGCGGACGCAGGTCGTGGAAGACGACGAACGGGCTGAGGTCCGGCTTGCCGGGCGCGATGAG
>DASYXA010000021.1:0-32081 GCA_035935465.1 Candidatus Limnocylindria bacterium | reverse complement strand
GCCCTCGATCCGTCGACGGACGCGAGCGAGCGCGGCGACGTCGGCGGCCGCGTCCGGCACGACGAGCGCCGCCGCGACCGAGGGCGTCGGCGCGCGCACGTCGGCGACAAGGTCGACGAGCGTGACATCGGACTCATGGCCGACGCCGCTGCACAGGGGCTTGGCGGCGCGCGCGACCGCGCGCACGAGCGCCTCGTCGTTGAACGGGGAGAGGTCCTCGCTCGCCCCGCCGCCGCGGGCGAGGATGATCACATCGAGGTCGCGCAGCTGCGCGAGACCGTCAAGGGCGCCGATCATCGACTCGACCGCGCCGGCGCCCTGCACCTGGGCCGCCACGAAGATGAGCTCGACGCTCGGGTCGCGCCGCAGGCAGACCGTCTGCACGTCGTGCCAGGCGGCGCCGGTCGGGCTGGTGATGACGCCGACGCGGCGGGGCCGCGCCGGCAGCGGGCGCTTGCGCTCCTGGTCGAACAGCCCCTCGGTCGCGAGCCGCTTGCGCAGCGCCTCGAGCCGGAGGAATGCCTCGCCCGCCCCGGCCGGCCGGACGTCGTCGCACCGCAGGCTGAACGATCCGCCCTTGAGGTAGACGTCGACGTACCCGTGCGCGATGACCCGCATGCCCGCGCGCGGCGTGAGCGGCACGTTCGCCGCCTGGGTCGCGAAGAGGACGCAGCGGATCTGGCCGGCGTTGTCCTTGAGGGTGAAGTGCACGTGTCCCGCGGAGGACACGGTCGCCTCGGAGACCTCGCCCTCGACCCAGAGGTCCTTCAGCTCTTCGGCCGCAAGGAGCCGCTCGGCGATGCGGACGGCGAGCTGGCCGACCCGGATGATGTCGCGGGGCCCGCCGGTCACGACGCCCGTTCGATGTACTCCCCGGTCCGCGTGTCGACCTTGATCTTGTCGCCCTGGTTCACGAACAGCGGGACGTTCACCTTGAGACCCGACTCGAGCGTCGCCGGCTTGTTCGCGCCGGTCGCGGTGTCGCCCTTGAGCCCGAACTCCACGCTCGTCACGGTCATGACGACCGACGGCGGGAGGTCGACGCCGATCGGGTCACCCTCGTACTCGTTCAGGGTCACGACCATCCCGTCGGTGAGGTAGCTCAGCGCGTCACCGAGCTGGTCGCCGTCGAGCGCGACCTGGTCGTAGGTCTTGGTGTCCATGAAGTGGTAGAGGTCGCCGTCGTGATACATGTACTGCACGTCGCGATGATCGAGCCGCGCGCGCGCGAACCGGTCGCCCGCCTGGAAGGTCTTCTCGATGAGGTCCCCGCGCCGCACGTTCCGCAGCTTCATGCGGACCTGCGCGCTGCCCCGCCCCATCTTGATGTGCTGGAACTCCACGATCTGGTAGAGGACCCCGTCCAGCTCGATCGTCATGCCGCGCTTTATCTCACCGGTCGAGACCATTCGTCAGGCGTGCTCGAGAAGCCACCGCAGGGCTTCCTCGTAGCCCGCCACTCCTTTACCTATCACTTGGTGCGCCGTCACGTCCGCCAGATATGTATGGTGCCTGAACGGCTCGCGCTTGCCGATGTCACTGATGTGCACCTCGACCACCGGGTAGCGGCAGCCCGCGACGGCGTCGCGGAGGACGATCGAGGTATGGGCGAGCCCGCCGGGATTGATGATGGCACCATCGGCGTCCGCGTGCTCCTGCAGGAAGTCGATCAGCGCGCCCTCGTGGTTCGACTGGTAGTCCGCGAGCGTGTGTCCGGGACCGGCGAGCTCGCGGCAGCGCTGGACGATCTCGCCGAGCGTCGTCGTGCCGTAGACCGCCGGCTCGCGTGCTCCGAGGGTGTTCAGGTTCGGTCCGTTCACGAGCAGCAGCTTCATCCGCCCTCCACGATCGCGGCCGCGGCGCGCAGCGAACGCGGTGTCGCGTCGATCACCTCGCTGAACCGTCCGATCGTCCGCGGCAGGATCCACCGGCTGGCGCCGCGTCGCGCCTTCTTGTCGCTCGCGAGGAAGGTCCACGTCCGGGCGGGGAGCGTGGCGCGCACCGGGAGGCCCGCGGCGCGCAGCAGCGCCTCGAGCCGCTCGCGGAGCGACGTCGGTGCCAGGTCGAGCACGTCGGCGAGCGCCGCGGCGAAGACCATCCCGACGCTCACCGCCTCGCCGTGGGTCACCCGATACCGGCTCGCGGCCTCGTACGCGTGGCCGAGGGTGTGGCCGAAGTTCAGCAGCTCGCGGAGGCCCGACTCCCGCTCGTCCGCGCCGACGATGGCTGCCTTCACCCCCGCCGCGAGCACGATCGCGCCGAGGGTCGGCCCGAGGTCGCCCGCGACGACCGCGGCCGCCGAACGCTCCAGCTGCGCGACCGACTCCCGGTCGGCGAGGAACGCGCATTTCGCGATCTCGGCGAACCCGGATGCGCGCTCGCGCCGCGGCAGGGAGCCGAGGACGCTCGGATCCGCGAGGACCGCATCGGGCTGGTGGAACGCGCCGGCCAGGTTCTTCCCGCGGGCGAGGTCGATGCCGGTCTTCCCGCCGATCGATGAGTCGACCATCGCCAGGAGCGTGGTCGGCAGCTGCGCGTAGCGGACGCCCCGCAGATACGTCGCCGCCGCGAACCCCGCGACGTCGCCGACCGTGCCGCCGCCGAGCGCGATGACGCCGCCGTCGCGCCCGATCCCTGCCGCGCCGAGCGCGTCCCAGAGCCTCGCGAGCGCCGCGACGGTCTTGGCCCCCTCGCCCCGCGGTACCCGCACGATCGTCGCGTCGAGGCCGGCGGCCGCGCAGGACCGCCGCACGGCCGGCGCATGCCGGGTCGCGGTGAACGGATCGGCGACGATGACGACCGGTCCCCGCCACCCGACGTCGCGCAGGTGCGTGCCGGCGTGCTCGAGCAATCCGGCGCGCACCAGCACGGGGTACGGGCGCGAGGCCGGCACGTCGATCCGGACGCCGCGCGCGGCGACGAGCCACGCGGCGATCGCGAGCGCGACCTCGTGCGGCTCCGCGCCGTCGACGCGGAACGACCCGTCGACGTCCGCGTACACCCCGCGCCGCTCCGTGAGCACGCGCGCCGCGTGCTGCCGCGGGCCGACGTCCAGGTGCGCGCGCTTCCCCATCGTCGCGGCGATGCCGCGGGCCACGGTCGCGACGCTGCCGCTCAAACCGATCCGCAGGCCGAGCTGCGACATGCGCCGGCGGTTCGGCTCCAGGAGGACCGCGCCGCCGCCGGTCGACACGACGATCAGCGCGGGCGTCGGCCGGAGCGCGCCGAGGATCTCCGACTCGAGCGCGCGGAAGCGCGGCATGCCGTCCTCGCTGATCACGTTCGTGCACGGCTTGCCGGCCGTGCGCTCGATCTCGTCGTCGAGGTCCATCGCCCGGCCACCGAGGGCCTCGGCGAGCAGCGGCGCGACCGTCGACTTGCCGATGCCCGGCGGGCCGACGAGGAACAGGTACATCAGCGGTCGGCGATCGGCTTCAGGCGCTCGCGGTAGCGCGCGATGGCGCCCGTGATGTCGTCGATCGTGTCCTCGCCGAACTTCAGGCAGAGCGCGTCGGCGAGCACGAGCGCGAGCATCGCCTCGGCCACCACGCCGGCTGCGGGGATGACGCAGATGTCGCTCCGCTCGACGTGCGCCGGCGCGGCCTCGCCGGTGCGCAGGTCGACCGATGGGAGCGGCCTCATGAGCGTCGAGATCGGCTTGAACGCGACGCGCACGACGACGTCCTCGCCGTTCGTGACGCCGCCCTCGAGCCCGCCGGCGCGATTGCGCGGCCGGCCGAAGCCCGCCCCCCGTCGCTCGATCGGGTCGTGCACCGTGCTGCCGCGCTCGCCGCTCGCATCGAACGCATCGGCGAACTCGACGCCCTTGGCCGACGGGATCGAAGCCATCGCCTGCGCGATCCGTCCATCGAGCCGGCGATCCCATTGGGCGTACGAGCCGAGGCCCGCGATCACGCCCGACGCGCGGACGGCGGTCATTCCGCCGAGCGTGTCGCCCGCGTCCCGCGCCGCGGCGATCGCCTGGACCATGCGGGCCGACGCGTCGGGGTCCGCGCAGCGCACCTCGCTCGCCTCGATCCGATCGCGCTCGAACCGCGCCGTCGCCGCGACATCGCCGATCCGGATCGTCTCGCTCAGCACATCGGTGCCGACCGCCGCGAGCACCGCCTTCGCCACGGCGCCCGCGGCGACCCGCGCCGCCGTCTCCCGCGCGCTCGCGCGCTCGATGACGTCGCGCACGTCCTCGTGGCCGTACTTGAGCGCCCCGGCCAGGTCCGCGTGGCCGGGCCGTAGCCGCGTCACCGCGTCGGGCACCTCGGGCACCGGCGTGACGCTCATCACGCGCTCCCAGTTCGCGGCGTCGCGGTTCTCGATCCACAGCGCGACCGGCGCGCCGGTGGTGCGGCCCTGGCGCACGCCGCCGGTGATGCGAGCGCTGTCGCGCTCGATGCGCTGGCGGCCCCCGCGGCCGTAGCCGAGCTGGCGGCGCCGGAGATCCGCGTCGATCGCCGCGCCATCGAGCGCGAGCCCCGCGGGCACGCCGTCGACGACGATCGTGAGCCCGGGCCCGTGCGACTCGCCCGCGGTGAGGAACCGCATCGCTAGCTCACCTTCGCGAACAGGGCCGCGCGCATGACGTCCACCGGCGCGTCACGGCCGGTCCAGATCTTGAACGACGACGCGGCCTGCTGGAGGAGCATCGGCAGCCCGTCGACGACGTCGGCGCCGGCCGCCCGCGCGCGCCTGGCGAGCGGCGTCGGGACCGCGGTCGGGATGAGGTCGACGACCACGAGACCGCGGCGCAGCGTCGCGCCCTCGAGCGGATCCTCGCCCGAGAGTCCCAGCGAGGTCGCGTTCACGACGACGTCGACCGCCGCGAGATCGGTGCGCTCGGACCACTCCACGATCCGCGCGGCGCGATCGACCGGATGCGGGATCGCGCGGGCGAGGGTCCGCGCCCGCTCGGCCGACCGATTCGCGATCGAGACCCGTGCGCCGCGGACGAGGAGCGCGACGAGCACCGCGCGCGCCGCTCCGCCCGCGCCGAGGAGCAGGACGCGCGAGCCGTCGAGCGCGAGGTGGCGGGTGGCGTAGGCGAACCCCACCGCGTCGGTGTTCGAGGCGAGAACGCGCGTGCCGTCGGCCGTGCGCGAGAGCGTATTGGCGGCGCCGATCTCGGCGGTCGGGCCATCCCACGTGTCGACGAGGGTCATCACGGCCTCCTTGTGCGGGACGGTGACGTTCGCGCCGAGGACCGCGCCGTCACGGACGCGCTGCACGATCGCGGGGAGCTCGTCGACCGTCACGTCGAGCGCCTCGTACGTGTGCGACAGGCCGAGCGCCTTGAACGCCGCGTTGTGCATCGCCGGAGACAGCGAGTGTCCGATCGGATGGCCGAGCAGGTACACGACGCTCATTTGTTCCCGTACTTCACGCGGTTCGCCTCTTGTTCCTCGATGGTCTTCGCGAACGCGTGATCGCCGCTACCGTCGCCCTTCGCGACGAAGAACAGATAGTCGGTCTTCTCGGGCTGCGCCGCGGCCGCGAGCGCGGCGAGGCCCGGATTGCAGATGGGTGTGGGCGGCAATCCGGGATTGAGGTACGTGTTGTACGGCGAGTCGAGCTTCAGGTCGTCGAGCGAGAGCTCCCCCCAGTCGCCCTTCGCGTACTGGATGGTCGGATCGGCGTCGAGCTTCATCGAGATGTCGAGCCGGTGCTGGTACACGCCGGCGATGAGCGGGCTCTCCTTCCGGTCGCGCGCCTCGCGCTCGACGATCGAGCCGAGCTTCACCATGTCGTAGATCGACACGCCCCGCTGCGCCGCCGCGGTCCGCAGCGCGGGACCGGCCTTCGCCTCGAACGTGTCCAGCAGGATGCCGACGATCTCATCGGCCGTCGCGCTGGGGCGCAAGAAGTAGGTGTCGGGGAACAGGAAGCCCTCGAGCGGCGTCTTCGGATCGAGACCCCTGAGGACGAAGTTGTTGCGCGTCCCCACCACCGCCGCGGCGATGAAGTCTTTCGCGCTGATCGACGGGAGGGCCTTGTTCACCGCGGCCGCGATCTCCGTGAGCCGCCAGCCCTCGATGATCCGGAGCGCGACCTGATCCCCCGGCGCCTTCTGGAACAGCGTGGCGAGGTCGCGCGGGCTCAGGGCCGCCGAGACCTTGTAGGTCCCGGACTGCAGGGCGTTCTCCGTGCCGCTCTCGTAGAGGACGTACTTGAACGCGAGCGCCGACTTGATGAGGCCGGCGCTCAGGAGCTCAGCCGCGATCTGCGACGCGTTCGCGCCGCGCGGCACGGTGAAGTCGATGGTCTTGCCGTTCGGATCCGCCGGCGCATCGAGCAGCGGCGCGACGGAGGGAGCGATGATCGCGCGTACGGCCGACTGCCGGAGCAGCGCATCGTGGTCGTCCGCCGCCTGCACGACCGCGTCGGTCGCGAGCGGCCGGGCGAAGAAGAACAGCGCGACCGCCGCCAGCACCACGACGAGCACGAAGATCGCGGGCCCCGCGCTCGAGCGCCTGCGCGGCGGGCGAGCGCGTGACCGAGCCGGCGCGCGCACCGGGCCGCGATGGATCGGCGCGGTCACGGTCGTGCGCTCAGGAAGTCTTCGAGCAGCACGCGGGCGGCACCGGCGTCGGGATCGGCTTCGCCGCGCCGCGCGGCCTCGACGGTGGTATTGCGTTCGTCGTACAGCGTGACCGGCAGGCCGATCGGCGCGCAGGAGGCCGCGAACCGGCGCGCGCGTTCGGTCTGCCGGGAGTCATCGCCGCGCAGGGTCAGCGGCAGTCCGATCACGAGGGCGCCGACCTCCTCGCCGCGTACGATCGACGCGATCCGCTCGATGTCCGTGGCGAGGCGTCGCGATCGGCGGAGGGTCGGCAGCGCGCGTGTGAGGCCGAACGCGTCATCCCCGACCGCGAGACCGATCCGGCGGTCGCCGACGTCGAGCGCAAGATAGCGCACGTCAGTTGACCGCGATCCGCGCCCCGAGCAGCGGCATCCGTGGCCACCAGTCGGGCCAGAGGCGCACGCCGGTCACCTTGAGGCCCTGCGCCTCGAGCGCGGCGCGCGCCTCGGCCGGCGTCCGCCCGGCGAGCGCGCCCTGGATCCGCGCGGCATCGAGCTGCGGCAACTGGGTCCCCGACGCCGTGATCCGCCAGCTGACGCCGTTGTCCGCCACGGTCGCGATGGCGTTGTATTGCGCGCCGCGCTCGTCGAGCACGTAGCCGGGGGACGCCATCGTGCGGTAGCGCTCCGCCGCGGCCTTCGTCGGCTGATCGCCCGCGACCGCGAAGCCCTGCACGGTCGCCGTCACCGGCACGTCGAACGTCGCGACCTCCTTGCCGACCACATCGGCGAGGCTGCCCTGCGATGTGAGCGATGGCGTCCCGACCCACACCACGCCGCTGCCGGAGAGCTGCGCGCTCCAGCGGGTCTTCTGCTCGTTCGCCGCGTCGGCGAGCGCCCGATCGACACTGGCCTTCGCTGTCGCGGCGGTGTAGTCCTCGGCCTTCACGACGGGGATCCGCTTGATGTCGCCGCCCGTGGTGGGCGCCGGGTTCGTGACCTGGTAGCGGCCGTTGTTGCTCACGACGATGCGGTTCGCGCCGACGTTCCCGGTGAGTCCGCCGAGGACCGCCTCGACCGCGACGTCCGCGGTGCCCGGAACGACCGTCACGAAGACGATCACGCTCCGCGGGAGGCTCTTCGTCTCGGTCGTGACGAACTGGATGCGACCGCTGCCGGTGCTCGTCTGCACGACCGTGCCCTGCGGGATGGTGAGGTCGTCGGTCGTCTGGTTCGTGAACCGCACCGACCCGGTCGCCTTCACCTCGTCGTTGCGAAAGCCGGTCGCCGTGCCGGTGACCTTTGTCGTGACCGTGGCCGACAGCGGCTGTGCCGGCACGTCGCCGCCGGGACCGGCACGGACCGTGAACGTGGCCGCCGGCATCGGGATGGCTGCGGGCGCGACCGTGATCGCGGCCGAGGGGATGACGATCATCAGCAGCAGCGCGACCGCGCCGACCGCGCTCGCGGCGATGCCGATCGCCCGCGCCGGCGAGCCGAGCGTGGGGGCCGATCGCCCGGCCGCGACGGCGGCGAGCGCCGCGCGGCGCGGCGGGCCGAGCTTCTCGGTCGGGTCCAGCTCCTCGCGCTCGAGCGATCCGAGCGACGCGTACGCCGGGACGTGGACCGACGCGGCGATCGATCGGGCACGCGGGTCGCTGGACACGATCGCGACGCGGCGCTGCCCGGCGAGCGCGCGCGCGACCTCGAGGAACACCGCGTTGCGCGCGAACGGCGCGCCGGCCGGCACCACGAAGACGACCGGCGCGTCCGCCGGGGCATCCGTCAGCCGCTCGGAGGCGTCGAGGATCGTCGCGCGCGCGTCGAGGTCGATGACCGTGCGGGTCACGAGTACGCCTCCGCGGCGAGCGCCGCCGCGGCCGCGGCCACCAGATCGTCCGCCGTGAGCGTCGCGTCCGCGACGACGCGCGGCACCAGGCTCGTCCGCAGCGGCAGGACATCGACCGCGCTTCCCCGCTCCGCGCCCGCCGCGGCGGCGAGCGCCCTCGGCACGGCGGCCAGCTCCTCGGGGATGCCCGCGGCATACCACCGGCCGGGCTGCTCGAGCCCGAGGGCGCGCACCGTCGCGACGACGCAGCGCGCCCAGACGTCGGCATCCGCTGGGACGTTCCGCGCGACCAGCGCCTCGCGTCCCACCGCGAAGGCGCGCGTGCCGGTCACGCGCCCGTCTCGGACCACCGATACGGTCGTCTGATCGGCGCCGATCCGGGCGATCCCGGCCTCCGCGACACCGGACTCCGCGACGAGGCGGCCGAGCGCGTACGCCCCCGAGGTCGAGGTGCCACGCCGCCGCGCCGATTCGAGCGTGGCGGTCGCACCACCGGCCTGGACCAGCGGCGCGAGCGCGATGTCGGTCCGCACCTCGAGGCGCTGCCCGCGATCGCCGACCGGCGATGCGAGCCGGCGTCCGTCGAGGATGAAGCCGCCGACGTCGTCCCGCAGCTCCGCCATCGCGAGGCCGCGCAGGGCCGCGTCGTCGCCGGCGAGATCGCGAGCCAGGCGCGCCGCCTCCTCGCGCGCAAGGCGTGTCGCCTTCAACGCCTCGCCCGGCGACACCGCGTCGCGCTGGTCCTCACGCTCGAACGTCGTGCTGTCGTGATACGTCCGGATGTCGTCGCCGTCGATCGCGACGACCACCCGGTCGGCACGCGCCAGGCGCTCGGCCGCGGCGAAGGCGGCCACCAGCGCGGCGCCGACCGCGCGGCGATCGGCGATGTAGCCGCCGCTCATCGCGTTCGCCGGCACCGCGGCGTGGCCCACGCCGGTGACCCTGAACCGACCGGACTCCTTGTGCCCGACGACGACGCGCACGGCTGCCGAGGCGAGCTCGACCCCGGCGACGTCGGGGCTAGCCACGACCTCCGAGCTTTTCGCGCACGGCGCGCGCCCCGGCTTCGAGCGCGTCGCCGAGCCGGGCGGCGTCCTTGCCACCGCCGGTCGCGCTGCCGGCCGGACCGCCACCGCTGCCGCCGATGATCGACGCCAGCTCCTTCACGAGGTCCCCGGCGTGCAGGCGCGCGACCAGATCCTTGCTCACCGCGACGGCGAGCCCAGGCCGTCCGGCATGCGTCGAGCCCAGCACCGTGACCCCCGAGCCCAGGCCGTCGCGGACGCGGTCCGCGAGGCCACGCAGCACCTGCTGGTCGTAGTCACCGACGTCGAGCACGACGAGCTTCGCCCCATCGAGCAGGGGCTCGGCCCTCGCGACCAGGCCGGCCGCGGTCTGGTCCACGCCGCTCTTCTGCAGCGCCGCGAGCTGCTTCTCGAGGCGCTCACGCGACTCGGTCAGCTGCGCGACCGCCTCGGGGAGCCGGGCCGGCGGGACCTTCAGCGCGGTCGCGGCGCGATCCACGCGATCGCGCATCTCGTGCACCTCGCGGAGCGCGCCCTCGCCGGTCACGGCTTCGATGCGTCGCACGCCCGCGCCGATCGACTCCTCTTTCGTGATGAGGAACAGGCCGATGTCGCCGGTGCAGTGGCAATGCGTGCCGCCGCACAGCTCACGCGACGTCGGGCCGGCCTCGACGACGCGGACCAGGTCACCGTACTTCTCGTCGAACAGATGCGTCGCACCCGACGCGAGCGCGTCCTGGAGCGGCATGGACTGCGCGTGGACGCTCGCGTTGCCGAGGATCGCGTCGTTCACCTCGTCCTCGACCCGGCGCAGCTCGTCGGCGGTGAGCGATCGGCCGAACGTGAAGTCGAAGCGCAGCGACGGCGGGTGGACGAGCGAACCGGCCTGGTGGACGTCGTCCCCGAACAGGCGGCGCAGCGTCGCGTGCAGGAGATGCGTCGCGGTGTGGTTCCGCATGGTGTGCCGGCGCAGCTCCTCGTCGACCGTCGCGCGGGCCGGCGTGCCGGTCCGCAGGACCCCGTCGACGACCTTCGCGCTCATGACGATGACCGAGGCCGCCGCGGTCTGCGTGTCGGCGACGAGCGCCCGGCCCTCGGAGGTCGTGATGTCGCCGCGGTCCCCCACCTGGCCGCCGCCCTCGGGATAGAACGGCGTGCGGTCGAGGACGATCTCGACGTCCTGGCCCTCGCGCGCCTCGTCGACCCGCTGGCCGCCGCTGACGAGCGACCGGATCACGGCATCCGACGCGAGCTCCGTGTAGCCGGTGAACGTGCTCTCCAGGCCCACCTTCTCGTGGAGGTCCGCGTACAGCTGGCCGAAGCGCATCGCGTCCTGGGAGAACCGCGCGGCCGCCCGGCCGCGCTGCCGCTGCGCGTCGAGCAGCTCCGTGAAGCCGGCCTCGTCCACGCCGATGCCCGCCGCGGCCACGAGCTCCCGGGTCATCTCCATCGGGAAGCCGAACGTGTCGTACAAGCGGAACGCGGTGTCCCCGTCG
This sequence comes from Candidatus Limnocylindria bacterium, assembly GCA_035935465.1. Lineage (GTDB taxonomy): Bacteria > Chloroflexota > Limnocylindria > P2-11E > P2-11E > UBA4735. The sequence goes on along the minus strand of DASYXA010000021.1, from coordinate 21,180 downwards.
ATCTGGGCGCGGCCGCCCTGCTTCGCCTCGGCGATGGCGGCCGTGAGCTGCTCCATGCCGCTCGAGAGCGTGCGCGCGAACTTCTCCTCTTCCGCGCCGATGATCTCCGCGACCCGTTCCCGCGCCGAGGTGAGCTCGTGATAGTGCTTCTGCATCGACTTCACGACCTCACCCGCGACCTGCGTGATCGCTCCGGTCCGCAGGCCGAGCCGGCGCGCATGCAGCGCGGCGCGGCGGATGAGCCGGCGAAGGACGTAGCCGCGGCCCTCGTTCGACGGCGCGATCCCATCGGCGATGAGGAACGCCGCCGCGCGCGCGTGCTCGGCGACGACGCGCATCGAGACGTCGCGCACCGGATCGTCGCCGTACGTGGACCCGGCGAGCGTCTCGATCCGCTTGATGAGTGGCTGGAACAGGTCGGTCTTGAACGTGTCGGTCACGCCCTGCAGGACCTGCGACGTGCGCTCGAGGCCGGCGCCGGTGTCGATGTTCCGCTTCGAGAGCGGCGTGAGCGTGCCGTCCTCCCTGCGGTCGTACTGCTGGAACACGAAGTTCCAGATCTCGAGATAGCGGCCACAATCCTCACCCGGGTCGCAGTCATGCGGCGGGGCGCCGGGCCGCGGACCGCGGTCGACGAAGACCTCGCTGCACGGGCCGCACAGGCCGGTCGGGCCCGGGGACCAGAAGTTGGTGTCGTCGCCCTTCGCGAGGTTGCCGAGCCGGAAGACCTTGTCCGGCGGCAGGAGCGCGAGCTCCTTGGTCCAGATGTCGAACGCCTCGTCGTCGTCGAAGTAGACGGTGGCGACGAGGGTCCGCGGATCGATCTCGAACTGCGTCGTGAGGAGCTCCCAGCCCCAGGCGATCGCCTCCTTCTTCCAGTAGTCCCCGATCCCGAAGTTGCCGAGCATCTCGAAGAACGTGTTGTGGTAGGTGTCGAAGCCGACGACGTCCAGGTCCGTCGTGCGGAAGCACTTCTGGACCGTGACCAGCCGCTTCGCCGGTGGCTGCTTCCGTCCGAGGAAGTACGGCACGATCGGCTGCATCCCGGCGCTCGTGAACAGGACGCTCGGGTCATCCTTCAGGACGAGCGGCGCGCTGGGCAGGCGGTGATGGCCCTTCTCCTCGAAGAACCTGATGAACCGCTCGCGGATCGTCTGGCTGTCTACGGCCTGCCCCCTGTCACATAACGAAAAACGCGGGTCACGGTCGGTCGACCGGCTCCCGCGTTCCCCGTCGAAAGGATACGAGATGCGATGGCGCTCAGGACTTGGAGGAGGTGCCTCCGGTGGTGCCGCCGGTCCGGCCGGACTTGCCGGTGCCGGCGCTGTCCCACTGCTTCTTCGCGTCCTCGAGGATCTCGCGACCCTTCACCGACACGTCGTCGGCGATCTTCTGCGCGATGCGTTGGAGATCGTCCGCCCGCTTCTTCAGCTCGTCGGCCCGGAGCTGGAGCTCCTCGCGCGTGTTGTCGCCGGGCTTCGGCGCGTACAGGAGCGCCCCGATCGCGCCGAGCAAGAGACCGAACACGAAACCCATGCCAGCTACCCCCTGAGGCCTTCTAGGACCGCGACGGTGACCGAGGCAAGAGCCGCGCCAAGGCAGGCGAAGAGTACCTGCGCCTCTCCGAGCGTACCCGCCCTCCAGCCGGCGATCTCCCCGAGGGCCTGCGCGACCAGGACCGCCGCCGCCGAAAGGACCCACGCCGCGGCCATCCCCTTCGGCCGGCCGCTCGCGGCGCGGACGGCGGCCGGGACGCCGACCGCGATCAGAAGGAGCGGGACGAGGGCCGGCGGCAGCGTCAGTCCGCCGCGGCCGAGGCGCCTGCGAGGGCCCGATCGGGCCGGCGCACCCGGAGGACGCGCGCCGGCAACGCGAACAGGGTGACCGCACCCGAGGCCCGGGCGAGCGCCGGATCGAGCGCGCCGACCGGCAGCCGGGCGAACCCGGCGAACGCGAAGAGCGGCAGCAGGAAGAAATAGGAGAAGAGGCTCCGGTACGCGAAGAACAGCGGCAGCGTCGCAAGGACGGCGCCGAGCTCGGGGCTCGTCCGTCGCGCCCGCACGGCGACCGCGACGCACAGGGCGAACGCGATCGCCTCCATGGCGGTGTAGGCGAGCGGCGGCCAGAGCGGAAGGAGCTGGTTCACGACAAGGAAGATGATGCCCGCCCCGCGCGGGAACATCGGGTCGGCCAGCGGGGCGGTCACGCCCGCGAGCCACGCCCGCGGATCCACGAGCACGAACGGCAGGTTCACGAGCGCGAACACGGCCAGCGCCGCGGCGGTCTTGCGCACGGCGACCGTCCATCCCTGGCTCGTCACCGTCGCGATGAAGAAGTACGGCGCGTAGAACCAGGCGATCTGCTTCGTGGCCGCCGCGATCCCGAACAGCGGGCCACTCCAGGGCCGCTCGCGCCAGATCCACGCGGCGACCAGCGGCAGCGCGAACAGGAGGTCGGCGCTGCCGGTCACCGTGAACGCCGCGAGGCTCGCTGCGCCGAGGAGGCCGGTGAACACGAACGGCCGCAGGGTCGGGCCCGCCCGCAGGAGCACGAGCGCCATCGCAGCGACCAGGCAGAGGATGTACAGGATGTTCGTGTCCCACCCGAGCGCCACCCACGGGGCGATGAGCACGAACGAGAGCGCCGGGTACGACGGCTTCGACTCGAACTCGACCTGGCGCGCGCTGTCGTGGCTCTGGATCGCCCAGACGGTGTCCAGCTCGTCGTCGCCCGGGTAGAAGCCGTCGCGCGCGAACAGTCCCTGACGGAGCGGCGTCGTGCGATCCGCGCCGATGCCCAGCCGCGCATAGCAGGTGTACACGTCGAGCTCCCGGTACGGATCCTGCCCGCCGAGGAACAGGCGCGCGGCGCACTCGTTCAGCGCGATCGCATCGTTGTGATACGGGGTGGAGTCGCTCGAGCGTTCCTGCGGGACCGCGAGCAGCCACGACGCGCCGACCAGGGCCATGACCGAGACGGCGAGCCAGGCGAAGCGGTGCGGGCGCACCTGGCGGTCGATCACCGGCGATCGCGCCTCGCCCTGCCCGTCGCCGCGCATCGAGGCGACGAGCATGCCGATGCTCGCCGCGATGGCGCTCACGACCAGCAGGGCGCCGAGCGCGCTCGGCCGCTGGATGACCATGGAGTTGACCAAGCCGGCGTAGTACAGGACCGCGCCGGCCATGGCGATCGCGACCAGGCGTACGAGGGCGCGCGTGACCTACCCCGCGATCGGGCGGTCGACCACGCCTCCGCCGATGACCTCGTCATCGCGGTACAGGACGGCAGCCTGCCCCGGCGCCACGAGGGCGGCCTCTGCGAGCGAGAGGATGGCTCCGCTGCGATCCGTCGACATGCGGACCTCCGACGCAAGCGGCGTGCCTCGATAGCGGAGGACGGCGTCCGCCGCGAAGACGCCGCCCGGCGCGACGCCGGCGGTGAAGGTGACGTCGCGGAGGGCGTACGTCCGGGTCGAGATCTCATCCCGTGTCCCGACGACGGCCGCGCCGCGCTCCGGCTCGAGCCGCAGGACGTACAGCCGCTCCCCCGTGGCGACCCCGACGCCGGCGCGCTGGCCGACGGTCAGCCCGGCGACGCCGGCGTGCGCGCCGATCACCGTGCCGTCGGCGCGCTCGATCGGCCCGCTCGCGAAGGCCAGCGGTGCCCGCTCGCGCACGAAGTCGCGGTAGTCGCCGCCGATGAAGCAGATGTCCATGCTCTCGGCCTTGGCCGCGTTCGGCAGCCCGAGCCGCGCGGCGAGCGCGCGGGTCTCGCCCTTGTCCGCGAGCTCGCCGATCGGCAGCTCGAGCGCGGCGAGCTCGCGCTGCCCGAGCATGTACAGGGCGTACGACTGATCCTTCCCGGCGTCTCGCGCGCGCAGGAGCCGGCGGCGGCCCGTGCCGTCGGTCGCGACGCGCGCGTAGTGCCCGGTCGCGAGGCGCGACGCGCCGAACTTGCGGACGACGTCGCCAAGCAGGGCCTCGAACTTCACGTAGCCGTTGCAGGCGACGCACGGGTTCGGCGTCTCGCCGGCGGCGTACGACCGGACGAAGCGGTCCACGACCTCGCGGCCGAAGACCTCCGCGTAATCGAGCGCGTAGAACGGGATGCCCAGGTGGCCGGCCGCGCGCCGCGCATCCTCGCCCGCCGCGTCGGTCCCGCAGCACCGGGGCGCGTCGCTGCTCGTCCCGCCCGGCACGAGGCGCATCCACACGCCGACCACGTCCAGCCCGCGCTCGACGAGGAGGGCGGCCGCGAGCGCGGAATCGACCCCGCCGCTCATCGCGACGAACACGCGATCGCTCATACCGTGGCTCGCACGCGCGCGTCGAGCAGCGCGGCCCGCAGCGCGCCGACCGCCATGAGGGCGCACGCTTCCTTGCGCGGCGGCAGGCCGCCGAGCGCGTTCAGGATGTCCGCCGGCTCGAGCCGCGCGGCCGCGTCCACCGGCGATCCGGCGGCGAGCTCGGTGAGGACGGAGGCCGCCGCGATCGCCGCGGTGCAGCCGAACGTACGGAACCGCAGCTCGGCCACCCGCCCATCCGCGATGCGCACGGTCATCGTCGTCCGGTCGCCGCAGGAGGGGTTCGCGTCCGAGCCGGTCCCGCTCGGGCTCGCGAGCGTCCCCACGTTGCGCGGCCGGGTCAGGTGGTCGAGCGCGCGGTCCGAGTAGTGGTCCGCTGAATGGGGCTCGGCCGAGGCCGGTGAAGCCGGGCCCGGCCGCACGACGTCCGTCACGCGGCGGCACCCGAGGCCGCGCGCAGCCGCGCGACGATCGGCGGGAGCGCGGCGAGGAGCGCGTCGAGGTCGGCGTCGGTCGTGGATCGGCCGAGCGTGACCCGCAACGATCCCTGCGCCAGGTCGCGCTCGAGACCGCAGGCCAGGAGCACGTGCGACGGGTCGGTGTTCCCGCTCGTGCACGCCGATCCGCTCGAGACGCTGAAGCCCGCAAGATCGAGCGACACGACAAGCGCCTCGCCCTGCGTCCCGCTGAAGCAGAACGACGCGTTGTTCGGGAGGCGGTCCGTCGGATGCCCGGTGAGCGTCGCGTCGGGGACGCCGGCGAGCACACCCGCGATCAGCCGGTCGCGCAGCGCGGCCTGCCGTGCCGACTCCGCCGCGCGCTTCGCGGTCGCGATGCGGAGCGCGGCCCCGAGGCCGACGACGCCCGCGACGTTCTCCGTGCCGGTGCGCCGGCCGTGCTCCTGGCCGCCGCCGGTCTGGACCGTCGCGATCCGCGTGCCCGTCCGCACGTACAGCGCGCCGACGCCCTTCGGCCCGTAGAACTTGTGCCCGTTCACGCTGAGCAGGTCGACCGGCAGCGTGCGCACATCGATCTCGAGCGCGCCGACCGTCTGCACCGCGTCGCTGTGGAACGGGATCCCGCGTGCCCTGGCGAGCGCGCCGATCTCGGCGATCGGCTGGAGCGTCCCGATCTCGTTGTTGCCGTGCATGACCGAGACGATCGCCGTGCGGTCGCCGAGCGCCGTACCGATCGCCTCCGCCGAGACGCGGCCGTCGCGATCGACGCCGACCACGGTCACGCGGGCCTGGCCGTGGGCCGCGAGATCGCGCGCCGTGTCGAGGACGGCGTGATGTTCGATCGCCGTCGTCACGATGCCGTCGGCCTCGCCGCCGCGGGCCTTGAGGACTCCGCGGAGCGCGAGGTTGTCGGCCTCCGTCCCGCCCGAGGTGAACACGATCTCCGCCGCATCGGCGCCGATCGCCGCAGCGACCTCGTCGCGCGCGCGATCGACGAGCGCGCGGGCCCGCCGCCCTTCGGCATAGATGCTCGACGGGTTGCCGGGGACCTCACGGAGGACCTGGGCCATGCGCTCGGCGACCTCGGGGTCGACCGGGGTCGTGGCGGCATGGTCGAGATAGACGCGCCGCATCCGGAAAGTCTAGGTGGGCTTGCGCGATCCGACCACGTCGAGGGTCATGGTCTCGCCGCCGAGCACACCGCGCACGACCTTCAGGTACGTCCTGAAGCGCCGGTAGTGATCCGGACCGGAGAGCGCTACGAGCCGCTCGCGGTGCGCGCGCATGTTGGCGAGCCAACGATCGAGGGTCCGCTGGTAGTGCTCGCGCGCGATCTGATGGACGACCGCGACGTCGAATCCCGCGCCGTTCGCCAGCCTGAGCTCATCCGCGAGCGTCCGGTAATTCCCGGTCGACCCGTAGATGTCGTTGACGAAGGCCATCGCCCGCGTCACGGTCGCGTAGCGCTCGTGCACGAAGTGCAGCTCCTTGTTGAGCATCCACCCGCCGGCGCGCAGCAATCCGTTCACCCGAGCGAAGAATCCGCCGAGATCCTGGAAGTGGACGATGACCTCGTCGGTGAAGACCGCGTCGAATGGCTCGTCGGCCGCGTACTCGCGCCAGTGCCGCACGATCACCTGCGCGTCGACCCCGTGACGGGTGATGCGCTCCGTGGCTGCGGCCTGCTGGGCCGGAGAGAGCGTCAACCCCACCCCACGTACGCCGTACCGCTCGCAGAGGTACGTGAGCGGGCCACCCCAGCCGCACCCGACGTCGAGGATCCGTTGGCCTTCCCGCAGCCCGAGGATGCCCGCGAGGAGATCGAGCTTCGCCTCCTGCGACGACGTCTCGTCGGCCGACGCGGTCCAGAGGTTCGCGGAATAGACGTTCCACCGGCCGCCCGTGATCAGGTAGAAGAATTCGACCGGCTGCTCGTAGTGCAGGTTCGTCCGGGCCTGATCCTCCTCCGGCGTGAACGCCTGATAGAGGGTGCGGGCCTCGGGCGGCGGCACGTAGCGGCCGGGCACGCTGGAAGGCTAAACCCGCCGAACAGCGCCGACGGTGGCGTAGAGTCGCGCGCGTGAACGAGCCTCGAACGCGCGAGAGCGGCGCGTCCCTCCAGGTCGGGCTCACCCTTCGCGAGGAAGAGCGCAAGGTCGTCACGGTGGTCTTCGCCGACCTGACCGGATCGACGGCGCTGGCCGAGCGGCTCGACGCCGAGGACCTCCGAGCGATCCTCACCTCGTTCTTCAACGGCGTGGCCACGGTGGTCCAGCGCTTCGGTGGGACGGTCGACAAGTACGCCGGCGACGCCGTGATGGCGGTCTTCGGCGCGCCCGCGGCACACGAGGACGACCCGGAGCGGGCGATCGGCGCCGCGCTCGGGATGATCGAGGCTGTCGAGCGGCTGAACGCGGACCTCGATCGGGATCGCGGCCCGCGGCTCGGGCTCCGCGTCGGCGTGAACACCGGCGCGGTCATCGCCGGATCGATCGCCCCGGGCGTCCAGGCGGCCTACACCGTCGTCGGGGATGCGGTGAACACCGCGCAGCGGCTGCAGTCGGTGGCGCCGCCCGGCGGCGTGCTCGTCGGCCGGACCACGCGCCGCCTCGCGGACCGCTCGTTCTCGTTCGAGGAGCTCGAGCCGGTGCGGGTGAAGGGCAAGACCGAGCCGGTCGCCGCATTCAGGGTGCTCGGTCCGCGCAGCCAGCCGGGTGTCAGCGGGAAGCTCCGGTCGGCGCTCGTCGGTCGCGAGGCCCAGCTCGCCGCCCTCGTCGCGGCGGTCGACGCGGTCGCCCGAGGGGAGGGCCGGATCGCGCTCATCACCGGAGAGCCCGGGATCGGCAAGTCCCGCCTGCTGTCCGAAGCGAAACGTGCCGGGAACGCGCGCGCGGTCACCGGGCTCGAGGGTCGCGCGCTCGCGATCGCCCAGGGGATCAGCTACGGCCCGTTCGTCGAGATCGTCAGGCGCGACGCCGGCATCGCCGACGACGACCCGGAGGCGGCGAGCTGGGACAAGCTCGCGCGGCGTGCCCAGACCCTGTTCGGGCCCGACGCCGAGGTCGAGCTGCCGTTCCTCGCGTCGCTCGCGGGACTCCCGCTGCGCGGCCCGGCGGCGGAGCGCACCCGCTACCTCGACGCGCAGGCGATGGGCCTGCGCATCTTCGCGACGGCGCGCCGCTACGTGTCGGGCCTCGCGGCGCAGCATCCGCTGGTCCTCGTGTTCGAGGACTGGCACTGGGCCGACGGATCGTCCGCCGCGCTGCTCGAGCACCTCCTGCCGCTGATCGAGACCGAGCCGCTGGGGATCTGCGTCGCCAGCCGGCCCGGCGAGCCGACCGGCGCGATCGCGCAGCTGCGTCAGCGGGCCGAGCGCGATCACGGCGCGCGGCTCGTGGAGGTGCCGCTCGCACCGCTCGCGCCCGCCGACAGCGAGCGGCTCATGCACAACCTCCTCGCGGCCGGCCGGGTCCCGATCGCCATCCGATCGCTGATCCTCGACAAGGCCGAGGGCAATCCGTTCTTCGTGGAGGAGCTGGTCCGGGCGCTGCTCGATCTCGGCGGCATCGCGTACGACGAGCAGAGCGGCGAGTGGCGCCCGACCGAGACACTCGACCGGATCACCATCCCCGACACCGTCCAGGGACTCCTGGTCGCCTACATCGATCGCTTGGACGAGGACGTGAAGCAGGTCGCCAAGCTCGCGTCGGTCCTCGGCCGGGCGTTCCTCTACCGGCTCCTCCAGGCGCTGGCCGACGAGACCGAGACGCTCGATGTCGCGCTCGCTGAGCTCCAGCACGCCGACCTGATCCGCGAGCGGACGCGGATCCCGGACCTCGAGTACGTCTTCAAGCACGCGCTGATCCATGACGCCGCGTACGAGAGCATGCTCCTCCAGCGCCGCAAGGAGCTGCATGCCCGCGCCGGAGCGGTCATCGAGCTCGTCTTCGCCGGCCGGCTCGAGGAGTTCTTCGGCGTGCTCGCCTACCACTTCGCCCGCGCAGAGCGCTGGGAGAAGGCGCAGGAGTACCTGTTCAAGGCCGGTGAGCGCGCGGAGAAGATCGCGGGTGACGCCGAGGCGCTGGCGCACTACCGGCACGCGGTCACGGCGTACTCGCGGGCCTTTGGCGAGCGGTGGGATCCGGTGTCCCGCGCCGGCATCGAGCGGCGGATCGGCGAGGCGCTGTTCCGCCGCGGCGATCACCTCGAAGCCCACGAGTACCTCGATCGCGCGCTCGCGCTGCTCGGCGTGCCGGTGCCGCGATCGCGCCGCGCGCTGCTGCTCGCCATCGTCCGCGAGCTCCTTCGCCAGATCGGGCACCGTCGGCTACCCGGCTTCGTGTGGCGCCAGCGCCACGACCCGGCGCCCGATGAGTGGGTGCGCGCGCTCGAGGTCTCCGGCTGGATCGACTTCTTCGCCGAGCCGGAGCGGCTCGTGTTCGACGTCGGTCGCCTGCTCAACCTGTCCGAGGCGAACGACCACCCCCTGGGCATCGCCTACGGATCGATGGGCTTCGGCCTGATCTGCGACGCGCTCGCCCTTCCGAGCGTCGCGCGCGGGTACTACCGCCGCTCGGTCGCCGTGGCCGAGAAGCTCGGGCATCCGCTGGCGATCGGGCTCGCCTACAACGGCCTCGCCTACCACGAGCAGCACGCGCGCGGCGACGGCCCGGCGGCGGACGAGCATTACCGGGTCTCGACCGAGGCGTACCGCTCGGCCGGCGACGTCCGGCGATGGTCGTCGCCGGCGACGCTCTGGAGCACCCTGCGTCGCTTCCGTGGAGACCTCGACGGCGCGATCGAGATCGGCGGCGAGGTGCTGAAGGCCGGCGACGACGGGGGTGACGATCAGATGCGCGTCTGGGGCCTGCGGGTGCTGGGCAGCGCGTACCGCCACCGCGGGGACCTCGCGGCCGCCGAGGACCATCTCCGGCGCGCGCTCGATCTCGCCTGGCTCGTTCCCGACTACCAATCGATCGTGTCGGGCACCGGCTACCTCGCTGAATGCCTCCTGGCGACCGGCCGGATCGACGATGCCGTCGCGATGCTCGAGGACGCCGACCGGATCGTCCGCGAGCGGCGCATCCGCACGTTCTACGCGACCGCGACGCGGATCGCGCTGCCTGAGGCCTACCTCGCGGCGGCCGAGCGAGGCGACCGGGCGCGCTGGCTCGATCGCGCGAAGCGCGCGCTCCACGACGCGGACCGGCACGCGCGGATCGACCAGGAGGCGCGCCCCGCGCTGCACCGGTGGCGCGGCCGCTACGAATGGCTGAGCGGCCGGCCGGACCAGGCACGGCGATGGTGGGACCGCAGCCTCGCCTTCGCCGGGACGCTGGGTTCGCCCTATGAAGCTGCGCTCACCCGCAGCGAGCGCGCCAGGCTGGATCGCTAGGCCGCGAACTCCTCGTAGATGGCCAGCGAGATCCGGGCCAGCGCACCGTCGTCGTCGATGTTGTCGCGCGGCAGCTCTCGGGCGAAGAGCGCGACGGCGTACGGCCCGGTCGGCGCGTAGACGATCCCGACGTCGTTCCGCAGCCGGCGGTACGACCCGGTCTTGTGCGCCACGACGGTGCCCTTCGGCAGCAGGCCGGGGATCCGCGTGGCCGACTGGATCCGCTTCATCAGCTCGACGATCGCCGTGCAGGCGTCGGGGTCGAGGATCGCGCGGGCCTCGATGAGCGCGAGCAGCCGGCACATGTCCGCCGGAGAGGTGCGGTCGGCCTGCGCCGGGATCATCGAGCGCCCGCCGCTGCCCGCCGAGATCCGCAACCGGCGACGCAGCTCGTCGTACCCACCCGGTTTCGAGTGGTCCAGGTCGACGAGCTCCATGAGCATCTCGCGGATGTCGAACGGCACCCGGATGCTGGAGAGCCCGAGACGATCCATGACCGCCTCGATGCGCGGCTTCCCCACCCGGTCGAACAGCAGGTCGGTCGCGGTGTTGTCGCTCACCGACATCATCAGCACCGCGAGGTCGCGCAGCGTCGGATTGAGCCCCTCGTCGAGGTACTGGAGCACGCCGGAGCCCGCCACCTTCGTCTCATCGCGGTACGTGACCCGCTCGGAGAGGTCGATGCGGCCCGCGATCGCGTCCTCGTACAGCGTCACCAGGAGCGGCAGCTTGATCACCGACGCGGTCGGGAAGGGCTCATCCTCGCGGTAGCCGATGTGCCGGCCGGTCGCGAGCTGCGTCGCGGCCACGCCGAGGATGCCGCCGGTCGCGTCGGCAAGGCGCTCGATCTCGGCGGCGATGGTCTCGACGCTCACGGTCGGGGTGGCTTCGCGACGACGCGCAGGCCGAGCTCCTCGAGGAGCTTCGGGTCCACGTCGGCCGGGGCGTCGAGCAGCGGGTCGTAGCCGGTCTGGGTCTTCGGGAACGACTGGACCTCGCGCACGTTCTCGGTGCCGGCGAGCGTCATGATCAGTCGGTCGATGCCGGCGCCGACGCCGCCGCTCGGTGGCGCTCCGTACTCGAGGGCATCGAGCAGGGCGCCGAAGCGCTGCGCCCCGTCTTCCCGCGAGACACCCATCTGACGGAACACGCGCTCCTGCACGGCGCGCTGATGGATGCGCACGCTGCCGCCGAAGATCTCCTTCCCGTCGATCGCGAAGTCGTACTGCATCGACTTCGCGCGCGCCGGATCGGTGTCCAGCAGCTCGAGGTCGCGCTGGGTCAGCGGCGCGCAGAACGGATTGTGCGCGAAGGTCCAGCCGCCCTCGGGCGTGCGCTCGACGAGCGGGAACTCCGTGACCCAGACCGCGTAATGCTTCGTCGTGTCGGCGAGGCCGAGCTCCGGGCCCAGGCGCTCGCGCAGCACGCCGAGCGACGTGCTCGCGACGTGAGGCGCGTCCGCGACCGCCAGCAGCAGGTCGCCGTCCTTCGCATTCGACGCCGCCCGCAGTCCCTCGAGCTCCCCGGCGGCCAGGAACTTCGCGACCGGCGACCGGACCTCGCTCCCCGCGAATGCGAACGACGCGAGGCCCTTCGCGCCCTTCGTCTTCGCGAGCGCCTGCCAGCCGTCGATGTCCTTCCGCGTCGCAGCGCCCCGGCCGGGGAGCACGAGACCGCGGACCGCACCCCCGCCGTCGATGACGGAGCGGAAGGCATTGAACGCCGTGCCGCGCAGCGCTCCGGTGAGATCGACGAGCTCGAGGGCGAAGCGCAGGTCGGGCCGGTCGATGCCGAACCGGCGGATCGCCTCGTCGTAGGTCAGCCGCGGCACCGGCGTCGTCGCCAGCGGCTTCTTGGCGAACGTCGCGAAGATCTCCGTGTACAGCGTCTCGAGCGTGGCCATGACGTCCTCGCGCTCGACGAACGCCATCTCGAGGTCGAGCTGGGTGTGCTCGTAGACGCGGTCGGCGCGCGGGTCTTCGTCGCGGTAGCAGTGCGCGATCTGGAAGTACTTGTCCATGCCGCCGACCATGAGGATCTGCTTGAACTGCTGCGGCGACTGCGGCAGCGCCCAGAACTTCCCCGGGTAGTACCGCGACGGCACGACGAAGTCGCGGGCGCCCGTCGGGTCCGAGCGGATCATCGTCGGCGTCTCGATCTCCCAGAACCCCTGTGCGGTGAGGTGCCGGCGGATGAACGCGACCACCTCGTGCCGCAGCCGCATGAGCTCCTTCGGTCCATCGCGGCGCAGGTCGATGTAGCGGTACTTCCAGCGCAGGTTCTCGTCGACCGGGGTCTCCTCGTTCACGTAGAACGGGGGTGTCTTCGCCGCGTTGATGACCTCGACGGCGGCGGCGGCCACCTCGATGGCGCCCGTCGCCAGCTTCGGGTTGACCGTCTCCTTCGACCGCTCGCGGACCGTGCCGGTCACCCTGATCACCCACTCGCTCCGCACGGCGCCGAGCGCGTCGTGCGCCGGCTCGCCGGCCTTCGCCACGATCTGCGTGATGCCGTACCGGTCGCGCAGGTCGATGAACGTCAGCCCGCCGAGGTCCCGCCGGCGGTTCACCCAGCCGGCGAGCGTGACCTGCGTGCCTGCCGCGGCGGGCAGGAGCTCGCCGCAGGTGTGGGTCCGGAGCATGGTGTCTCTCTCTTCTCCGTCTCTAGTCGCGCGGGTCCGCGAGGAACGGCGTCTCGCCGGCCGCGCCGGGCTCGTCGATGAGCCGCGGCTTCGGGCGCTTCGGCACGTGCCGGCCGACCTCGACGACGACCGCGCTGAGCCGCGTCACCCGCTGCTCCTTCGCGACGAGGTCGCGCACGATCACCTTACCGCCACGAGACTCGTCGGTGCCGCGGATGACGGCGACCTTCGCGCCATGCTTCACGGCGCTCTCGAGCTGCTTGTCGAGCGAGCGCTTCGAGTGGTCGACCGCGACCCGGAACCCCGCCTCGCGGAGCGGCGTCGCGAGCTGGATCCGATCGGCGCCGTCGTTCGGGTCGCCGGAGAGGACGTAGATATCGGCATCCACCGACTCGTCGATCTTCACGGCCTGTTTCTTCAACGCGAAGTACAGCACGTCGACGCCGCCCGCGACGCCGGTGCCGCTCCGTTCCGGGCCGCCCATCGTGCGGACCAGGCCGTCGTACCGGCCGCCGCCGGCCACGGAGATGTCGCCGGCCTGGGTGAACTCGGGGTCGGTGAGGACGAACTCGAACACGGTGCGGGTGTAGTAATCGAACCCGCGCACCTTCCGGTCGTCGATCTCGTAGCGGACGCCGAGCCGCTCGAGTCCCTCGAGCACCTCGCTGAAGTGCGCGCGATCCTCGTCGGACACGAGCTCGCGGACCTTCGGGGCACCCTGGGCGATCTTGCGATCGTTCGGATCCTTACAGTCGAAGATCCGCATCACGCTGCCCTCGAGGCGCTGCTTGCAATCGTCGTCGAGCTCGTCGCGATACTGGCTGAAGTACTCCACCAGCGCGGCCTTGACCTTCGGGCGCGACGCGCTGTCACCGATGGTGTTGATCTTGAGCGCGACATCGCTCAGCCCGACGTCCGCGAGCAATCCGTTGGTGAACTCGATGATCTCGACGTCGGCCGCGGGCTCGCCCGCGCCGAACAGCTCGAGGCCCCACTGCCAGAACTGGCGGTAGCGCAGCTTCTGCGGTCGCTGCCCGCGGAACATCGGCTCCCAGTAGAAGAACCGGACCGGCTGCGGCACGAGATGCAGCGCGTGCTCGAGATACGCGCGCACCACCGGCGCCGTGCCCTCGGGCCGGAGCGCGAGCCCGCTCTGGCCGTGCAGGACCACGTCGTACATCTCCTTGCCGGCGGTGTCGCTGGTGACGCCGGCCGAGCGGAGGAAGACCTCCCGGTCCTCGACCGCCGGGGTGACGATCCGCGGGTACCCGTAGCGCCGGGCGCGCGCCTGCACGACCGCGAGCAGCCGGTCGAAGCCGGCCGCCTCTTCGGGCAGCAGGTCCCGCATCCCGCGGGGTGCTTGGTACGTCGGCATCGGGCCATCAAGTATGGTCGAAAGCAACACGGCCATCGGAGGTGTCTCACGAGCGATCAGCAGAGCGCCACCATCGAGCTCGAGCGCGGCGGCAGCTTCACCATCGCGCTGCGCCCGGACAAGGCGGCCAAGACCGTCGCGAATTTCGTGGCGAAGGCGACGGCGGGGTTCTACGACGGGAAGACGTTCCATCGCGTCGAGGATTGGGTCGTCCAGGGCGGCGACCCCGACGGCACCGGACGCGGCGGCGGCAAGATGCCGAGCGAGCTCAACGACCTCCCGTTCGCGACGGGCGCGGTGGGGATCGCCCGCGGCGCCGATATCAAGGTGAACAACGACTCCCAATGGTTCGTCTGCAAGTCGGACGCATCGTGGCTGAACGACCAGTACACGAACTTCGGCCAGGTCACCAGCGGCCAGGAGGTCGTGAACGGCATCCGGGTCGGCGACAAGATCAGGACGGTCACCGTCGGGTGAAGCTCGCGGCCGCATTCGCCGCCATCACGGTGCTCGCGACCGCCTGCGGCAGCAGCGCGGCCGCGCCGACCGCGACCGCGCGCCGCACCGTCCCGCCGGTGCAGACGTCGTTCACCGCACCGGGCAACCCGACGCCCGCGCCGTTGTGCCCCGGCGCACCGAACCAGGCCTCGAACAAGGCGACGATCACGCTCGAGAATGGCGGCACGATCGTCATCCAGCTTCGGCCGGACAAGGCGCCGAAGACGGTGTCGATCTTCGCGCTGAAGGCCAAGACCGGCTTCTATAACGGTCTCACCTTCCATCGCGTCGTCGCCAACTTCGTCGCGCAGGGCGGCGATCCGTTCTCGCGAGCCGGTGACCCGAACGCCTCTCGTGTCGGCCAGGGCGGCGGTACCGAGTGTACCGAGCTCAATGACCTGCCGTTCGTGAAAGGCGCTGTCGGCATGGCTCGAGGGAACGACATCAATATCTCGAACGACAGTCAGTTCTTCGTCTGCCTCGGAGAGTGCCGCCACCTCGACAAGCTCTACACGAATTTTGGCAACGTGATCAGCGGTCAAGATGTGGCGGACAAGATCGTCATCGGTGACAGGATCAAGAGCATCACGGTCGAATGAGACGTACGAACGTCCCATAGGCACGATTCACACGCCCAGCGCATCTTCGTCGAATGACGAAGATCGTACCGAGATACGAACTCTCTGCCGAGCTCAGCGGCTACGTAGCGGGACTGATCGACGGGGAGGGTTGCATCAGCATCGATAAGGCGCGATTCAAGAACCGGCCGTGGCTTAGCGATCGCTACACGGCGATCCTCTCGGTCGGCAACACCAGCAAGAACATGATCGACGTGCTCACGACCGCATTTGGCGGAACCGTCCACTTCCGACCGGGAAACGCGAACCACAAGGCTTGCTATATCTGGAGTGTCCGTGGTCCCAAAGCGAAGGCAGTCCTCGACGTGGTCGGGCCGAATCTACGCGTTAAGAACGCCCAGAGCGACCTCCTGATCGAGTTCGTGCGCGACTTTCGATCATTCAAGGGTGGCTCCTACCCACGCTGGCATGCGCCACGTGTGTCCCCCGACGAGCTCGCCCGCCACGAACGCATCTGGCTCGAGATCAAGGCGCTCAATCGGCCGGGGCCGGCCGGCCGAACACCTGGCTAGGCTGCCAGCGTGAGCAGTCGCGGCTCGATCGCGTTCGTGGTCGCGTTCACCGCGTACTGGCTCGTCGCCCTGCCGCTCGACAGCGCCAGCACCGCGGAGCAACAGCTCGTGCTCTCGATCTCGGCCTGGGCGTTCCTCGCGATCGCTCTCGCGCTCCAGCCGCCCGCGGTCCGGGTGCAGGTGATCACGCTCGTGTGCGTCGCGACGGTGCTCGAGGTCATCGGCTCGATCGTCTGGGGCGCGTACCGCTACCGCCTCGGCAACCTCCCGCTGTTCGTGCCCGCGGGTCATGGGCTTTTCTACCTCGCGGCGCTCCGCACCGAGTCGCTGCCGCTCCTCCAACGGAACGGGCGGGCGTTCGTCGTCGCGGTGACCGCGGGTGCCACCGGCTACATGCTCTGGGGCCTCGTGCGGCCGCCGGTCCCCGACCTGCTCGGGTTCGTGACCTGGGCCGTATTCATCCGGTTCATCGTGCGCGGCCGTTTCCCGCTGCTCTACGCGGTGAGCTTCGTTCTCACCCTCGGCCTCGAGCTCTACGGCACCGGTTGGGGCATCTGGCGCTGGTCGCCGGTGCTGCCCGGTCTGCTGCTCCCGGCAGGGAATCCACCGACCGGGATCGGCGCCGGCTACGCGGCGATGGACGGCCTGACCCGGCGGATCGTCGGACGGATCGGGCGCGCCCGGTCACGGCCGCTGCCCACGATCGAAGAGGTCACCGCCGCATGACGCGCGGCGAGGTGCTCGCCGAGTGGGTCGCGGATCTGCGGACCGCCCTCGAGCGCCAGCTCGGACGCACGCCCGAGGCCGCCCTGCACTGGCGTCCGGCGCGTGAGATGAACTCGATCGGCGACACCGTCTGGCACATCGCGCGCTGGCTCGACCTCGCGTGCTCGTGGCTCGCGAACGCGGCGCCGGAGACCCAGCACTGGATCGCCGACGGCTGGGCAGCGCGCACCGGCTACGACCCGCGCGGTGTCGGCACCGACGGGCTCGGCGTGGTCAGCGGCTACACGTTCGCGGAGGTCGAAGCGATCCCGAAGCTCCGCGGCGACCAGCTGCGCGCGTACCTGTGCGCGGTCTGCGAAGACCTGATCCCGCGACTGCGCGCGGCCGACGACCCGACCGCGCACCGCTACACGAACGTGATCCAGGGGACCTTCGGGCACCTCGGCGAGATCGCGGCGCTCGGCACGCTCTACGACCGGCGGGGTGGCTAGCCGGCCGACCCGCGGCGCGCGGTCAGCCAGACCAGGACGAGCGCGAGCACGAACATCCCGCTCCCGATGGCCACCCACTCCGGACGGTCGTTCATCACGCTGCGGACGCTCCGGGTGAGGCCCAGACCCTGGGCCGTGAACGTCAGGCCGGCGAGCGCGAGGATCGCTTCGCCGGCGAACGCGAGGAGCCTCAACGCTGCACGCCGCCCTTCGTCATCGGGAGCGGATCGAGCACGCGCACAAGGTCGGCCTCGGGCATCACCTGCTCCTCGAGCGCGATGTCGAGCAGCGGGCGGCGCTCGGCGAGCGCGCGCTTCACGAGGGCGGCCGCCTTCGCGTAGCCGACGTACGGCGCGAGAGCCGTCACGACGAGCGACGGACTCGAGTCGACGTGCTCCTTCGCCCGTGCCTCGTCCACCCTCAGGCCCTCGATCGCCTTGGTGCGGAACACCCGCGTCGCGTTGGCGAGGATGGTGGCCGAGAAGCACAGAGCGAAATTCATCCCCGGCATCATCACGTTGAGCTCGAGCTGCCCGGCCTGCGCGCCGAGCATCACGGCCGTGTCGTTGCCGATCACCTGGTAGCAGACCTGGTCGACCATCTCGGCGATCGAGGGGTTCACCTTGCCGGGCATGATCGACGAGCCCGGCTGCACGGTCGGGAGGATGAGCTCGCCGAACCCGGTGCGCGGCCCCGACACCATGAGCCGGATGTCATTCGCGATGCTCGACAGCTCGATCGCCGCGGTCCGCATCCCGCTCGAGACCCGCACGAACGCCGCGGTCGACTGCATCGCGGCGAAGAGATCGGCCGCCGGCACGATCGGGTCGCCGGTCCACCGGGCGAGAGCCGCGCAGACGCGCGCCGCGAACTCCGGATCCGCGTTGAGCCCGGTGCCCGCGGCGGTCCCGCCGATCCCGAGCTCGCAGAGCTCGATCCGCCCGGCCGTGATGCGCGCCGCGGCGCTCTTCATCCGCGTCGCCCAGCCGCCGAACTCCTGACCGAACGTGATCGGCACTGCGTCCTGGAGGTGGGTGCGGCCCGGCTTCACCGTGCTCGCGTACTCCTTCGATTTGGCGGCGAAGGCCTGCCCGAGCCGCTCGAGCTCGTCGATGACCGGCTTCGTGAGGTCGAGGAGCGCGAGCCGGATGGCCGTCGGCGTGACGTCGTTGGTCGACTGGGCCATGTTCACGTGGTCGTTCGGGTTGACCTTCGCGTACTCGCCGCGCGCGCCCGCCCCGAGGATCTCGTTCGCCCGGTTAGCGATGACCTCGTTCGCGTTCATGTTGTGCGAGGTGCCCGCCCCGGCTTGGAACACATCGACGACGAACTGGTCGACGTGCGCGCCGGCAAGGATCTCGTCGCAGGCGGACGTGATCGCGGCGGCGAGCTCCCTGGGGAGGCGGCCGGCCTCGGCGTTCGCGGCGGCGGCGGCCTTCTTCACGAGCACGGTCGCCCGCACGAACGCGGGGGAGGGCCGCAGGCCGGAGATCGGGAAATTTTCGACCGCTCGGGCGGTCTGCGCTCCGTAGAGCGCATCCTCGGGAACCGCTACCTCACCGAGCGTGTCGCGTTCGCGACGTGTCGACATCCACACCGTAGAATAGGACTTCCGAATGCAGAAGAACCGGCTTTCCTGGATGATCGGTGGACCCCAGGGAAGCGGCATCAACGCCTCCGCCGAGGTCTTCGCGAAAGCCTGCAGCCGCGCCGGTCTGCGGGTCTTCGCGAACATCGAGTACCACTCGAACATCATGGGGAAGCACAGCTTCTACCGGGTGCGCGTCGACGAGGATCCGATCCACTCCTACCGCGACAAGGCCGACATCCTCGTCGCGCTGGACCACGAGACGCTCGCCGGCGACGGTGACCATCGCCGCTGGCCGACGCACTACGGGCATCTCGGCGATCTCTCCCTGGGCGCGGGCGTCATCTACGACAGCGCAATCGACTTCGACCCTGCGACGAGCGGCCACCCCGATCTCACGTTCTTCCCGGTGCCGTTCATGGACATCATCAAGCAGGCCCTCGACGAGATCGGCAAGGGCGAGCAATCGCGGCGCTACGAGGTCATGAAGAACACCGTCGGCCTCGGGGCGTCGCTCGCGCTCTGCAACTACCCGTTCGAGCTCGTCGCGGACGTGATCATGGGTCAGTTCAAGGGCAAGCGGAGCGAGGTCGGGAATCTGAACGTGCGCGCCGCGCAGCTCGCGATGGAGTACGTCAAGAAGGACGTCGCGTCGTTCCCGTACACGCTCCAGCCGCACCGGAAGCCCGAGGCCCGGCTCATGGCGAAGGGCTACGAGGTCCATGCGATCGCGAAGCTGAAGGCCGGCTGCCACTTCCAGACCTATTACCCGATCTCCCCCGCGACGGACGAGTCCGTCTATCTGGAGAAGAACCAGCGCGAGTTCAACCTCCTGGTCGTGCAGTGCGAGGACGAGATCAGCTCCATCAACATGGCCGTCGGCGCCGCGCACATGGGCGTGCGCAGCGCGACCGCGACGTCGGGCCCCGGGTTCGCGCTCATGGTCGAGGGCATCGGCTTCGCCTCGATCACCGAGGCGCCAGGGCCGGTCCTGATCATGTACCAGCGCGGCGGTCCGTCGACGGGGCTCCCGACGCGCCAGGAGCAGGGCGACCTCCAGTTCGTCCTGCACCCGGCCCAGGGCGACTTCCCCCACGTCGTCATCGCGCCCGGCGATCTGAACGACGCGTACCAGGACACCTTCTCGGCGTTCAACTGGGCCGAGCGCTACCAGCTGCCGGTCATCGTCCTCTCCGACAAGAAGCTCGCCGCGGCGTACGTCACGCTCGACGAGCTCGAGCTCGCGTACCCGGAGATCGACCGCGGCAAGACGTTCACCGGCAGCGAGTGGACGCCCGTCGCGACGAACGGCGAAGGCCTCGTACGGATGCATAACAACGGCAACGGGAACGGGCACCGCGACGTCACGGAGTACCTCCGCTACGCGCTCGCCGAGGACGGCATCTCGCCGCGCTCGCGCCCGGGCGTGACCGGCGGCCGGTTCTGGTCCACGACCGACGAGCACGACCCCGACGGTCACATCACCGAGGGCGTCGAGATGCGCATGGCGATGATGGAGAAGCGGATGGGCAAGCTCGCCCTGCTGCTGGACGCCATCCCCGCCGAGCAGCGCTCCAAGCTCTGGGGCTCGGCGGACGCCGATCTCACGGTCGTGGGTTGGGGCTCGACGAAGGGCACGATCCAGGACGCCATCGCGGTGCTGGCCGAGAGCGGCAAGCGCGTGAACTACCTGCAGGTCCGGCTGATGAAGCCGTTCCCGGTCGACGACGTGGCCGCGGTGCTCGCGAAGGCGAAGCGGCTCGTGCTGGTCGAGGAGAACTACTCGGGCCAGCTCGGGTCGCTCATCCGCGAGCAGACCGGTGTCCGGATCGAGCAGCGGATCCTGAAATTCGACGGCCGGCCGTTCAGCGAGGACGAGCTCGTGCGCGAGCTGTCGAAGGTGCTCGCCGGCGGGACCGCCGAGCCGGTGGTGACGCATGTCCGTTGAGGCCAAGCCGGTCGCACCGGTGAAGTTCACGATCAAGGACTACAAGTCCGACCTCCACAACGACTGGTGCCCGGGCTGCATCGCGCCGGATAGCCGGATCGTCATGGCCGACGGCTCGAGCCGTCGGATCGCCGACGTCGTCGCAGGCGATCGGGTGCTTGCGCATGACGGCGAGCCGCACGCGGTCCTCCAGACGACGTCACACCGTCACAACGACACCCTGCGCCGCGTCGAGATCAGCGGGCATGGTGAGCTCGTCATCACCCGCGACCATCCAATGCTCGTCGTACGTCGTGAGCGCGCACTCCAGCGGGACGCGACGTCATTCACGGAATGGGTGGCCGCCGGCGAAGTCCGGCCAGGCGACTACATCGCGTACCCACGGCCAGCGCTCGTTGCCGCCGGTCGGCAGACAGCGCGGCCGGAGTACGGACTGCGCTCGATCGTCGCGAACGACGAGATCGAGTACGACGCGACGGTCCACAACCTCGAGGTCGAAGGCGCCAACTCGTACCTGACCGTCGGCGCGACGCTTCACAACTGCGGCGACTTCGGCATCCTCACCGGTGTCCAGATGGCGCTCGCGCAGCTGAACCTCGACCCGGAC
>DASYXA010000020.1:0-1601 GCA_035935465.1 Candidatus Limnocylindria bacterium | reverse complement strand
GTCTCGCGCTCGACATCCACGCCGGCGCGGTAGAGCCGGCGGCCGGCGCGGCGCGCGGGGCCGAGCACCGTGAGCGCGAGCTGCCAGAAGCGCGGCTCGCCCGACCGCGCGCGCGGACCGAGCGCCGCGCTGCGCGTCGTGCCATGACGTTCGAGGAGGATGCGGATCCGGTGCCGCGCGAGGATCCGGCGGACCTCGGCCTCGACGAGCTCGTCGTCCCCGGTCGGCACGAAGAGGTGCGCCACCGCGAACCGCCGATCGAGCGCGAGCGACGGATCCATCCGCGCCACGGCGAGCGCATCCGCCCACAGCTCCCGGGGGAGGTCGGTCAGGACGCCGGAGCCGTCGCCCTCGCCGTCGATGGAGCCGCTCCGATGCGCGAGGCACTCGAGCCCGCGGATCGTCTCGGCGAGGACCTCCCGCGTGGGGGCGCCGTCCTTGCGCGCGACCGCCACCAGGGCGCAGGCGTCGCGTTCGTCCATGAAGGGACGCTACGTACTGAGGCGGTGACGGGTCAGGTGCGGACGGGTTGCCATTCGGTGACGCGCATCGTCACACTTCACCAGGTGACATCGGTGACCGGGCTCGAGGTCAGCTATCGCTACGTCGCCGACCTCGGTCGGGCGATCGCCTTCTACGAGGCGGCCTTCGGGCTCGCGTTCGACCGCTACGGGGACGACTGGGCAGAGTGCACATTGCCGGATGGCGTGCGCTTCGGCTTCCACCTCGCACACCACGGCGCGCAGCCGCAGACGCCAGGCACCGTGATGGTGGATCTGCGGGTGAATGACCTCGCCGCGGCTCACGCCCGGCTGACCGTGCTCGGCGCCACGCCCGGCGACCCGCAGGACGCGCCGACCGGACGGTTCGTCTCGTTCCTCGATCCGGACGGCTACCGGGTGCAGGTGTCCGAGAAGAGCTCGTAGCGGTGCGAGCCGCGCTCGCGCCGTACCTCTGCGCCGTCCTGAACGGCCTCGCGGCGTTTGCCCTCGCGACCGTCCTCGCGCCGGGCGTCTCGCTCGCGCCGGCGGCGGCGAACGCCGGCTACGTCGCCGATCACCTGTTCGTCTGGCGGCTCGGCTGGGCCCTGTGGATCGCGGCCGCGCTCTCGCTCCTGGCCTTCTTCCGCTGGTGGGCCGCGCGCATCGGGTGGTCGCCGGTCACGCGGGCGGCGATCGCGCTCGCCGTCGTCGGCGTGCTCGCGGACATCGGCGCGGAATCCCGGCTCATCGCGTGGTCGCCCGCGCAGCCGTTCGACCTCGACGGGGCCCTCCGGTTGAGCGGCGTCGGCGCGAACGGCCTGTACAGCGTGGCCGGGCTGCTCCTCACGTCGCGCACCCACGGCCTCGCACCCTGGCTCGCGGCCTGGTCGTGGGCCGTGTGGCTGCTCGGGATAGGGCTCGCCGCCGCCGCAGCTGTCTCGAGCGACGACGCGAGCCGGATCCTCACCGCGGTCCTGTTCGTCCTGTTCGTGCCCTGGCTCGTGATCTTCGGTCGGAGGCTCGGCTGAGGCGCGTCCTGGTGTTCGGCGCCCGCGGCTTCTTCGGCCGCCACGCGGTCCGGCTCCTGCGGGCTGACGGCGTCGCCGCGGTCGCGGTGAC
>DASYXA010000019.1:0-7042 GCA_035935465.1 Candidatus Limnocylindria bacterium | reverse complement strand
TGCCCGACCTGATTCCCGTTCGCGGTGGACACCCCGGCCAGTCCGGGGCCGGCCATGAACCCCGCGATCCGCATGACGACGCGACCGAGGAGTCCCCCGACGACGATCCCGGCGATGATCCCCGCGAGCGTCGCCGTGCCGACATGCCGGGCCACCGCGGCCGCAGGGGCGAGGCGAAGGCTGCGCATCCGGCGAGGATAGAGGCTGCTAGTGCCGGATCCGGGGCAGGAGGTGCGGGACGGTCGCCTTGAACGACGCGACCACCTGATCCTCCACCGCGAGCGCCATTTCGCGGGCCGATTGGCGGGTCACATGGGCGATGAGCGGGAACCCGCAATCGAGGACGAGTCGCGTGCGGCGGCCGATCGGCTCGATCCGCACGATCCGCGCGGCGTAGCTGTTCCGGGCGCTCGTGCTTGCGGCACCGCGGGCGATCACCACGTCGTCCGGGCGGATGCACAGGAGGGGGAAGGCGTCGCCCGCGGGAGGCGCCTCGGTGATCTCCACGCGCTGATCCGCGATCCGCAGGAACGTGAGCTCGTCGGTCGCGCGCTCGACACGCGCGGGGATGACGTTCTCGACGCCGACGAACGCGGCGATCTCGGGGTCGCCCGGCATCCCGAACACCGCCTCCGCCGTGTCGAGCTGCCGGAGCTCACCGTTCATGACGATACCGACGCGATCCGCCAGCGACAGCGCCTCGTCGCGATCGTGGGTCACCATCACCGTCGTCACCCCGCGCTCGCGCAACACGCGCGCGAGGTCCGCGATGAGCGTCTCTCGGGTCGGCGCGTCGAGCGCGGTGAACGGCTCGTCGAGGAACAGGATCTCGGGATCGATGGCGAGCGCGCGGGCGATGCTCACCCGCTGGGCCTCGCCGCCGGACAGCCCGATGGCGGAGCGGTCGGCAAGCTGTCCGACGCCGAGCCGCGCGAGCTCCTGCTCGGCCCGCGCCTCGCGTTCGCGCTTGCCGACGCCGCGGAGCGCGAGACCGAGGGCGGCGTTGTCCCGCACCGACCGATCCAGGAGCAGGGCCCGCTGGAACACGACCGCGATGCGGCGGCGGTATCCCTCGGGATCGCCGATCGGCGCACCCCGGTAGCGCAGCCCGCCGCGCGTCCGCAGCAGCGTGGCGAGCCCGAGCACGAGCGAGCTCTTGCCCGCGCCGTTCGGTCCGAGGAACGCGAGGTGCTCGCCCTCCGCGAGGTCGATGCGGGTCGCATGGGCGACCCGGCGCTCACCCCGCAACACCACGAGGTCGCTCGCCTCGAGGATCACAGGTGGGGCCGGCGCTGCTGGGTGTAGGTGAGGACCGCGGTGATCGCGAAGATGATCGCGAGCAGGATGAACGCGAGGGCGAAGGCGGTGCCGAACTCGCCCTTGCTCGTTTCGAGCGTGATCGCGGTCGTCAGGATCCGCGTGTCGCCCTTCACGTTGCAACCCACCATGAGCGACGCGCCGATCTCGCTGATGACCGCGCCGAAGCCCGCGATCGCCGCGCCGAACACAAGGATCCGGGATTCGCGCACGAGCAGCCAGGCGGCCTGCGCGCGGCTCGCGCCCAGCGACAGGAGCTGCATGCGGAGGAGCGGGTCCACGTTCTGGAGCGCGATCGCCGTGAGGCCGATGACCGTGGGCGTGGCCAGGAGGTACTGCGCGCCGACCATCGCCTGTCGGGTGCAGTACGACTCGAGACCGCCGAGCGGCCCGCTCCGCCAGATGAGCACGGCCACGAACAGGCCGACGACGACCGGTGGCAGGCCCATGCCGGTGTTCACGAGCGCGAGGAGCGCGTTGCGCCCGCGGAAGCGAGTGAGCCCGATGAGCGTGCCGAGCGGCACGCCCGTGACGATCGCGAGAGCGGTCGCGATGCCGCTCACGAGCAACGATGCCGACGCGGCATCGAAGACGTCCGGGTCCAGGGCGACGATCCGATGGACGGCGTCGCCGAGGCCCTGGACGATGAGGTCCATCTACCTCATTGTGCGGTCGGGTCGGGCTTCCCGGCGTCGGGGAAGAACAGCGGAGCGCCGAACTTGTCGACCCCGAAGCCGCCGATGATCTTCTGGGTCTCCGGCGAGACCAGGTAGTCCGCGAACGCGTTCGCCCCCGCGATGTTCACCTTGGGGAACTTCGTCGGGTTCACGGTGATGACGTGGTAGTAGTTGAGCAGCGGCGGGTCGCCTTGATTCAGGATGTCGAGCGCGAGGTGCGACTTCTGCGACAGGTACGTGCCGCGGTCGGTGATGATGTAGGCCTTCTTCTCGGATGCGACCTGGAGGCTCTGGCCCATGCCGGTCCCCGACTCGACGTACCAGGGTTTCGCCGGCGTGATGCCGGCCTGCTTCCAGAGCGACTTCTCGAGCACGTCGGTCCCCGAGTTGTCGCCGCGCGAGATGAACGTCGCCTGGGCTGCCGCGATCGCCTTCAGCGCGTCGAGTGCGCTCTTGCCCTTGATGCCGGCGGGATCGGCGGACGGGCCGACGACGATGAAGTCGTTGTGCATGACGAACAGCCGCCGCTGGCCGTTGCCGTCGGCCATGAACTTCTTCTCGAGCGAGGCGGCGTGCACCAGCACGACGTCGGCGTCGCCGCGCGCACCGATCGCGAGCGCGGCACCGGTGCCCACGGCGTTGGTCTTCACCTTGTATCCGGTCTTCTTCTCGAAGTCGGGGATCAGGACATCGAGCAGGCCCGAGTCCTGCGTCGAGGTCGTCGTCGAGAGCAGCAGGTCCGGACGCGCCGGCGCCGATGTGCCGGCCGCCGCGGTGGCGGCGGCGGTGGCCGGCGCCGGCGCGGCGACGGGCGGCGTGGCGCAGGCGGCGAGGACGAGCGCCGCGATCGCGACCGACAGGATGCGCCTCATGAGGGGACCTCCACCATGACATTCGTCGCCTTGACCACGCAGATGACCTGGACGCCCGGCGCGAGCTTCAGCTCGCGGACCGCCTCGGCCGTGAGCAGGCTCACCAGGCGGTGCGGCCCGGCCTGGACCTCGACCGTGGCCGCGACGCGGTCGCTCACGACCTTCGTCACGACCCCGGGGAAGCGGTTCCGGGCAGACTGGGCCGCGATGGGCCGATCGGGTGCCGCCTTCCGCCGCGCGCCGACCAGCCGGCGCACCTCGGCCGCCGACACCAGGCGCTGGCCGCCGCTCGAGCGGGTCGTCCGGAGCGAGCCGTCGGCGGCCCAGCGCCGGATCGTGTCGACGGACACACCCGCGAGCTCCGCGGCCTCGCCGATGCGGAGCGCTCGTTGAGGATTCCTATGTTTCTTGGCAGGCATACCTAGGCAGATGATACGGCTCGCCTCCGGCTCCCCGCGCCGCAGGGAGCTGCTCGCGTTGCTCGGCGTCCCGTTCGAGGTCGTGCCCGCCGAGGTGGACGAGCGAGCCGCGCCGCAGCCGGCGCTCGCGAAGGCTCTGGCCGTCGCGCGACCGGGCGCTGTCACGCTCGCGGCCGACACGATGATCGAGCTCGACGGCGAGCGGATCGGCAAGCCCGCCGACCCGGCCGGGGCGGTCGCGATCCTCCAGCAGCTCGCCGGACGGGCACACGTCGTCCGGACCGAGGTCGCCCTGATGAACGCAGCCGGCCGCGCGCTCCGGTTCGGCGTGCGCTCCGCGGTCACGATGAAGCCGGCCGACGCCGCCGCGATCCGCGCGTACGTCGCGACGGGCGAGCCGCTCGACCGCGCCGGCGCGTACGCGATCCAGGACGGCGGGAGCGCTCTCGTCGCGTCCTACGCCGGCTGCTACGCGAACATCGTCGGCCTGCCGATCTGCCACACGTTCTTCGCCCTCCGGAAGGCGGGGGTCGCCATGCCGGTGCGGCCGGAAACCGGCTTCGAAAATGCATTTGGGTTCAGCTGCCCGGCGTGGCGGCGTGCCTATGCGCAGGGCCGGATGCTGCGGGATGGCCAGGAATACGACTCGACCACAGGAGGGCGGCGGTGACGCGAGCGACCCTTGGCTTCGGCGATCTCCAGGTCGATGTACCGAGCCATGTCTGTCTCTTCTACTCGAGCGACGAGGAGCTGCGCGGGCGACTGGGCTTCCTCGCGCACTCGCTCGACGATCCGGCGCAGGTCGCCGTGCTCTTCGGCAAACAGGACCGGCTGGAGCAGGTCCTCGGCTACATCGGCGAGGACTTCGGACGTGACGTGGCGGCGGACCTGAAGGCCGGCCACATCGTCCTGGTGAATGGCGTTCACGATCCCGACGCGTTGCTGGGCGCCATCGGGGCGGCGCTCGATGCGGCGGTCGCCCGCGGGACGAAGCTCATCCGCTTCCTCGGGTTCATCGGCTGGGGCGACATGGACTGGCCCGCGTCAGAGGACCTGATGGTCTTCGAGGCGAAGGTCACCGAAGCCGTGAAGAGCTATCCGGCGGTCGTCGTGTGCACGTACAACATCGAGAAGCTGCCCGGCTCGGTGCTCATCTTCGCGGGCATCGAGACGCACCCGCTCACGATCCTGGGAACGACGCTGTGCGAGAACCCCCACTACGTGCCATTCGCCGAATACATGGAGCGGCGGGGCCGGCCGACCATCGCGGAGCGTCAGCGCAACCTCGGTGGCGTGAAGATCGGACCGCTCGGCTAGCGCATGTGGGCGACCCCGATGGAGAAGCGCGAGAACATCGTCTCCTCCGCGAGCGTGAGCCCGGCGTGCGGAGCTCCGCGTCCGGCACCGGGCGAAAGCTCGTCGCGACCGGGTTCACGACACCGCGAGGTGCGGTCGCTCCTAGTGCGGGCTCGCGACCGCGATGCGAAGGGACCGCGCGGCGGCGAGCATCCGTTCGTCGTAGCTGACCAAGACGGCGAGATCCCCGCCCAGACGCTGCGCGGCGGCCAGGTGGATCGCGTCGAGGCTCCGGAGCCGCTGCTGGGAGAGGCTTCCCGCGGCGTCGAGCAGAGCGTCGTCGAGCCGCAACATCTCGACCCCCTCGATGACCTGCCGCGCGCGGCTGACCGCTTCGGGCCCGTGGGCGCTCGCCGCGCGGACCACCTCCACGCGCGCGAGGGCGCACGTGCACGGCCCCTTCCTCCGGCGCAGGAATCGCTGGAGCGCGGCCGACTCCCCTTCGCGGATGACGAGCTTGACCAGGGCTGACGAGTCGAGATAGGTCCGCGCGCTCATCGCTCGTGCTCGCGCATCGCGGCGAGTGCCGCGCTCGGAAGGGGCACTCCGGCCTTCGGCTCGAGCGGCTCGCCGAGACCGAGGATGTCGCGGCTCGCGGGCATGAGCTGCCCGGTCAGCAGGAGCGCTTCGGCGCGACTCGATGGAGCGATCGGCACGAGTCGGGCGACCGGACGACCTCGATCGGTCACCTCGATGGAGTCTCCCTGCTCGACCTCGCGGAGATAGCGGCTCGCCTGTTGCCTCAGCTCGCGAACGCCGATCGACCGCATGTGCTACTTATAGCACATTGGCTGGCTTCTCGGCGACCCCGATGTAGAAGCGCGAGAACACCGTCTCCTCCGCGAGCGTGAGCCCGGCGTTCGCGCACAGCGCCGCCAGCTCCGGCTTCGTGTTCAGCCGGTTGCCCCAGGTGAGCTCGAACCACTGGGCGAGCGCCGCGAAGCGTGTGGGCATCGTGCGGAGCTCCGGGTCGGTCACCGGATACAGCTCATCGAAGATCACGAACTGGCCGCCCGGCTTCAGCGCCCGGGCGACCGCGGCGAATGCGGCGGCCTTGTCCTTCGGATCGATCTCGTGGATGACGAGGAAGCTCGTCGCGACGTCGTAGGCACCGTCCTCGGCGAGGCGCTGCGCCTCCATCAGCCGGGCCTCGCACCGACCGGCGAGCTTGCGCTCGGCGATGAGCGCGTTCGCGAGCTCGATCGAGTACGGCTCGTTGTCCACGCCGACGCAGGTCACATTGGGGAACCGCTCGGCGAGCTGCACGAGCGCCCAGCCACCGCCGCAGCCGACGTCGAGCAGGCGCGCACCGGCTTCGAGCCGGGCCTGGAGCGTCGGCAGCTTCGGGAGCACGAGGTCGGTGAAGATCCGCGGCAGCGCCTGGAGTCCGCTCGCCACGACCGCCATGAACTCCTTGCCGTGCGCCTGGTACGGCACGCGGGCACCCGTGCGAATGCGCTCGGGATAGCTCGTGTAGTCCTGGGCGACCACCTGGTGCGTCCGGGCCGCTCCGCCGAGGTAGAACGTCGCGCTCGGGGTGCCCAGGATCTGGTCGAAGTGCGCCGCCATGCGCCAGCCATCGCCGTCGCGATCGACGAGCTCGAACGCGAACGCGGTGCGGACCAGAACGTCCACGTAGAACGCGTCCGCGCCGAGGTGTGTCGCGAGCGCGTCGGACGTGATCCCCGGCCGCGCCGTGATCGTCTCCCACACGCCGAGCGCTCGGCCGATCTCCAGGAGGTGCGTCGCGTGGTAGCCGGCGATGAGGTCGTAGAGCTTCGTGACCTGCTCGGAGAGGGTTGGCGCGGCCATCGCGGGCAGGCTAGAAGACTCGTGGTTTCGGCGTGCGCTGATGCGCGTGGAACAGGCGCGACAGACGCACCACGCCCTGGCCGTGTGGGTCGAACCGGTACCAGACGAAGTAGGGCAGTCGACCGACCGGGATGCGGCGCAACGTCCGCGTGCCCGCTCGTGCCAACTCACGTCCGAGCTCCGGAAACGTCGCTAGGCGTTCGCGCAGTGACACGATGTCCTCGTCAAGACGGTCGATGCGCGCCCACTCTTCGGTCTCGGCGAGGTACTCGAACTGTCGTTGCGCGTCCGAGAGGAATGCCTCATCCAGCTCGAGGCGGACCAACGACTACCGGCGCCTCGTGGTTCGCTTGGCTCGCGCCTCGGCGATCACGCGTTGAAGCTCAGACCAGGGCACCGTCCGTCCTTTCCCTGAATTGTCCCGTTGGAACGTCGCATATGCCTGCTTGAACTGCCAGCGCTCGGCCGCTTCGAGCTCGCGCACGCTCACGATCTCGTTCAAGTATTCCGAAACGATGAGTCGGAGTGCGTCGGATTCTCCAATGCTCCTTGCATCCGCAAAGCGACGAAGGCGCGCGCGAAGCTCCCG